>DASYCT010000322.1:0-3697 GCA_036500065.1 Chitinophagaceae bacterium | reverse complement strand
GACCCGGACAGTTCTTTTTTCCAGGTGCAGGATTCTACTGTTGACAGGGGAAAGAATCTTTATGGCGGGGATACTTCTCTCTATTATCATTTTCACGATTGCGGCATTAACCCTGCTAAAATCAAAACCATCTGGAGCAATGAATACCAGAACACGCTCTTGTCTACCCATGAATTTGAAGAACGGCTGTACTGGCTTCATAGAATCGGTATGAATGCACTGTTGGATCTGTATGTCAATAACCTCGATAAATCCCTGTATGATATTGATATGATGGTTTTCAGGCAGCAACATGTGTCTGATGAAGTAAGGGATGTGTTCCTACGCTTTGCCGCACGTCATGATGGCAAGGTAAAAAACGGGCAGGGACAGTTGCGACGCCTGCGGGAATACTATGAAATGAAAACCAGGGCGTACACCGAAGCTATTGCAAAAGTGCAAAATGAATATTGGAACAGGCAGGCTGAACAGGACAGGGTGGCCGGCGTGAAAACGCGGGAACACCGGGACGATTCAACAGCGAGGATGGAGCAGAATTTTGAGGAAGAGGTGGAATTGAATTTCAAAGAGGCGATACGGCAGTTGGGGTACAATACCAGTATGTCTCTGCCGCGCACGGGCTGGATAGTGGAAGGGGTGTACCGGGTGCAGGTGATTACTACGGGCTGGTGTAATATAGACAGGGCGGTGACCGCTTCCACGAGCGAACGCACCTCCCTTGACTACCTGGATGTACAAACCGGCAAGAAGGCGATCATCCAATATCTTCCTGTTTCCCTGCAGGTGTCGTCAGCCAGTGAATATGACCGGCTGTATGTGTACCTGCTGCCCGATCCATTGAACAGTTTTATGCGACTGCCCGGTTCCAATGGAAAATATACCGAAAAGCTGGATGAACTGATGCGCTATAAACTGGTATGTATCGGGTATAAAGGCGAACAGGCGTTCTTCTATTCGATGGACAATATACAGCCGAAGGATTATCCGCCGGTTGTGTTAACACCGATTGGGGCGAATGAGTTGGATCAACAACTGAACAGGGCGGGCAACAAACCACAGGCTTCCAGCCTGCTAAAGGAAAATGCTTTCTTTAATTTTGAACATACAGACCAAAAACGTCAAAAGCAAAACCGGGATCTGCAGGAACTGAGGGCAAGATTGATGAAGCTGTTGTTTCCCTGTTATATTGCCGGGGAACTAGCTGCCCCGGTGATGGACCCCTGGATTATGGGGGATGTAGTACCTAAGAAATAGCTGACAATTTTCCCACATTTTGACGATGTAGCTGCTATTTTACCCGCTTTAACCAGCTATTAGCAAGGTTATCAGAATATTAACCCTCCCGGGGTATGATTGTAGCCTGTCAATGGTTATCTTTAGCGCGAAACTTAATATCCACTAATTTGTTCGCTCTGATAAGCTATTACATAGCCTTGCCATTTATTTACCTGCTGTCCCTGCTGCCGTTCAGGGTGCTTTACATCATCTCCGATGGTTTTTTCTTCGTGATATACCATGTTGTAGGCTACCGGAAAAAAGTAGTCCTGGCCAATCTCCGCAATTCATTTCCCGAAAAGACAGAACAGGAGATACGCGTTATTTGTCGTAGCTTCTACAAATATTTCTGCGACCTGTTCCTCGAAACATTCAAGACCCTTACCATCAGCCCCGCGGCCATGCTGAAGCATTGTGTGCTGGAACCCGCGGCGACAAAGCTTTTCAATGATTTTGCAGCGGAAAATAAAAGCCTTATCATAGTAATGGGCCATAAAGGCAATTGGGAGTGGGCGGGCAATACGTTCAGTCTTTGCTGCAAACAGCAGTTGTACGTGATCTACCACCCGCTCAGTCATCCTTACTTTAACAAACTGGTGGTGAAAATGCGCACGAGATTTGGCACTAAGCTGATAGCCATGAAAGATACCTTTCGTGACATGCTGCAGAAAAGGGATGAACTGAACGCTACCGCTTTTATTGCCGACCAGGCGCCGCTGCCGGACAAGGCCTGGTGGATGAGTTTTTTAAACCAGGACACTCCTGTTTTCATGGGCACCGAGAAGATAGCACAGAAGATGAAATACCCCATCGTTTATGTGTGCGTGAAAAAAATAAAAAGAGGGTACTATACGTTAACGGCCGACACCCTGAAAATGCCGCCCTACCTGGCAAATGAAGGAGAAATAACAGAAGCGCATACCAAAAGACTGGAAAAAGATATAAGAGAACAGCCGGAAACCTGGTTGTGGACACATCGGAGATGGAAGCATAAGCGGGCCTAAAGAGTTGATTTTAACCTGCGTACAAAAAATACCGATATTCATTATGTTGTGTGGTAAAAACCTGATTCTGGCTACGAAGCCATTTGCAAAAGAGATACGAAGCAAAAGCTGGCTGTATGCCATCAGTACGCTGTCCTTCCTCGTCCTGTGCCTTTGCGGCACTGTCTTTATCCCGTATATGGCGCTTAAGATCGTGAGCAGCGTGCTCGCCGGTCTGTTATTGGTACGTATGTTTGTTATTTACCATGACCACCAGCACCATACCATCCTGACCAAATCGAAGCTGGCCGACGCGATCATGACCGTTTTCGGTCTCTATATGCTCGCCCCTCCGAGTATCTGGAAGCGCTCGCACGACCACCATCACCAGCACAATTCCAAATTATTCAGTGCCAGCATCGGCTCTTACCCGATTGCCACCCGGCAGAAATTTCTCAATATGACGGGCAAGGAAAAGCTCGGCTACCTGACCGTACGCCACCCGGTCACCATCGGGCTGGGCTATTTTTCGATGTTTATCGTCGGCATGTGCCTGGCTTCGTTTTTAAGCTGTCCCCGCCGTCACCTCGATGCACTGCTGGCCCTCGTGCTGCATGTAGTGGCTTCGGTATGTTTCTTTATTTTTCTCGGCTGGCAGGTATGGTTCTTATTGTTCTTTTTTCCCTTCCTGATTGCTTTTGGGCTGGGAGCCTACCTGTTTTATGCACAGCACAACTTCCCCGGGGTTAAATTCAGCAGCAATAAAGAATGGGCTTACGACAAAGCGGCGCTTGAATCTTCCAGCTATATGGTGATGAACCCCGTTATGGCATGGTTCACGGCCAATATCGGTTACCATCATATTCACCACCTCAATGCAAAAATCCCCTTTTACCGCCTGCCGGAAGTGATGAACCATTTTCCCGAATTGCAGCAATGCAAAAAAACGTCGCTCAAACTAAGCGAGGTCTATGCCTGCCTGCGGTTGAAAATATGGGATGTGGAAGAGAGCAGGATGGTAAGCCTGAAAGAAGTTAAAATAGGATAAAGCCGTTACTGCAATAAAACAACCATACAGGAACTAATTAAAAAACCCGCTTTCGAAGCGGGTTTTGAATGGGTGTTATGTATGGTTTTTCGGGGAGAACTATGTTGCCTGTGCTATTGTTTGACCAGTTCCATCTTATTGGTCGCGTTCTTCCTGTTGATGCTCATAAAATAAATGCCTGCGGGAAGGTATTGCAAATCGTTGAAATAATACGTGCTGGTACCGCTGTTAATGTTTACGTTTTTCCTGCTGATTATTTTTCCTTCGCTGTTGATAAGCAGCATTGACAGGGATTCATCCGAATTACTTTCTATGTTTACCGTAACATGGTCACGGAAAGGGTTGGGCGATGCGCTCACGGTGAATCCTTTTATAACCCCGTCGATACTGA
>DASYCT010000321.1:0-4721 GCA_036500065.1 Chitinophagaceae bacterium | reverse complement strand
TGGAGGAAGATAGCCACCGTATCGTCCACGTGGGAATACAATCGATGGATATCATCCATGGTAGTATTATTTTGTGCGGCCAGCCCAGGTTTTTGCATGGCAAAACAAGCCAGCCAATTGTAATAGCAAATGGCGTTGTGCTCAAGCAGGTTGCAGATGGTTTTATTGTCAAAGGGGGGTACCGGCGTATTCAGTTCATCCTTCACTTCGTTTGTAAGGAAACTGAAGACAATTGACCGGGTGTGTTGTACCAGTGTGTATTGTTGCTGTAGGATTTGAATCATACAGATCCTGATAATTAATGTCTTAACAAGATCGGAAAAAATCTGGGAAATAAAAAAACAAGGACTGGGCGACAACGAGAGAAAATGTGGATGTTAGAAAACGTCCCTGGCCACTCCTTCGTAATAAAAGCCTGATTTATCCTCGTTTATCATTGCCAGGGTATGGTCAAATTTCCCCCCGCCCTTATTTATACTCGCCAAAAAAAAATGGACAATATTGTTGTTCCTGTCTTTCGCCGTTAGCAGGAGCAATTCACCATCTGCCGCTTGCTGGTGTTGTTGATCTATTATTGTATATACCCTCCCTGTTTCACTCAACACCAGTATTTCCTTTTGTGTTCCATTGAGGATAAAGATATCATTGCAGTCTATAGGAGGGCTGAGCTTATCCTTCTCGTGCAATTTGAAAGAGGATTTGGTAGCATGAAAATAAATAGGTTTCGTTTGGGAGAAAGCGGCATGGGCGATCCCGGTAAATAAGAGTAGTGTAAGTAGGGTTTTCATGATTATTAGTTGCTGTTTTGATAGTTATTGCCGGCAAAACCGGATACTGCCTATGTTAAACGGTTTTTCTAACTCCATTATTATTTTTTCAACCCTTGCCGGAAGAACCAAAACCTCGGTTAGACCGGGAAGAAAGCGCAGAAAGTAGAAAACCCCAATAATGGAGGCACGAACTATTTCATTAAAAAGCATTGAATACCAATGATTTCAGCTTCGTACTAAAATGGACAATTTTCAATAAATTGCGCCCAAAACACCAACATGAAACTGTACTGCTTTCTTGCCATTACCATTATTCTTTCGTCCTTCAACGGCCAGGCTCAGATCACTCCCCCACCGAGTTCCAGCCAAACGATTACCCAGGGATTCGGCTTAGGCTCAATCACCTTAACCTATTCCAGGCCCAACACCAAAGGCCGCAAGATCTTCGGGTACGTTGAACCTTATAATAAAGTATGGCGTACCGGCGCCAATTCGGCTACCGTCATAAAATTCAGCGACGATGTCACGATCGAAGGCAATAAAGTCCCCGCCGGAACCTATGGCCTGTTCAGCATACCCGGAGAAAACCAATGGACCTTTATCCTGAGCAAGAACGCCAAACAATGGGGTGCTTATACCTACAACCAGGGGGATGACTTCCTGCGTTTCACCGTTAAGCCTGTAAAATTGCCGCGACCCGTGGAGACCTTTACCCTGCAGTTCGAAAACATGTACCCGACAAGCGGGGAACTGCACCTGTTGTGGGAGAACAGTTTCCTGGTAATACACATGACCTGCGATATCGACACGAAAGTAATGGCGCGGATCGACTCGGCCATGAAGACGGATAAAAAACCCTATTACGAGGCCGTCATCTATTACTGGAATAACAACAAGGACATGACCCAGGCGTTGGAATGGGCCAACCAACTCCAAACAATACCTAATTTGCCTCCTATGGTCGCAAAACTGTGGAAAGCCCGTGTCCTGTTAAAGAAGGGGGATAAAAGCGCCGCCATTGCAACAGCGAAGGAAGGCGTGAAAATGGCCATCGATGCAAAAAGCGACGAGTATATCCGGCTGAATACAGAAGTGATCGGGGAAGCAGGGAAATAATCCCGCATTTGGCAAAGGGTTGTAAAAAAGCAAAAGGATTACTTCGGTAATCCTTTTATTAAAAATAGCGTGGGCACAGCCTACGCCCCGGTGCGGGGAATACTCATTTTTCCCTGCCCGTCAATATATCTTCCAGCCTCGTTCGTTTCACATAATTTTCAAACCGGAAGGACTGCGCCAGCACAACCAGCTGTTCTTCAGACAGCCCCCCGAACAGGTTGCAGTATTCAGGCACCAATGCATCTGCAATCAATATATGCCTTATCAAAAGGGCTATCTCCCGTTGCTGGCCGCCTGGGTAAGGATCATAGCCGGGAAACTCCTTTTTAAATAATTCCTCCAGTGGTGCGATTGCCTGCCGGATATTTTTATCCGTAGATCCCCATGCGTCAGCTCCCAGCGAATCCTTGCGGGAAAGAAATTTAGCAACCAGCTCCATGTAAGGAGTAGTTTCTTCCTGGTGCAGGAGGGCCTGCAAGCCCATATCTTTATACAACCAGATACACCAGCTTACCTTGTATTTTTTGTAGTACGCCAGTTGGTCTTTCAGCACCTGGTAGCGCATCTCATCTTTTTGTGCATTTCCTGTATATACCGGCCCAAACTCGCCTACCCACAACGGTGCATGATGCGAAAACATGAACTCGCTTTTACCAAGGAAATCTTTTTCAAGCGTGTCCCTGTCATAATACCTGCCGTTGCTGTAACCGGGGTAATCCCCGCCCGAAATAAAACCGGGCGTAGCATAATCATGATTGGCATAAACCACGTTATCCCATACTTCGGTAAACCGGTCAAATTCCGTTGCATAGCGATCACCTTCCAGGAAAAGAATGTGGTCGTTGTCGACCTTTCGAATAGCATCCCGCAGTCTTTTGTAATAAGGGAAAAGTTTTTTACCGGTGGGCTCCGCCGGCTCGTTGATTAGGTCGTAACCGGCCACCCAGGGTTGATTCTTATATCGCCGGGCTATTACCTCCCAAAGGTGAAGGGCCCTGTCCTGGAACTCCTTGTATATCCAGAAGGAGGCCACATGCGTGGGGTTGTCACTGTGCCAGTGCTGATTTTGTGCTCCCGGCAAGGCGTGCAGGTCGATGATGGTATAGACCTGGTGCCGGGCACATCTTGCTATTACACTATCGAGGTAAGCAAACGCTCCTGCTTTTATAACCCCGGGGTTCATATCATCTTCAAAAAGATGATAGTTGATGGGTATGCGAACAAGGTTCAGCCCGAGACTATGAATGTAAGCTGCATCAGGTTCCGTAAAATAGCTTTTGAGGAAAGTATCGAAGTACAGGTTGTACTTCTTCTCTCCCAACAGCTTCTTCAGTCCCTCCCGCATGGCTTCTTCATTGGCAGGATAGCCGTCAATAAAATTCTCCATATGCAGCATTCCGCCGAGCCCGAAGCCACGCAGGTAGACGGTATCGCCTTTTTGATTGACGATCCGATCGCCTGAAACCTGTAGCCAGTGCCGGCCTGTTGAATGCAAGGACGTTTTACTTTTTTGCGCAAAGCAGATCGCGGATAACAAACCCAGTGGAACGAAAAGCAGCAAAAGTTTAATCGGTCTCAATAATAGTTACGTTTACTTGTTTACCTATAGTCGCCTGTTCCAAATATAACCAATACCGGGCAAAATAAGGATTGTCGTGATCTCCCCCTTGAATTGTCGCATTAACCCCTTCGTGAGTTCAGAAAGGACGCGGTACATTTGGGAAACAAATCTTTGGTTATGCCGGAGTGACCTTAACTAAATTTAATATTTTATATGAGCGTACAAGAACAAATCAAAAAGTATATTACCAGCCAGCCTGAACCAAAACGTAGTGACATGCAGGAGTTGCACAGGTTCATACTCCAGGTATTACCGGGATGTAAATTATGGTTCCTGGATGGTAAAAACAGTGAAAATAAAACTGTTTCCAACCCCAATATAGGATATGGATTTTACAACATAAAATATGCTGATGGAACAACCAGGGAGTTTTATCAAATTGGTTTGAGTGCAAACACAACCGGTATCTCTGTCTATATCCTTGGTATCGAGGATAAGACATACTTAGCCCAAACGTTTGGAAAAAAGATAGGCAAGGCAAGCGTGACCGGTTATTGTATTAAGTTCAAAACGCTAAAAGATATAAACATCGATATCCTTGAAGCGGCAATACGGTATGGGGTTGAGGCTTCAAAATGAAAAAAGCTGAGCGGCCCGCGGTTTTTTAGTTTGTTCCGCTTACAAACTCAGATTTTTAATCCCCCGGTTTTTTAGCAAGCCTCATCCCTAAGTTAGCTGTCTCCCGTAACCGCCTCTGGCCCACCCTACCGGCTGGAGATACACCTGATTACCAATTTATCCCCCTTATTTTAAGGGAAAGTCCCCCATGCAGTCCATGATTTGCGATTAATTTACCAATCGTATGAACAATCATGGTACCATTCTTTCCGGCTTCCTGTCTTGCCTGTTGTTGAGCGCCGTTGTCTATCCTGTGGCCCAGCCACATTCCGCTGACCAATCAGTCCATTCCACGGCCCGGCCCGCTTCTCCCGGAGGCCCGGGAGATCCCACACCCCGGCGGGGCGTACGGCATGAATTCACCCTTGGCAGGCAATCCTTCCTGCTTGACGGCCAACCCTTCCAGATCATTTCCGGTGAGATGCATTATACCCGTATCCCACGGGAAGCCTGGCGCGACCGGATGCGAATGGCCCGGGCCATGGGGCTGAACACCATTGGCACCTACGTATTCTGGAACGTCAGCGAGCCCGAGAAGGGGCGTTTCGATTTTACGGAGAACAACGACATCGCCGCCTTCATCCGGATGGCACAAG
>DASYCT010000320.1:0-6808 GCA_036500065.1 Chitinophagaceae bacterium | reverse complement strand
CCTTATGGTAAGGCAGGCCCAGCGCCAGGCCTGCTTCTTTTAATGAAGCAGGGATCATCTTCAGCGTTTCTTCCGTGGATCGCACCAGGATAGGGAACATCATAATAGCCAGTGCGATGCTACCCGAGAAAGCGGAGAAAGTGCCCATCTGTTTTACGATCCAGAAATAAACGACGATACCAATTACAATCGACGGAACGCCCTGGAGGATGTCCACCGACAGCCGGCTCCAGTAAGCCAGTCGGCTGGTTTTGTTTTCACTCAGGTAGATACCGCAGATGATGCCCAGTGGAATGGCGATGACGGAAGCCAACACTACGACAATCAAACTGCCCAACAGTGCGTTGACGATACCTCCGCCGATTTCACCCACGGGTTTGGGTATATGTGTCAGGAAGGTCCAGTTAATTTTGGTAATACCTTCCCGGAAGATATAGACGATAATTGCCAGTAGGGGAACCGTTATCAGGAATGCGAAAACGATAATCAGCACCTGCAGCGCCTTGCTCACCCGGAGCCTCGATTTGATATTTACATCCTGCATAACTACTCGTTTGTAAATCGTTTGATAATTCGTTTGCCAATCATGTTGATCACTACCGTCACCACGAACAGGAACAGGCCCAGTTCTATCAGCGCCGACAGGTACAAGGTGTGATCGGCCTCGGTAAATTCATTGGCGATGACGCTGGCCATGGTATTGCCGGGACCGAAAATACTGGTAGGTATCGCGTTGGTATTACCAATGACCATGGTGACGGCCATTGTCTCGCCCAGCGCTCTGCCCAGCGATAAGAGGATACCGGCCAATAAACCGGATTTTGCATAGGGGATAACTACATTGCGTATGACTTCCCAGCGGGTAGCGCCGAGGCCGTAGGCCGCTTCTTTTAAATTCAGGGGCACCATCTGTATCATTTCCCTTCCCAGCGATGCGCCGTAAGGAATGATCATGATGGCCAGTATCAGCGAGGCGGTAAAAATACCGATGCCATAGGGCAGCACACCGAGTTTCATTTCCAGCGTGCGGACCATTGGCACCAGTACAAGTAATCCCCAAAAGCCATAGATAACAGAGGGAACGGCTGCTATTAGCTCAACGGTATTTTTTAAAAAATTGGACAAGGCCCCCTTGGGATTGTATTCACCGAGGTAAATGGCAATGGCGAATGAAAAAGGGATCGCGATGATAAGGGCCAGGAACGAAGTCAGCAGGGTGCCCAGCAGGAAGGGGAACCCGCCATACACATTCGTGATCGGGTCCCAGGTCTTGCCCCATAAAAATTTAATGCCTAAGGATTTGAGAGAAGGAACTGAATATATAATCAGCGTAAGCATGATGGCAAGCACAATTACCACCATCAACACGGCTACCAGCACCAATGTCTTTTTAAAAACACTCTCTACCCGGATCTGTCCAAACGACCGTTTGGTTATGTTTAACCGGATTTGCCCGAGGGGATTTTGTGTTGTTTTTAGTTCCATACTCTCAGCTACTTCAGACATATAGTCAGGTTTACACGAAATTACCCGAAGTGATTTACCACGGGTAATTTCCAATTAAAAATGGTTCCTCTTAATTCTTTTATCGCACCAACTATTTAGAGGATTGGCTTACCATTGTAAGTGGCCGATTTAAGGATCTTTTCTGCGACCTTAACTGCTTCTTTTGACAATGGCGCGTAATTCAATGCGCTGGTGAATTGCTGCCCGTCGTGGATATTCCACCACAGCAATGTCAATAATTTCTTTGCCCTGTCTGCCGAACGTGAATTGTAATTCTGTTCTTTATAGATCAGCGCCCAGGTAAAACCGGAAATGGGATAACCGTCTTTTGCATCTGTATCCGTCAGGAAGATTTTTGCATCATCGGGAAGGGTTACATTGCTGGCGGAAGTAACAGAAGCAAGGGAAGGCACGATGAAAACGCCTTTCTTGTTCTGCACTTTTGCATAATCCATTTTATTCTGCAAGGCGTAGATCAGTTCTACATAGCCAATCGAACCGGGTGTTTGTTTTACCACGCCGGCAACGCCTTCATTGCCTTTGCCGCCGAGGCCGGTAGGCCAGTTAACAGCACCGCCGGAACCTACTTTGGTAGACCATTCGGGGCTGACTTTCGACAGGTAGTTGGTGAAGATGTTGGTGGTGCCGCTGCCATCGGAACGGTGGGCAACAAGAATCGGGAGCGCGGGGATATTCACACCTTTATTGATGGAAGTAATGCGGGCATCGTTCCATTTGGTGATTTTTCCAAGAAAAATATCTGCAATGATAGCAGGTGTAAGGCTGATCAGGTTGTTATCGCCGGGCAGGTTGTATGTGATGACAACAGCACCGGAAGCCATCGGAATGTGAAGGGCAGGAACACCCAGTTTAGTGGTTTGCTCTGCATTCAGCGGACCATCGGAAGCGCCGAAGTCAACGGTTTTGTTGGTCAGTTGGAGAATACCGCCACCCGAACCGATGGACTGGTAGTTCACCTGGATACCGGTTTTGGTGTTGTACTCTGCAAATTGCTTGGAGAACAGGGGATAGATGAAGGTACTACCCGCGCCCAACAGGGTTTTATCATCCTGGGCAACTGCTTTTGTTTGAACGCCTGCGGTGGCAGCTACTAACAGGGCAGCGGCTGCAACGGCTTGTTTGGCATTTTTAAAAAAACTTTTCATGATTTTACTTTATTTGGGTTTAATTTCTTAGAAACCGCCGTTATCGTAATTTTTGCCAAAGGCAAAGAAGAAGGTTAATCTGAATACCAGGTCATGGTCTTTAACATTATTGCCAATCTGTGATTTGTAACCGTTGTACCACACATTGGGCATAAAGTGTACATTCTTTGCAGGGTGGAAGTCCAAACCAGCTGTCATGAATGTCTGCTTGTAGGTTTCATCGTTGGTGGCAGTGGTGGCGCCGCCGGCAACGCCTGTCCATGAATTGTCGTTGTAGTTACCGGTATTGCCTTTGTAAAGGTTGTATTTGCTGTTATCGATCTTGGTCATAGGGTTGTAGAGGTCCACGCGGGCGAAGAAACGCAGCTTATTGGGAACGATATCGCCGTGGATGTACATCGACAGACCGTTGGCGCTGTTGTCCAGGGTATCGGCTCCGCCGGCTATCTTATTGGAGATCATGTCCTTTTTCATGTTGTTGATAAAACCTTCCACGCCGATGGTAAAACCGGTGCCGGGGTTCATGGTTTTTGCCGTAGCCGAGCTGTTGTAGGCGATAAAGCCTTTCAGCATCTGGCGTGAGTGGTGCCATGTGGACGTCCAGTTCAGTCTTTCATAATCAGCATAGAGGTCGAATACCAGTTTCTTGTTGGCGGCATAGGCATATATATCGCCATAGAACCATTTGAAATTATCGCCTTCGGGTTTGGCGCTGCTTCCGTTGCCTACCATCAGGTCATAACCAAAGTTCCTGGTAGCGGGGTCAAACGTACCCTGGAGTGCTGCACCCAAATCATAAGAAGGTGTACGGCGGATATCGGCGATAGTCCTTTCGACAGAGCGGTAGCTCCAGACTTTTTCCGAAAGACCGGGGAAAGCGGGAGTAGATATCTGGCCTACGAGAAGGTCGGTACCTTTCCAGATGTTCTTCACACGGATGTCGGCCACCTTGATATAAAAAGACAGTTTGTTGTTCAGTAATTCATCACCGCCGACGGCAGGCGTAGCGGAAGGAGCGTTGCCGGAAGGGAAATTATCTTCGGCAGCTAATAGTAATTCAGTAGAGAATTTGCTGGTGATGTTGTAATCATATCCCAGGTAAATACGGCGGAACTGGAAAGCGGTCCTGTTTTTGGGGATGCCGGAGTATTGATTGCTTCCACCGCGGATAAGCGAATCGCTGTGTGGTTTGTAATAAGCATCACCAAACATATAGCCCCATATTCTACCGGAACCGGGAACGGCTGCCTTGTAAGCAGAGTCTGAATTCAATAAAGATACCTGGGCATTAAGGCCAGTCGTTGATAGAAAGAAAAGTGCAGTTGCGAAAGCTAGGGAGACAATTTTCAGTTTCATAAATGTCTTGGTATTTGTGTTTAATTCGACGTGCAAAGCAACACTTGTGCAATGACCGGAATGTTAAGGGAATATTACCTTAATGTTAAGCCTTATAGAAAACACATTATAATACATAGATAATCAATATGTTATACGAGACACTTGTTTTGTGTCATTAATCGCCGGCGAGGCTTTACAAAAAGAGGGGAGCTGCTTTGACCCGGTGCAAAACCGGAGGGTCAAAGCGGCTCCCCTCTTGTGTTGATTTCCTGTTTCTGTATCTATATTTTGATGCCTTCTTTTACCGGCATGAAACCCGGCGTTTATTTGATGGCCACCCCGTTTTTTATTTGGTCGGTAGCATTCGTTATCACCTTGTCTCCCGCGTGCAGCTCGCCAAAAATCTCTGTGGAATCATTTCTCGTATTGCCCTCTTGTACGTCCACCCATTCGGATTTACCTTCTTTTACACAAATCACGTATTTCCTTTCGGTGGAGGTAACGATGGCGGATTTTAAGACGACCAGCGAGGGCTGCTTCCGCTCAATCGGCAAAATCACTTCCGCATACATGCCCGGCTTCAGCAACCGTTGTGCATTGTTAACATCTATTTCAACCGCTTCGGAACGGTAGCGCGAGTTAAGCGACCCCGAGGAACGACTGATGGTCCCTTTAAAAATCTTTCCCGGCAGCGTGCTTACCTGGAAGGAAATAACCGATTTGTCCGACAACTCGTTGCTGTACACTTCCGGTATATTCACCACCAGTCGCAGCTTACTCTGTTCTTCCAGCACCAGCATGGGCTTGTCGTCGGTCTTGAGATTAGGACCCACCAATGCACCGGGGTGTACATTGCGTTCGGTAATGACACCGTCAAACGGCGCCTGTACGACAAGATAATTCCTCGTAGCATCCAGTCCCCGGTAATTGGCCATTTCGCCCTCACTCATGGCGCTGTCGGCCATCATCTTCGTACGGGCCATTTCGAGATCATGCGCGGGCACGGTGCCCGGCGTTCTGCTGGTCATCACAAGACGCTCATAACCGTCTTTGCTGGCCAGGAACATCGCATATACCTGCAGGTATTTTGATTTGGCCGCATAATATTGCTGTTCTATTTCGGGCGCTTCCAGGCGAAGCAATACCTGCCCTTTGTGTACTACGGAACCCCGGTCCACCGATACCTCCTTCACAAAGCCATTTACTTTAGGATATAATTGCACGATTTCAAACGGCCTTAGCTCTCCCGGCAGGTTAATGGAGGATGAAAGCGGTTTTTCCACTACTTCCCCCAACTCCCATTGCTTTGCGGCAGGGGCTGGTTTATCTGCCTGCTTGTTTTCCTGCTGGTGGCAGGCGGCGAATGCGATGACAACGATTAAGACGCTATATTTTTTCATACTTATTTCTTTAGCGATTGAACTGATTTTATTTTACCCGTTTATATCCCTGCTTCGTCTTCCGGCATTAATGAAGGCGATTCATAACTGCTTTTGCGTTGCACGATGGCATATACCTGCGGCAGTATCAGCAGCGCGGCCAGTGTTGAAAATATCAATCCGCCGATAACGGCCCGTCCAAGCGGCGCGGTCTGATCGCCTGCTTCTCCCAACCCGCTGGCCATCGGTATCATACCGGCGATCATGGCGAGGCTGGTCATAAGAATGGGGCGCAGCCGGATAGAGGCGCTTACTACCGCTGCTTTGGTAGCGTCCCGGTATTCGGGCCGCAGTTTCTCCGCATTGGTCACAATTAATATGGCGTTGGCCACCGATACGCCGGTCGACATGATCATGCCCATATACGATTGCAGGTTGAGCGTTGAGCCGGTGAGCAGCAACATAACAAGGGAACCCATAATGACCGCCGGTACCGTTGTCAACACCACAAACGATAATTTGAACGACTGGTAGTTGGCCGCCAGCAACAGGAATATGACCACGATGGCGATCAGCAACCCCGTTTGCAAACTATCCAATGTTTCTACCAGCAGGCTTGAAGTACCTTTCAGTTCGGCTACCAGCCCCCGGGGCGGTTCACCCAATGATTTGATCGCCTGCTGCACATCCGTTGTAGCCGTCCCGAGATCCTTTTGGTTGATATTGGCCCTTACCGTCAAAAACCGCCTCGGACCTACCCTGTCATATTCGCCGGGAACGGTATCGATAGAGAATTGGGCCACATCTTCCAGCACCGGTCTTGACTGCCCCCGTACCAGTGGAATTTCCTTCAGGTCGCTTACCGCGGTCATGATATATTCCGGTATCTGCACCTGCACCTGGTAGGTATACGCTACCTTTTCGTCCAGCCATTGGTTCTTTTCGGTAAAGCGGCTGGAAGTGGTGGCATCGGTAACGGAACGGGCTACCTGGTTTACATCCAGTCCCATCTGTGCTACTTTCAACCGATCAAGGTCTATTTTGATAACCGGGTATTTCAGCGGCTGTGCAATCTGTACATCTCTCAGGTAAGCAATATCTTTCAGCTTTTTCACCAGCCGGTAAGCATAGCCTTCGATGTCCTTCATGTCTTTGCCGGCCACCCTTACCTCGATGGGGGTAGCTGCGCCCTGGCTCATGATCTTTTCCGTAAGGTCTATCGGCTCAAATGAAACAGCCAGCTCGGGAATGTCCTTCGCAATATTCCGGCGCAATTCGTCTTTCAGCTCATCGATCTTTACTTTATAGTTTTCGTCAAGGTTCACCTGTAATACCGCTTCATGCGTACCGCTGTTGAAAATATACAGGTTGCTCGTACCATAGCTGCTTGGGATGAGCCCCACATACGCCGAGCTGATG
>DASYCT010000319.1:0-12599 GCA_036500065.1 Chitinophagaceae bacterium | reverse complement strand
ACGCTCACGCCCGCCACGGAAATGCCGGCACGGCGAAGTTTTGCCCAGTTATCCCTGAGATTGCAGGCCTCCTTGGTGCAGGTGGGCGTGTCGTCCTGCGGATAAAAATAGAGGATTAGTTTCCGTCCTTTGAAATCCTTCAGCGAAACTTTATTGCCATGTTGATCGGTACCGGTGAATGACGGGGCTTTATCGTCTTCTTTTAAATGGAGCATATAGAGCGTTGTTCGTTGCCTGTTGTTCGTTGGCCGGCTTTTGCGTCGATTTCGGGCAACGAACAACGGTCAACGGGTTTAGCGAATAAATCGAAAGGTTTTCTTTGCGGTATTGCCGGCTTCGTCGGTGGCGCTTACTTCGAGGATATGGGAGCCGGGCGGGCATTTTTCATCCATATTATATATAAAAGCAAGGCCTTTGTCGTTGGTGAATCGCAGCCAGTTACCGTCGAGCAGGGCGCGGAAGCCGCCATAGGCACCGAGGTTATCATGCACATTGATGACGATCCGGGTGGCCTTGCCGAGGTTGGCGCCTTCCGCGAAGCCGGCGGTAATAACGGGAGGCGTGGTATCGAGCAGCAGTTGGAAACTGCCCATTTCGCGAAACTTAGCCGCGGCCCATTCCTTTTGCCATTCTACTTTGGTTACTTCCTTATGCGTGCCGGCGAAGCGCTGCATCACGATGCGGTCGCGGAATGCCTCATTTATGGGAACGGATGGTTTGATGCGCACCAGCATATAATCCTGCAATGGAATCCATGCAGCCCCGATACTGTGTACCGAAGATACTGCCTGCGGCGAGGTGGCAGCCGTTTCATGATAAACGATGTGTACGGAATCGTAAAGGCAGCTTTCCCCGATATAAAACTCGCAGGCGGCTGATTCAAACCCATCGAGCATGCCCGGGTAATACATTTTCCCCGGCGGGGGAGCCTTTTTCACGGGCGCCAGGCAACGGACTTTGGTTTCCAGTTCCGACGTATTACCATAACCATCTTTTACCGCTATCCTTATATCATGCACTTTCCCGTCGCTGATATCAATGGCGCCGTCACCGCCTGTCTGCCGGTAGATGGAATGCTGGTAGCCGGGCAATTGAAACAATTGTTGCAGGAAGGGTCCGCCGGTGGCGCGGGTTTTATAATCTATGTGTGCATTGATGTTGCGGGTAGTCGCGTAACTGATATTGTCCATCTGGAACCCCACGATTGGGTTTTCATCGTTAAACAAATCGGCTTCAAAAATGCCGTTGGGGTTAGTAGAACCGGAATGGGTGTCGGTGGCAGAGATGGCAAAACCGATTTTTGAATAGTCTACCATTATTATTGGGAATATGGTAGTATAGCCGGCCGGTGTTGTTTTAAGGGCAACGTAGCGGGGTGATTGCTCGTATATGCTACGGGTGCGGTCATAAAAGGCAACGCGGGTGACGACGGGTCTTGTATCGTCGGGCAGGGGCATACCGAAAAGCATGGGGTTATGATTCATGTCATCGGCGGTGCTACGGATTTCAAAATGAACGTGAGGGGCTTCAGAGCCGCCGGTGGTACCGCTCCAGGCAATGAAATCGCCTTTCTTTACGGGGAACAGGCCCGGGGGAATATCGGCAAACTGCTTCCAGGATTCAGTTTTATACTGGAGATCCTTTACATATTTCTCCAGGGCGGGAGTGAAATCGTTCAGGTGGCAGTAGACGGTAGTGTAGCCGTTGGGGTGGTTGATATAAATGGCCCGGCCAAAACCGGCAGGTTCTATTTTTATTTTAGCTATATACCCGTCCGCCGCCGCATGTACAGGAAGGTTTACCCTTTGCCGGGTGCGGATATCGAACCCCATGTGGTAGTGATTGGGGCGAAGCTCCCCGAAATTGCCGCTCAGGCTAATGGGTATATCCAGCGGGTCGCGAAAATATCCCCGCGGATAGTTTACCGGGGGAAAGATTTGTGCGTCTGATGGAATAGCTGATGATAAAAGGAGGAACAGGAGTGCCGGTCGCATGTATAAAAGGCGGTTTTTGAGCGGTTGAAAAATATTTACAAAGCTAACCGGTTACCTTCATATTGAAATCGGTATAAATACTTTGAGGTATCATTTTCCATCCCCCTTACAAGGCCAACCCATCGTTCTTTAAAAAAATGCAGCACATCTGCAAGTTTTTTCTGAAAGAATTCCTTGCATTCGATCACAAATTTTAAAAAATACCCAGTTTAGGGTATGGATTTTGATAATCTCTGGTACAGCGTTTGGCGTATATAAACTGTCTTATAATAAAGGATCTCATGGATTAAATGTTAACGGTATGAAAAAGATGCAGCAAACACTGCTTATTGCACTGGTCATGATGGGAGCTACTGTTGTTGGCTGGGTAAAGGGCAATGAAGCAAAACAAAAATGGGTGTACAAACGTAAAACCAGTTTTGACGAGAAGCGCCTGCTGGCGAAGAAGCGTATGGCGGCCCGAGAGGGACAGGTGCAACTGGATGATATTGAGTATGCCTCCTTCCATAACAATAATTAGCCTTATTTTTCATATATATAATTCCGAGTCCCGCCTCCGGCGGGACTTTTTTTGTCTGAAAGCCGCTCCAGTGGCGGATTGGTAAAATCTTTCAAAATTAACGCCCATCTTTTCCTCCACTCCCTTACTTTTGCGCAATTTATCCCGTGCCGGCAGCAAGCCTTTTCTTGCCCGGAAAACCCGGTGGAAACCCACCCCGGGGATAAAGAAATAATAAAAAGAAATGCCAAAAGACACATCCATTCGCTCGGTTCTCATTATTGGTTCCGGTCCCATTATCATCGGCCAGGCCTGTGAATTTGATTACTCCGGCACCCAGGCCGCCAGGAGCCTGCGGGAAGAAGGTATCAAAGTAATTCTTATCAATAGCAACCCGGCCACCATCATGACCGACCCCATGATGGCCGACAGGGTGTACCTGCTACCGCTGACGGTAGAAAGTATTGAACAGATATTAGAAGAAAACCAGATAGATGCTGTGCTGCCTACCATGGGCGGCCAAACGGCGCTGAACCTTGCCAAAGAGGCGGAGGACCTGGGTATCTGGGTAAAATACAATGTACGCCTGATAGGGGTAGACATCAAGGCCATCGACAAGGCCGAGGACCGCGAAAAGTTCCGCCAGTGGATGATAGCGCTGGGCGTGCCGGTAGCACAGGCCAAAACGGCCAATTCCTTCCTGGAAGGAAAAGAATTTGCACAGGAAATAGGCTTCCCGCTGGTTATCCGCCCTTCGTTTACCCTGGGTGGTACCGGCGGCGGCTTTGTTCACGATAAAGACGATTTGGACGAGGCGCTCAACCGTGGTTTGCAGGCCTCCCCCATCCACGAGGTGCTGGTAGAGAAAGCGGTGCTGGGGTGGAAGGAGTTTGAACTGGAGCTGCTGCGCGATGCCAACGACAACGTGGTTATCATCTGCACAGTGGAAAACTTTGACCCGATGGGCGTGCATACGGGTGATTCCATCACGGTAGCGCCGGCCATGACCCTGAGCGATACAGCTTTTCAACTGATGCGCAATACGGCTATCATGATGATGCGCGACCTCGGCAATTTTGCCGGCGGCTGCAATGTACAGTTTGCGCTCAATCCCGAGACGGAAGGCATCATCGCCATCGAGATCAATCCCCGGGTAAGCCGTTCTTCGGCGCTGGCCTCGAAGGCGACGGGGTATCCCATTGCCAAAATTGCCGCCAAGCTGGCTATCGGCTATTACCTGGATGAACTGGAAAATCAGATCACGAAGAATACTTCCGCTTATTTTGAACCGGCGCTGGATTACGTGATAGTAAAGATTCCCCGCTGGAATTTTGATAAGTTCAAAGGCGCCAACGACACGCTGGGCCTTCAAATGAAAAGTGTGGGTGAGGTAATGGCCATCGGCCGCAGCTTTACCGAAGCCATCCAGAAAGCCTGCCAGAGTCTTGAAAACAATGCGATCGGTCTTGGTTATTACGGCAAGAGCCAGATGCATGCGGAGGAACTGGTTGAATATCTCAAAACGCCGAAATGGGATCGCATTTTCCGTATCAAAGATGCGCTGATGGCGGGTATTTCGGTAGGCACCATCTCCAAGGCCACTAACGGGATCGACCGCTGGTTTCTCAACCAGATAAAACTCATTTGTGATATAGAGAAAGAAATTGCGCTGTACAAGCTCGATACGCTGCCGCTCGATTTGCTGGAAAAAGCCAAGCGTCATGGTTTCAGTGATGAACAGATAGCCCGTATCATGAACAACGGCACGGAAGAAGCGGTGTATGAAAAAAGAAAGGCGGCCGGGATTACGCGGGTATATAAAATGGTGGATACCTGCTCGGCAGAGTTTGAAGCCAGGACACCGTATTTCTATTCTTCGTTTGAAAAGACGGGCACCAATGAAAGCAAGCGGAGCGATAAGAAAAAGATTATCGTCCTCGGCTCCGGCCCCAACCGTATCGGGCAGGGCATTGAATTCGATTATTGCTGTGTGCATGGCCTGCTGGCTATCCGTGAATGCGGGTATGAATCCATCATGGTGAACTGCAATCCTGAAACGGTATCCACCGATTTCGATATTGCCGATAAGCTATACTTCGAACCTGTGTACTGGGAGCATCTTTGGGAAATCATCGAGCATGAAAAACCGGAAGGGGTGATTGTGCAGCTCGGCGGACAAACAGCGTTGAAGCTGGCGGAGCGCCTGCACGCAAAGGGTATTAAGATCATCGGCACTTCTTATGACAGCATGGATATTGCCGAGGACCGCGGCCGTTTCAGCGATATGCTGAAAGAGCTTGGTATCCCCTACCCTGATTATGGTACGGCATGGGCGGTCGACGAAGCGATTGAAGTCGCCAACCGTGTTGGTTATCCCGTGCTGGTGCGCCCGAGCTATGTGCTCGGCGGACAGCGTATGCGGATTGTGATCAACGACGATGAAGTAGAAAGCGCGGTAGTAAGCCTGCTGAAGCATATACCCGGTAATAAAATTCTTATCGACCATTTCCTCGACCGTTGCCAGGAAGCAGAGATAGACGCCATTTTTGACGGAACGGATTTTCACGTGATGGGGGTGATGGAACATATCGAACCGGCCGGCATTCATAGCGGCGACAGCAATGCGGTATTACCACAGTTTAACCTTACTCCTCTTGTGGTGGAAACCATGAAGGAATATGCAGAAAAGATTGCGCGTGCGCTGAATATACTGGGGCTTATCAATATCCAGTTTGCCATCAAGGATAATAATGTGTTTGTTATCGAAGCCAATCCCCGTGCTTCGCGTACTACGCCGTTTATCGCCAAGGCCTACCAGATACCTTACCTGAACGTGGCTACCAAGATCATGATCGGCGGTCACAAGCTGAAAGACTTTACGTTTGAGAAAAAGCTCAAGGGCTTTGCTATCAAGGAACCGGTGTTCAGCTTTAATAAATTCCCCGGGGTGAATAAGGAGCTTGGACCGGAAATGAAGAGTACGGGAGAGGCGATACGATTTATTAAAGACCTGCGCGATCCTTATTTCAGGCAACTGTATAAGGACAGGAGTATGTATTTAAGTAAATAGGCTGCGCTCTACTGCAATAGTTTTTTAAAGAAGGGTTCAAGCTGTTCTGCAAGGATGGCGTGGTCTTCCACGCTGGGATGCCCTCCACAACCGCCGCCGTGCATTGGCTTAAAATAGAAGATTTCAACAGGCTTATCCGCCGGGTAGGCGGCATCAGCTTTTTGTTTGATGGTCTCCAGGCATTTTCCCAGCACCATTGCATCCGAACCATTCTCCATTGGGCTGCTTAATAAAGCGATGCGCGCCTTTGGGTATTTGGATTTTACCAGCCGGATGAATTGCAGGTAGCTGTCATTAAACACATCGGGGTCAAAAGGCTTGCGGGGTGTTTTACCATCGCCGTGGCTCAGGTCGTTTGTGCCAAGCGCAATGCTTACCACGCGGGGGTTGTACGTATTAAAATCCCAGTTCCGCGTACTCTCCGCATGGAAATCTGTTTTTTCGTATACCGCCGGCATGGCGGGGCCATCCATATTCCAGGTGCGGTAAATGCCAATGCCGCTTACACTGCTTAGTATAAAATTGACACCCAGGGCCCTTGCCACCCGTGGTCCATACGCCATATAAGCATTGTGCTGATCGTGGTAAACACCGACGCCGCAGGGTGTTTCCGATGTATCAGCGGCGGCGCCGCAGGTAATGCTATTGCCAATAAATTCAATGAGGGGCCGCCTGGGTACAGCCAGTGGCCTGGTATTATCCGCCACAATCTTTGCTATCATTACCGGGCCGGTATGCGCTTCAGTGGCTTTATATATCCATACGGTATGCATGTCCGGCGTAGCTACTTTTATGACTATGGGAGCATCGGAACTACCTTCAATGCGTATTCTTTTTTGATAAACGCCATCTAGTTCATATTGCAGGTAATTGTGGCCATTCTTATCGGGGATAGAAGCATACAAGATAAATGCTGTCCCCTTGAAACTAAAACCAAAATGGACGGCAGAACTGATCAGTTCCAATTGCTTTGCCTCGCGGACGTACCTGCCGATGGGTTTTAAGGCCGATGCAAAAAGCGTATCTGCTTTGGTCTGCCCATAGCTTTGGGTGAAGAGGGAAAGAACAAGCAATAATAAACAGGCGGTTGTAGATTTCATGGCATTATCAGATAAAAGTCCACACAATGTTACTGAAATCTGCCGGCCTATTTTAATCATCGTCGTCCTTTTCTTCTTTCGTCTTTACAAAAGCGGCGCGTTTAGGGGCCGGGAAAGGGACCTTATCGCCTTTTATGCCATGCCATAATACGATACTAAACTCCAAATCAGGGGCGGCGTCCTCTTTTGCGAAGTTGAATGTTTCGGAGCGGCGCTGCCATTCGTTGAGGGCGGTATTTTTGTCGTTGAAGTCAACCTGCGAGGGCACCGATTGAAAGGAGGTGAGATTGGGGGTAGTGGAAAAGCTTCTCCAGAGCGGAACGGCGGCCGCATCGTACTGGCTCATGGGAGCAATGCCGAGAATGAGTTCCATCGTGCGCAACATGGAAGAGGTGGAATACATGGTATGATCTACAAACCCTCTTTTTATAAATCCGCCGGCGATATAAGCAGGGCTCCTGTGGGCATCCACATGATCGGCGCCATTCTGTGCATCGTCCTCTACTATAAATACAACGCTTTCTTTCCAGATGGGGCTTTTGCTGAGGTACTCGATAAACATACCTACTGCAAGGTCGTTGTCGGCCACATGGGCAAAGGGCGTGGGGCGGCCTCTTTTCAATCCTTCGGTATGATCGTTTCCAAAACGCACGGAGTTGAACTGCGGCACGGCATTCACCGCCACGAGCGAATCAAACTCTTTTTTCCATTGATAAAAACGGGTGGTATCCCGCGTGGACAAATCCCAGCCGGTATAGTAAGGGCATAGATGATTTTTTAATACGGGTATATTCGGTTTGCCATTATCGGCAAACTCACCATACGTGCGATAGCTTACTCCGGCTTTCTGGCAATGGTTCCAGATAAAGCCGCCCTTGTTGTTGGCTATCTCTTTATTGCCTTCGGCAGCATAGGTGCCGCCACGGGTGCCATAGAAGGTAGGCCAGGTTTTTTCAAGGTAGTCGTCGGCATAAGCCCCCATGCTCCAGTTGTGACCGTCGGCGCTTACTTCGCCATCGACATAAAAGTTGTCCAGCAATACAAACTCGCGCGCCAGCTTGTGGAGGTTGGGGGTTATATGTTCGCCAAAAAGCACCAGCGAGGTATCGCCATTGCCTTCCTTCATATCGCCGAGCACCTGGTCGTAGGTGCGGTTTTCCT
Source organism: Chitinophagaceae bacterium (assembly GCA_036500065.1). GTDB lineage: Bacteria > Bacteroidota > Bacteroidia > Chitinophagales > Chitinophagaceae > JACMLD01. The sequence goes on along the minus strand of DASYCT010000319.1, from coordinate 4,775 downwards.
TAATGATATAAAATACATGCTTGATGGGCGAGCTATCTCCTATTTTCATAGGCACGGGGTTACCGGCTTCCCCTTGTGATACGGTTTCACCTTGTTTGCTATACGGTGTATTGCGATAAACGATTTCAGAAAAGCCGCTTAGTTCTTTATCATTGGGTTCTTCCAGTATGCTGAGGGTGCCTTTAAACAGGCCGGCGATATATTGCACTCCCAGGGGCTTGCTCCTGTCGCCGCCCTGGTACACTACTTCTTCTTTTTTACGATAGGGATTGGGGCCGTAAGGGTTGGCCATGGAGGAAAAGCCTTTGCCATTGGCAACAAACAGTTTTTTGCCTACGACTTTTACATTGGTGGGGTACCAGCCCACAGGGATAAATCCCTTGCTGCGGCTGAAGCCGGGCTTGCTCACATCGAATACGGCAAGGCAGTTGTTGTCGGCATTGGCGATATAAAGTGTTTTTTCATCGGCGCTTAATGCGAGGCCATTGGTGGTAGAACCGGTGGGGGCATCGGGATAGAGGGCCGCGTTGAGGGTTTCCAGTGTCTTGCGCTGAAGAATGTCAATGACGGAAACGGAATTGTCGTTGGCATTGGCGACGTAGAGGTACTGTCCTTTTTTGGACAGGCAAAGATCATTGGGATTATCGCCAACGGGTATTTCGGCGCTGAATATCTTATTATACGTATCGAATACCAGCAGCTTGTCGCAACCCCAGCAACTAATGTAAAGTTCTTTTTTATCGGGTGAAAGCTGGCAGGTATAGCCTTCGCCGTTTAACGGGATGCGCTGAACGGCTTTCGTAGAAAGGTCAACGATATAAAGGGAATTGTTTTCCTTAGTGACCACGTACAGGAGCCGGCGTTCATCGTCGATGTCGATGCCGCCGGGAGAGATTTTCTCCGGCCATTTCTTACCCAGTGCGAAGCTGTCTTTTAATAGCAGTTTTTTATGAAGGATAGCGTATTGGAGTATCCGGTTGTCGTTGCCACCCGAAGCATAAAGGTATTTTTCATCGGCGCTGAATTTGAGGCCGAACCAGCTTTTGGGTATGACGATGCTGTCGAGTATTTTTTCCTTTTTAGGGTCTATCAGCTGGATGCTTTGCACGCTATAGCCGTTGTTGGTTACGGCGATGTATTTGCCCGAGGGGGATACGGCAATATTGAGGGGTAAATCGCCCAGCGGAAGGCTTCTGCCGGCAGGAGTAAGCGACCAGCCATTGGGCAGGTGTACACGGGCGGCTTCCAGTTGTTGCGGAGCCTGGCTAAAACAGGTAACAGATAAAAGGGCGCAGGAAATAACAAAAAATACTTTCATGTATGTGACTTCAATGTTTAAAGATACAACGGGGAGGGGGAGAATTGTGTGTTGCGCAAGGATTTAATACAGGGTGAGCCGCCCCTATAGGGCGACCCACCCTGTGAGATAAAGGCGACCGACCCTGTGCGATAAAAAGGTAAAGATTTATTAACTTTCATTATGCGCCCTTATCCCCTGCATGTATGGCAGGAAGCTCCTTTCCTGCGACTTGTTATTCCTTTTATAGGAGGGATTACCGTGGAATGGTATAGCCAGTTATTACCGGCGGTATGGTGGATACTACTCCTGGTTTGCGTTGTGGGTCTTTGGGGTTTCAACCGCCGGTTTTCTTTCCGGCAGTTCCGGTTGGGTTGGCTGAACGGGATTTTAATACAAGTCCTGTTTTTTTCTTTGGGGGCATTGGTTTGCTGGTCGAGGGATGCGGCTCATCAACCTAACCGGTTTACAAAGTATTATCACCCGGCGGCGTATATAACGGTGACACTGGAAGAACCGTTGTCGGAAAAAGAAAATTCTTTTAAGGCGATTGCATCGGTGGAGGAAGTAAGCGATTCCACGGCTGCATATAGTACAACGGGGACCGTGCTCCTGTATTTTAAAAAGGAGGCATCGGTAAAATATTTGGGGTATGGCGACCGGTTATTGTTTAATAAGCCGTTGCAACTTATCAGTAATACCGGCAACCCGGGGGCATTTGACTACAGGCAATATGAAGCGTTGCAGGGAGTTTACCGGCAGGTGTACCTGCGGCAGGGTGAGTTTGTTGTATTGGCGGGTAAAAATAGAAACTGGTTTACGCAATGGATATATGCTACAAGGCAAAAGGTGACCGGGATACTAAGCAGGTATATTCCGGGGGAGAAAGAGGCAGGACTGGCGGAGGCGCTGCTGATAGGTTATAAAGACGATTTGGATAAGGGGTTGTTGCAATCGTATTCCAATACCGGCGTGGTGCACATCATTGCTATTTCGGGTTTGCATGTGGGACTGATATACTGGTTGCTGATGCTTTTGACAAAGCCGCTCCAAATAAAACGGTTGCGCTGGTTAAGACCGTGGTTGACAATAACAGGTCTGTGGCTGTTTGCCTTGCTGGCGGGTGGCGGTCCTTCGGTATTGCGTTCGGCGCTGATGTTTAGCTGTATTATTATCGGCCAGCAGTTATCGTCGGGGACTTCTATCTATAATACCTTGTCCATATCGGCGTTTATCCTGCTTTGTATCGACCCATCCTGGTGTTGGGATGTGGGGTTCCAGCTTTCATATATAGCGGTATTGAGCATTGTTATTTTTATGAAGCCCATTTATCATTTGCTTTCTTTTCAAAACAAGGGGCTTGATTTTATATGGAAGCTCAATGCGGTTACGCTGGCGGCACAGGTCCTGACGGTACCGTTAAGTATTTATCATTTTCACCAGTTTCCCAATTATTTTCTTGTAACCAACCTTGTAGCAGTGCCCTTATCGACGGCAATCGTGCTGGGAGAAATCGTGTTGTGTGCGCTGGCGGTTGTGCCCTTTCTTGCGGCGCCCGTAGGTCTTGTATTGCAATGGGGGATCAGGCTGATGAATGATTTTATCAGTCACATGGAAAACATGCCGGGGGCTTTGTGGAACGGGCTTGAGTTGAACGTGCTGCAACTGTTACTGATGTATTCTTTTATCGCGGGCATTGCTTACTGGTTGTTGGAAAAGAACAGGACGGCATTGCTGGCGGGGCTTTGCGGGCTGGCAGGGTTTGCGGCCGCAAGAACCTATTCCTTTGAGCAGGCCGGGCGACAGCAATTGCTCGTCGTGTACAACCTGCCCAGGCACCAGGCCATCGATTTCATCAGCGGGAGGGCTTACCTGTTTAAGGGCGATTCGGAGCTGGCGGGTGATGCTGCTTTGCAGCGTTTCTATATCACCCCCTGCCGGATGGTGCACCGGGTCTGCCCGGCAGAAGATGCCTCCATGTTGAAAATATACGGTAACTGGTTCGTGTTCAATAACAAACGCATCCTGCTGGTGGATGAGGGGTTCCGTGTTCCGGGCGGAGTGGAACGGATAAGCGCCGACCTGGTGATCGTTTCCGGGCGCCCGTCTCTTTCGCCGGCGGCGCTGGTAAAACGGGTTGACTGCCGGCAGCTGGTGTTTGACGGCTCGGTGTCCGCCCGGATGGTGAACAAATGGAAGGAGGAGGGTCAAAAGCTCGGCCTGGCCTGCTTTTACGTAGTGGATAACGGCGCTTTTGTCATGAACCTGCGGTAAGTTACCTTTGCGCCTCCCAATCGAGATATATGAACAAGAAAATTCAGGCAGCGCTTATTTCAGTTTTTTATAAAGACGGGCTGGAAGTACTGGTGCAGGAACTGCATCGCCAGGGTATTACCATCTACAGTACCGGCGGCACGCAATCGTTTATTGAAAAACTGGAGGTGCCTGTAGTGCCGGTGGAAAATCTTACTACTTATCCCTCTATTCTCGGCGGAAGGGTAAAGACGCTGCATCCTTCGGTTTTTGGCGGCATACTGGGCCGGCGCGATAATGAAACGGATGTGAAGGAAATGGAGCAATATAAAATACCTGAACTGGACCTGGTGGTCGTCGATCTCTACCCGTTTGAAGAAACGGTCGCCAGCACCACGGAAGAAAAATCCATCATTGAGAAGATCGATATAGGGGGGCCTTCCATGATTCGCGGTGCTGCCAAGAATTTTAAAGATGTGGTCGTGCTGGCGGCTAAAAAAGATTATGCAGTACTGGCAGAGCTGTTGAAAGAACAAAACGGCAGTACTACGCTGGAGCAACGCAGGGCATTTGCCGCAAAAGCATTTGAGATCGTTGCACATTATGATGTTGCCATCGCGAAATATTTCAATCCTTCGGATGCCCCGTATTTTCTTGAATCCATCCCTCATCCGAAAACCATGCGCTATGGTGAGAATCCTCACCAGGCGGCCGTATTCTACGGTGATACGGATGCCACTTTCAACCAACTGAACGGAAAGGAGTTGTCTTATAATAACCTCGTGGATGTGGAAGCAGCGGTTGAACTGATTGGTGAGTTTACTCCCAATCCCACCGGCGCGGCTACCTTTGCTATCATCAAGCACACCAATGTGTGCGGTATCGCTTCGAGGGCCACGGTTAAGCAGGCCTGGGATGCGGCGCTGGCCGGTGACCCGGAAAGTGCGTTTGGCGGTGTGTTGGTTTGCAACGGGGCTATCGACACGGCGACGGCGGAGGCTATCAATGAAATTTTCTTCGAGGTGCTGGTAGCTCCTTCATTTAATGAAGATGCACTGGCCGTACTGCGTTCCAAAAAGAACCGGATACTATTGCAACTGAAAGCTCCCCTGCAGAAAAAGCAACAATATAAATCGCTGCTCAATGGTGTGCTGGTGCAGCAGACGGACGAGGGCAATTACAGCAAGTGGGAAGAAAGCGGCGGCAGGCCCAGCACGGAAGCGGA
>DASYCT010000318.1:0-7720 GCA_036500065.1 Chitinophagaceae bacterium | reverse complement strand
TGGTGGTAAACGGGTGTTCGGAAATATCCTGCCGCCCGGCCTCAAAATCAAACCCCATTTGCTTCAGCACTTCCATTCCGAATTTCCATTGCTGGTCTTTGGCAAAGGGTTGCCGCAAAAACGCATTGTCCACGGGTGGCTGGGAGGCAATGCCCGACAGCAGTTCTTCCAGGGGCGCCTGCAGTGCGGCAAATACTTTGTCCAGCAGGCCTACCGTGCAGCCCCGTTCGTATTGGTTGAGCAGCGCGTTGTAAGGATGGCCTTCGTAGCCAAGCAGGGCGGCTTCCTGTCTTTTCAGGTCCACCAGCACCGAAAGATCGGGGGCGAAAACGGCAAAGGAGTTTTCTTTTCGGGCCTGTATCCACGATTGATAGCTTTTGGACACCTGTTCGCTCATGGTACGCACAAATTCGGGCGTCAGCTTCTCCTGCTGCGAATAGTCATACAGGGACAATTCGACGTTTTTCTGCTGCAGGGGGTCCAGGTCTTTGCGGCTGCTGAGTTCCAGCAACAGGGTTTTGAACGATTTTTGTGTAAATAGCTGGTGCGCCCATTCGCTCAGCGTGGCCGACTGCCGGGCCCGGAAGGCTGCGCCTTTGGTGGGCATATAGGTTTCCTGGTCCCATTGCAATACGGCCAGCGAATATTTCACATCTGCAATACGCTGTATATGTGACCGGTATTCTTCGTATAATTTGGCGCTTTCCATGATTTAATTTACGTTCATAAATTGTTAATCCCATTTTAACAGCACTACTAAGTCCGTATTGTTTTAAATTAGCAGTTCTCAAACCAAAGGTTGTTATGCAAAGACAAATGTACGTTTCCTTTATTGTTTGCCTCTTACTGGTCAGCGGCGCCGCAACGGCCCAGAATGTAGATTCACTGCTCGGGGTATGGCGTTCGGCTTCTCCCCAGGAGAAAATATATGTGCATTTCGATAAGTATTATTACAACCCGGGTGAAACGGTCTGGTACAAAGCGTATATCTTTTCCGGGCTGGAACCTTCCACCGTCAGCAAGAATTTTTATACGGAACTGATCGATGAAAATGGAGATGTGCTTAACCGCCATGCATCGCCCATCGTGGAATCCAGCTCGGCCGGCAGCTTTGACCTTTCGGCCAAACTTGCTAAAAACGTTCTTTTTTTCCGTGCCTATACCGTTTCGATGCTCAACGGCGATACGGACTTTTTATATGTAAAACCGCTTCGCATCATCGTACCTGCTCCTGCCAAATCCGCGACGGCAAAAACGGGTGGGCCGGGTGCGTCCACGGCTCAGCAGGGCGCATTGGCCGCCAACCACCCCGCGACTTTTCACATCTTACCCGAGGGAGGGGATTTGGTCGCCGGCATCCCCGGCACCATAGCTTTCAGCGCCATCGATCAGAATGGGCTGCCCGTTCCGGTAAGCGGCTATATAAAGAGCGGCGATGGCAAAAAACTACTTAATTTTTCGGCTGTCCATGATGGCATGGGCAGCTTTAGCTTCCAGCCCGAAGCAGGCCAGGCCTATACCGCTGTGTGGACTGTCCCGGGTGGTAAGGAACAAAGCACCCCGTTGCCGGAGACAAAACCACAGGGCGTTACCCTGCAGGTGCTCGATGCCGAAAACGGCAAGAAGTTCGTGATACAACGCTCAGACGCTGTTTCGGAAGATGACAAGGTATTGCGCATTATGGCGTTTATGAACCAGCACCTGGTGTATTCCGCCCGCGCCAACCTCAGCGATAAAATGGCTACTTCGGGAATGCTGCCCACTAAACAACTTCCTTCGGGTATCTTGCAGGTAACCGTGTTCGATAAGAATTATACCCCCCTTGCCGAACGCGTCACGTTTGTCAACAACCATGAATACGAATTCGATGCCGATGCCTGGATACCGCTGACGAATACGGCCAAAAGGGGCTTGAATAAAGGCGAGGTCATGATTTCCGACAGCATGAGCGCCAATCTCTCGCTTTCGGTCACAGATGCCGATCTGAACGTGCCTTCGCAATACGAGGACAATATTATTTCGCACCTCCTGCTCTCGGGCGATTTGCGTGGTAAGATCGCCAACCCGTATTATTATTTTTTCAATACCTCCGATAGCGCCGGTATCTATCTTGACCTCGTGATGCTTACCCATGGCTGGCGTCGCTACGACTGGAAGGACCTGCTGGCCGGCAAACTGCCTCCGAACCCTAAAAAGGAAAGCAATTACCTGAGCATACAGGCCCACCTGGTAGGTATGGACGCAGTAAAGATTGCCGGCGGCACTACGCTGAACGGTATCCTGCAGACAAAGGATTCCAGTTCCTCGTTTATCGTGCTCCCGGTGGACAGAAATGGCAATGCTTCTACCAACGGGCTGGTCTTTTACGATGATGCCAAATTGTTTTTCCAGTTCAGCGACAAGAAACGGGCGTTTGAAAAATCATCGCTGGTAGTCAGCAACGGTCTCTGGAAAGGCTACCAACTGGTATCATTCAACGAAGACGACCGCAAGAACCTCATTAGACCCGATACTTCCGTGCTGGCAAGAAACATCCGCCTTAATTCCGATGAAATGAAGGTAGCGTTGCAGCGCACGCGTAAAGAACAGACATTAAAGGAAGTCATAGTAACGGCCAAAGCAAAAAGCAACGAGGAAAAGCTGGACGAAAAATATGCCAGTGGCCTGTTCAGCGGCGGGGATTCCCGCAATTTCGATGTGGGCAACGATCCTTTTGCAGCCAGCAGCATTTCGGTATTCCAATACCTGCAGGGCAAAGTGGCCGGTTTGCAGATCAATATGTCCAACGGAACACCCAGCCTTAGCTGGCGGGGTGGTAAACCCGTTTTCTACCTCGACGAAGTGCCTGCCGACGTGGATATGATTTCGACGCTCAATATGTCGGATATAGCCTATATCAAGGTATTCAGCCCTTCTTCCGGCAATGCGTTTTCCAGTTCCGGCGGTGGCGCCATTGCAGTCTATACCAAGAAAGGCGGCGATGCTACTAATTCGACTGCAAAAGGACTTGATTTTATCACGATAGCCGGCTATACACCATTCAAGCAATTCTTTTCGCCCGATTATGCCACGCCCACACCGACCGATGACCTGGCCGATCTGCGCCCTACGCTTTACTGGGCTCCCTTTATTTTCCTGAATAAAACCAACAAGCATTTCAAATACCAGTTTTACAACAATGATGTTACCCGTCGCTTCCGCGTCGTGCTGGAAGGATTTAATGAAGACGGCAAACTGGTCCACATAGAAAAAGTGATCGAGCAGAAATAACCCGATAACAAGAGCTTCCAATACCTTGTCCCATCGGGACATTTGGTTGGTAGAACTATGTTCGACATTCGTTTCGTTCCTACGGAACGATGGGGATGGGAATAATCATTTTCTACCAACCAGTTGTCCCGATGGGACATTGTCTCCTTATCTTTAGTGCATGAACATTGCCGACGTCATCGCTCATCTTGAGACCCTTGCGCATCCCTCGCTACAGGAATCGTACGACAATGCGGGGTTGATTACCGGTTCGCCGGCCTGGGCCTGTACCGGTATCCTCGTGAGCCTCGATGCCACCGAAGCGGTGATCCACGAGGCGAAGCGAAAGAACTGCAACCTGGTGCTGGCTCATCATCCCATCGTTTTCGGCGGCCTGAAAAGGCTCAACGGCAGCAATTATGTCGAAAAAGCCGTGATTGCCGCCATAAAAAACGATGTGGCTATCTACGCCATCCATACCAATCTCGACAATATACAACAAGGGGTCAACGGCATGATAGCGTCCAAACTGGGCCTTTCTGATTGTTCCATCCTGCAACCCAAAGCCGCCACGCTCCGTAAACTGTTCACCTTTGTGCCGGAAGCCCAGGCCGCGCAGGTGCGCGATGCCATCTTTGCCGCCGGGGGTGGTCATATCGGTCATTACAGCGAATGCAGCTTTTCGTCTCCCGGTACCGGCACGTTTAAAGGGGGGCTTGATACCAACCCCTTTGTGGGAGAGCGTGGCCGCCTGCACCAGGAGGCGGAAATAAAGATAGAAGTGGTTTTTCCCGCCTGGCTTCAAAAAACGGTTGTTTCGGCCATGATAGAAGCCCATCCCTACGAAGAAGTGGCTTACGACGTCATGGCCCTCGAAAATACCCATCCCGGCATTGGGTCCGGTCTTATCGGCCGGTTGCCGGAGCCCCTGGACGAAAAGGCCGCCCTGCGCCACCTGCAGCAGGTATTTGGCCTGGCGGCCCTGCGGCATACCCCACTGACCGGGCAGCCGGTAAGCCGGGTGGCTGTCTGTGGCGGGGCGGGGAGTTTTCTCATTTCCAGGGCATTGGCCGCCGGAGCACAACTTTTTGTGACGGCAGATGTTAAATACCATGAATTCTTCGACGCAAACGACCGGATGGTAATCGCGGATATAGGCCATTACGAGAGCGAACAGTTTACGATTGACCTGCTGGTTGCGGTTTTGCGGGAAAAATTCCTTACCTTTGCCACCCTCAAAACAGGGGTGAACACCAACCCGGTACACTACTTTTTGGGATAGCCCTTTGACAGACCCGGGCTGACAACACGATTTTAAAAAACGCTAAATACAAACTATAACATGGCAACAGTAAAAGATTTTTCGGTAGAGGAAAAACTCGCTTCGCTGGTTACTTTACAGAAGATTGAAAGCAAGCTGGATGAAATCCAGGTGCTGAAAGGCGAATTGCCCATGGAAGTGAGTGACCTGGAAGATGAAATTACCGGTTTGCATGCCCGCCAGACCCGCGTGGAAGAAGAAATAAACGGCATCAACGAATTCATCAACCAGAAAAAAGAATTGATCAAGGAAGCGGAAGCACTGGTTAAGAAATACGAAAAGCAAAGCACCAACGTAAAGAACAGCCGCGAGTTTGAAGCCATCAACAAGGAAATCGAGATGCAGCAACTCGAAGTGAAGCTGGCGGAAAAACACATCAAGGACGCCAACGAGGAAATAGCAGAGAAAGCCGTATTGCTGGAAAAAGCAAAGAAGGCGCTCGGAAGCAAGGAAAGCGTGCTGAAGACGAAAAAAGACGAACTGGATAAAATCATCGCTACGACCGAAAAGGAAGAAAAGCATTTCAACAAGCTCAGCGCGGAAGCAAGGGAGAAAGTAGACGAGCGTCTGCTGAATTCCTATGACCGCATCCGCAAAAACTACCGCAATGGCCTGGCCGTGGTGCCCGTAGAACGCGATGCCTGCGGTGGTTGCTTCAACGCCATCCCCCCGCAAAAACAAAGCGAAATCAAACAACGCAAGAAGATCATCATCTGCGAAAACTGCGGACGGATTCTTGTTGATACCGATTTGAACGATACTATCGAAGTGAAATAATACATTATACGTTGTTTTAACCGGCGCACAGAACTCTGTGCGCCTTTTTTATGCACCCTCCGCGTGGAAAACCCGCTGCCATCGTAGTCAAAATTTACCTTAATTTGCTCCCTGCATTATTCCCTATGCTGCAAAAACTATTCATACAGAATTACGCCATCATTGAAGAGATAGAAATCGACTTCTCACCAAAGCTCAATATCATCACCGGTGAAACGGGCGCGGGTAAATCGATCCTCATGGGCGCGCTTTCCCTTATTCTCGGCGGCCGGGCGGAAAGCTCCGTATTGCTCAACCGCGACAAGAAATGCGTGGTCGAGGGCAGCTTTGCCATCGCCTCCAAAAAGAATGTAAAACGTTTCCTGAAAGATAATGACCTCGACCCCGAAGACGGCCTGATCATACGTCGGGAAATAAACACCAGTGGCAAGTCAAGGGCTTTTGTAAACGACACGCCCGTCAACCTCGAACAACTCCGGTTGTTGAGTTCCCTGTTGGTGGACCTGCACCAACAGTTTGATGCTCTTGAAATAGGCGAAAGCGATTTCCAGCGCGAAGTAATAGATGCGCTGGCCGCGCAGGGCGGACAGCTACAGCAATACCAGGACAGCTACCAGCTCTGGAAACAGCATAAAAAATTACTGGAAGACCTGTTGCAGCAAAAAAAACAATTCACGAGCGAATACGATTATAACAAGTTTTTGTCCGACGAACTGGAAGAAGCGGGTTTCAAAGAAAACGAACTGGAAGAAACGGACAGCGAATTAAAACTGCTCGGCAATTCGGAAAGCATCAAAGCTGCTTTGTCGCGTGTCAACCACGAACTGTCGGAAGGCGAACAGCCGATGGTACAGCAACTGAAAACATTGCTCCACCAGTTGCAGTCGTTTGCGGAGTACCACCCACAGCTACCGGCCCTGCTTCAGCGCCTGCAATCCACCCAGATAGAACTGGACGATATTGCAGAAGAAGTGGCGCAGATCAATGACCATATACAGTACGATCCGCAACGCATAGAGCTGCTCAACGAACGGCTTTCAAAAGGCTATCGCCTGCTCAAAAAGCACGGGCTTCAAACGACCGCCGAACTACTGGCGCTTCAATCGCAACTCTCCGCAAAGCTGCGGGCCGTGCTGGACCTGGACGATACTATCAGCGCTGCCGGAAAGGAAACCGCCAGCGCCTTTGAACAGGCTACTGCCCAGGCCGCCAAATTATCGGCCAACCGTATCAAACAGGTAAAACCATTGGAAGATAAGGTAAACGCCCTGCTGGCGCAGGTAGGCATGCCCAATGCCCGCCTGAAGGTGACCTGCCAGCCGCTGCCTTCGCTTTCATTGTATGGCGCCGACGATATAGCCTTTTTATTCGATGCCAATAAAAGCAATCGCTTCGAGCCGGTGTATAAAGTGGCTTCGGGTGGAGAGTTAAGCCGCCTGATGCTTTGTATCAAATCACTGGTGGCGCAATCACTCGACCTGCCCACGCTTATCTTTGACGAGATCGATACCGGTATTTCCGGTGAAGCGGCCAAACAGGTAGGCATCATCATGAAAGACCTGGCTAAAAAACGGCAGGTGATTGCCATCACCCACCAGCCGCAGATTGCCGGTAAGGCGGACGCCCATTTCTTTGTGTATAAACAAACCCGGGGAGGGGCGGTAAAGACCAGCATACGCCTGTTGTCAAAAGACGAGCGCATCACCGCCATTGCCCAAATGCTCAGCGGTGAGAAACCTACCGCAGCCGCTTTGGAAAATGCCCGGGAGATGGTCATGAATTAAAGAATGTGGAAATATAGAAATGTGAAAAATGTGGCAATGAATGATGAAATATGAATATAAAGCTGCGCGACGTACTGATATCGCTGATTATTCTTGTTTCCCTGCTTCCCGCCTGGTATTTCAACCGTTATCTTCAGCGCATAATACAACCCCGGCGCTCCTTCGGGCGTTTCCTGCTGTACCTGCTCAGCGGGTTTGCGATGGCCTTTGGTTACACCTTTATCATCGTATGGATTATTTCGAGGTTGTTCCCGCTGCCTAAGCAATAAGTTCTTATTTTTGGCCGCTGTAGGTACAATAACCCAGTCTAAATACATACTATGAGTTATAACTTATTGAAAGGTAAACGCGGTATCATTACCGGCGCATTAGACGAGAATTCCATTGCCTGGAAAGTGGCCGAAAAGGCTTATGAAGAAGGCGCTTCTATCGTACTCACCAATGCCCCCATCGCCATGCGCATGGGGAAAATAAAAGAGCTGGCCGAAAAGACCCAATCGGAAATCATTCCCGCCGATGCCACCAGCGTCGAAGAACTGACCACCCTTTTCACCAAATCGCAGGAAGTGCTGGGTGGTAAAATAGATTT
>DASYCT010000317.1:0-6650 GCA_036500065.1 Chitinophagaceae bacterium | reverse complement strand
GCCGGTTCTTCTGGTCGTTGCCATAGGCGATGGTGAGCATGAGCCCGGGTATGGCATTGCCGCTGTAGCCGCTGTAGTTGGTGAGAAACCAGAGGCGGGTGCGGTTAGCATTGCCGTTGATGTCGAGGGCGGTATTGGTGGAATAAGTGGCTACAAACAGGGCTTCTTTGTTCTTGGTGCCGTTGTTGGGGTTGCGGTTATTGGGGTCCCACATATCGGCATAGTTGGGGTACAGGCTTACGTTGTACAAGGCCTGGTTGTTGATCACCTGCAGGGCGTAGTCGTGCGCCTGCTTGAAATACGAGGCGGCATCGGCACCGGTGCTCTCATAAGCCCAACTGAGGTAAGCCCGGGCGAGGTAGCCATAAGCAGCGCCCTGGGTGGCACGGCCGTATTCCCATCCTGCGCCATAGGTGGCGGGGAGGTTGGCAGCGGCAAATTTCAGGTCACTGGTGATGAGTTTATAGAAATCGTCTATGGAGTTCCGTTGTGCCGTCAGCACCACACTCTGCGTTTCGAGGGTATCGAGCATCACGCCGCCCCAGGTTTCTACTACGTGCCAGTAATAAAACCCACGCAGGAATCGCAGCTCGGCTTCGCGCTGGTTGCGTGCCTCAAGCGTGGGAAAGCCGGCGCCCCCGATACGGCCTATGCCGGCATTGCATTGGTTGATGCCCTTGTAAAGGGTACCCCATACGCCTTTTACCGGGTTAGAGGCCGAGGTAAAGTTTTTGTACTGGGTGATATCCACATCGTAGGCTGTCTTGTTGTAATTGTACCATATATCGGTACCGCCTTCCGAAAGAAAGAGCCCGTTTTCATCGTTCCCGTATAGATAAGGCACAAAAGAATAAGCGCCGTTTACCGCCGTGATAAAACCAGCGGGGGTGGTCCACAGCGCATCGGCGGTGGTATTGGAGGGATTGTATTCGTCCAGTTTCTTGGTACAGGAGCAAAGGCCGGCCAGCAGCGCCGCGGTAAAACTCCCTATGATGAATAACTTTTTCATGGCATGTTGTTTAATTCGTTTACTAAAAACCTACGTTGAGACCAAATACGAGTTGCCGGGTGAGCGGTGCATCGGTAGAACCGCCTCTTTCGGGATCGTAGTCTTTGATAAGATGGCTCCGGTTAAAGACCAGGATATTGTTGCACGTGGCGTACACCCGCAGGTGGTCTATCGTCATTCTCTTCAGCAGCGCGGGTGAAAAACTATAGCCCAGCGATAACGTTTTGAGCTTGACATACGACCCGTCGAGATACTGCAGGGTGGTATAACCCGGGTAACTGGCAAGGTTGGCGTTTTGTTTCGGTCTTGGGTAATCGTTGGTAGGGTTTTCCGGCGTCCAGTAATTGAAATACGCCGGGCTGTTGTTGCCCTGTCCCGAAGGATTGTATTCCCCGGCAATGGCATCCTGGATCATCTGTCCCCAGCGCGCCAGCACGTAGATATACAGGTCGAAGTTTTTATAGGTAAACGTATTGGCAAAGCCTGCCGACCATTTGGGCACGGCCGACCCGATGTACACGCGATCGCTGTCGGGCGATATCTTGCCATCGCCGTTGATATCTTTCAATTTGATATACCCCGGGGCGAAGGGCGTTCCCCCGAAGGTTTGTGTGATGGCTTTGGCGGAGTCGGCGGATTGCCAGATGCCCTGCTTCACATAATTGTAAAACGAATGGATGGGATGGCCCAGCAGCAGCGAGGCGGTTTCGGGTGAACTGGCATCAATGATATTGGTGCCGTTGATCAGCCCGGTGATGCGTTCGCGGTTGCTCATGAAGTTGAGCGTGGAGGTCCACTGGAAGTTCTTGCTGACCACGTTCTGCGAGGTCAGGCTGAGTTCTATCCCCCTGTTCTGGCTGGAACCTACGTTTTGATAGGTGGCCGTTACCCCGAGGTTGGGCGGCAGGCTGCGCAGCAGCAGGATATCGGACGTATTCACATTGTAGACATCTACACTACCGACCAACCGGTTTTTAAAGAAACCATAATCGACGCCGAGGTTAGTGGTCTTCGACAATTCCCAGCTCAAAGCGGCATTGCCGATGGTGCTGTTAAAGATATAGGCCGGTGCGGCCGTGTTTTCAAAACCCATTGCCTGTGTGGTCAGCGTGCTTTGCGTGCCGTAGGCCGGTATGCCCGAGTTGCCTGCCACGCCATAGCTCAACCGCAGTTTGAGGTTGGATACCCATGCTGCTTTCTGCATAAACTTTTCATCGCTGATACGCCATCCGGCTGCGGCCGAGGGGAAGGTCGCCCATTTATGGCCGACCGAAAGGATGGAAGCGCCGTCCTGCCGTTCTGTGAGCGTAACGAGGTAGCGTCCCTTGTACGAATAATTGATGCGCCCGGCATACGACATATTGTCCGTGCGGATATAATTGGAATACAGGTAGCGGTTGGTGGCATTGGTGCCGAGCAGGTTGTAAAACAACTGCGAAGAAAACACGAGGTTGGTGCCCGAACCGTCAAACACTTCGTCGTTTTTGTGCGTATAGCTGGTCAGCGCGGTAAGGTTAAACGCGTGGTCGCCTACCTGCTTGTTGTAGGTGAGTATATTATCCCAGTTGTAGAACCGTATGTTTTCGGTGTTCTCCCCGGCATACGACAGGTGTGTATTTACTTCTTCAATCGAACTGGAATCGAAGTACTGCCCCTGGCGGGTGTTGGTGATATTGGCGCCGAAGACGGTGCGGAACGTCAGCCCCTTGATGGGTTCCACATCCACATGGCCGCTGAACGTAGTGGTCGACGCGATGGTATTATTGGTGGCAATGAGCGGTCCGCGGTCATCGGCCAGCGGGCTGATGGTACCTGCCACGAGCGGGTATACGTTGATGTTGCCCAGTGAATCATAGGGCACTCCCAATGGTGTAACGGTCGTGGCGCGGGTGGAGGGATCGGACTGTCGCGTATTGGCAGTGGAATACACAAACCGTCCCTGCATGCCGGCCTTGAGCCAGTTGTTGACGCTGTGCTCCAGGTTGAGCAGCGCGTTGAACTGTTGGTCGTTGTTGAACTTCATCATGCCGTTGTCCTTGTAATAACCGGCGGAGAAGAACGCTTTTGTCTTTTCATTGCCGCCGCTCACGGATATTGAATGGTTTTCCCGGATACCGTTGTTGAGCAGCAGGTGTGTCCAGTTGACCCACTGGTTGTTTTGTATCGCAGCCCATTCGGCCGAGCTGAATATTTTTGAATCGTCTGCCGGGCTGGCCCAGAGGCCCGTGGTGCGATAAGCCTGGCGACGTAAATTGATATAGGCCTGGCCGGTCAGCGGCTGGGGGTACTGGGCCCATCCGTCTACGCCGTAGTAGCCGCTATAGGTCACTTTCGTTTTGCCGCTGGCGCCTTTTTTGGTCGTGATGATCACCACGCCATTGGCGCCCTGCGAGCCATAGATGGCGGTGGAGGAAGCGTCTTTGAGCACTTCGATGGATTCAATATCGTTTTCGTTGAGGCTGGACGGGTCGCTGCCCTGTATGCCGTCGATGATGTACAGGGGGTTGGTGCTGCCGCTGATGGTATGCGTGCCGCGGATGAGAACGTTTACACCGGCATTGGCCTTGCCCGAAGTACGGGTAATATCAGCTCCCGGCACCATACCCTGGATGGCTTCCATGGCGTTGCCCGTGGGTGAGCGCACAATGTCGGCCGCTTTAACGGTTGAAATCGCGCCGGTGAGATCGCGTTTCTTTACAGTACCATAGCCAATGACCACCACTTCGTCGAGGTCTTTCGCAGTGGAAGGCTTTAGCTGCACGTTGATGCGGGCGCGGTTGCCGACTGTCTCGGTGACGGTGGTAAAATCAATATAGGAAAATTCGAGTACGGCTTTGGCATTGCTGACCGCGATGTGGTAGACACCATCTGCGCCGGTGATGGCAGCGCCGCTTTCGCCGTGTACCGAAACCGATACACCGGCAAGGGGATTGCCTTTGTTGTCGGTGACGGTGCCTGTGACGGGAAGGCTTTGCTGGAAGAAGCCGCCTGCTTTGGCGGATGCCGTGCCGCAGAGCAGGAAGAAGATGAGTATTACAAGCTTGTCCTTTTTCATACGAAACAATTTATATGTTAAACAACCGGAGAATAAGATAAATATATCACCCCTTCGGGGTTTGGTTTGTGGTCCTGCATTCGGTTTCCTATAATACTATCACCCCTTCGGGGTTTGGTTCATGGTATTGGATTCGGGTTTCTATCGCACCTTCAGGGTTAAGCCTGAAAGGCTGACATTATTATAGAAATCACCCGGTACGGTTCTTACAACCCCGAAGGGGTGATATATTACCGCTGTACGGCCGCTTTCTTCAATCCCTTCAGTATCTTTTTCGGCGCCATGAAGATGGTGCCGTGTTTGTGTCCAACGGGTACGCTTATCTGCGATGATATATCGGTGAATGTTTTGAAATCGGTGGTTTTCACTGCGCCGTATTTTTTGTCGCGGTAGGCATCGAAATAGATTAACCAGTCGTTGCCGGCCTTCGTGGTGGTGGGGCCTTCGGTGTACATGGCAGTAAAGGCATCAGATGCGGGAGTGTAGGGTCCGAGGGCATGTTCGGCAAAGGCCACTTTGATGTTGCGGTTGGGGCGGGTATTGTCTTTCAGTACGAGCACATATTTCCCTTTTTCCTTCAACACTATCTCGGCGTCTATGGAACTGAAGCCCGGATCGTAAAAGAGTTTTGGATCGGAGAAGCTGCCGAAGTCCTTCGTGGTGGTATAGTACAGGCGGTGGTTGTTATTTTCCTCTTCCGTGCCTTTGGCAAAGCGGAAGGGAATGGTGGACGCCCATACGATGATGTACTG
This sequence comes from Chitinophagaceae bacterium, assembly GCA_036500065.1. Taxonomy (GTDB): domain Bacteria; phylum Bacteroidota; class Bacteroidia; order Chitinophagales; family Chitinophagaceae; genus JACMLD01. Next base: position 1,834 of record DASYCT010000317.1, on the reverse strand, counting down.
CGCGGTTTCATCATCATAAAACAGCTCCGGCGCCCATACATTCAATACTTCGGGTTCTTTTTCCATCACGGGGATAAAGCGTTGTTCAGACCAGTGGAGCAGGTCTTTGGATTCAGCATAACCGAAGCCTTTATCACCTTTCCAGCTACAGGTCCATACGAGGTGGTAGAGGCTGTCTTTGCCATAGAGAATGGAGGGATCGCGCATGACTTTGTCGATGCCTACGGCGGGTTTTAAAAAGGTAGCGCCGAGATCATGCCAGTGGTACGCGTCTTTGCTCCAAAGCAGGCGCAGGCCCTCGTTGGCCGGCTCGTGGAAGGAACTGAACAGGTATATCTCTTTTTGTGGCTTGCAGGAGGCGAAGCCGATGAGAAGGAATAATATGATGAGATATTTTTTGCGCACGTTTTTTTTATATTAACCCACCAGACGTTCCTACGGAACGAAACGGCTGATGTCTGTTTTTTCTACCGACCAGGTGTCCCTATGGGACACGATCCAATATCAACACCCAATCGTTGCCGTTTGCCTGTTCGCCGGGCGGGTCGAAGGGGACGATGCCTTTGTTGGCATAGGTGCCGGCGGGCGTCGTGGTCCCGTTGCGGGGATTGTACCAGGATGCTTTTACCTGTGCTCCTTCTATCCTGCCCATGACCAATTGTATTGTTTGTCCATTACAGGTATATACAAATGCATAGTCTTTTCCACGGGTAGCGGCGAGGTAACTGTATTGCGTCCCCGAATTGGCAACAAGCGACTGGTCGGGCACGCGTTCAAAGTAGGGCCGTGACAGCAGCAGCTTTTTTAAATACTGTACCTGTGCGGCGCCGGGGTCGTTGATGGCATCGTACCACCAGGCTTTGGCGCCATAGGCGCTGCCTTTATCGGCAGGACGCAACATCTGCATCACCGAATTATCGCCATAGGTAAATCCGGCCGCACCGGCAAACACCGACCAGTAACCGTAGCGGCGCACATCGGCATCCGTCCAGCGGGGCTGTTTTACATCGTGCAGTCCGTGGGGTATGCCTTCATACGAGGGTTCCGCGTCGAGGACGGGTTTTACGGGCAACCGATTATAATCCGCCTGTATGTATCTCCAGTTGTCTTCGCCATAATGGGGGTCGCCTTTAGATGTATCCTGCGTATAGCTGCGGTGGCCGCTTTGTACGCTGTTAAAATCAAGCCAGGGCTGTTTATGAAACCATTCGGAAGAAGAGGAGCGGCCGCGGGGGTGAAAGGTGATTAAATGGGCCGGGTCGTCCGCGCGCAGGGTAGACCCGATCTTGTTCCATACGCCAAGGGAGTCGCTGCCTTTTATATCGCCGCCGTTCATCCAGATGATATTGTGTTTTGCTTTGAAGCGGTTGGCCAGGAAAGCGGCATAGCGGGCGGCTTTTGTTTCGTTTACCCACCCTCCTTTTACATTGCCGCCCCATACGGGCACCAGCGCTATCCAGATGCCTTTGGCGGCGGCACGATCGATCACATACTCCACATGATCCCAGTAATCGTATTGGCCGGGCACCAATATGGAATTGCCTTCGGTGGTTTTTGGCGTTGCTACATTATGGTTGACGAGGGCCGAGTCGCCGTAGGCGTCCACGGCATCGAGACTGTGCAGCACCATCACCTGGATCACGTTGAAACCTTTGCTGCGGCGGTCTTCGAGATAGCGTTCGGTTTCTTCGCGGTTGAGCTTTGTGAACAGTAGCCAGCCGGTATCTCCGAGCCAGAAAAAGGGCTGGCCGTCTTCTTTTATAAAGTAATGGCCGTTGGGGGATATACGGAGCTGGGTGAGGAGCGGTGAGTCACCCTTTAGTAGCAGATGGTT
>DASYCT010000316.1:0-4201 GCA_036500065.1 Chitinophagaceae bacterium | reverse complement strand
CTATAGCCGTACCGGTTGGTTTGGTACCGATATTGACAAAATGATTCTTCATATCCCTCACATGTACAAAGGAGAGGGTTATCCCTTCGACCCCGAGGGCCTGATGAGCGCTTTCGCCGCCATCGTGCAGGTGGTTTTCGGTTATATGGTAGGGTATTATATACAGAACAAGGGGAAAAGCGAAACGCCGGCTGCAACCCCGGCGACATACAATCCCTTCGAGATGATCACGGGCCTGTTCGTGGCCGGGGTGGCTTTGCTGATCACCGGTTTTTGCTGGGATATGGTATTTCCTATCAATAAAAAGATCTGGACCAGTTCTTATACCGTTTACACGACAGGGCTGGCCACCGTCACGCTGGCCACGATGATCTATATGATAGAGATCAAAAAGTATAAGGGATGGATCACGCGCTTCTTCGATGTGTTTGGCAAAAACCCGTTGTTTGTTTTTGCGCTGAGCGCTTTTCTTCCCAAGGGCCTGCGGCTGATACGCATTCCCAACCATCTTAATGACCATGGAGAAATGACCTATATCAGTCCGTGGAACTGGCTTTACGAGCGGGTGCTGGTACACCTGCCCGGCGCTCCCGAGATCGGATCGCTGGCGTATGCGCTGTGCGTTATCACGTTTATGTGGGCCATCTGCTATTGGCTGGACAAAAAGAAAATCTATATCAAAGTGTAAGTATGGGGCCGTTTCGCCGATTCCTTCAGCGGATTTTAAAGAAGCCCGTGTCCAACCTGGCCAACAGGGTTTCTTCGGCGCCGAAGAAGGATGCGGTGTTTTCTTCTTTAAGCAGGGTCCTTGCTTCCATTGTCAATAAAGATGAAAAGGAAGGGCTGATCATTCCCTTCGATATAGCCACCGGCCGTTTTATTATTTTTTCCGACGAGCACAAGGGTATAAAGGATGATGCCGACGATTTCCGTCTCGCGGAGAAAAATTACCACAATGCCCTGGACTATTATTTCAACAACGGTTTTCGTTTCGTCAATCTCGGCGACTGTGAAGAGCTTTGGGAAAATACGCCCGATGCCGTTATGAAGAGCAACCGGGCCATCCTGGAAACAGAAGCCAGCTATCTTCCCGGTAACCGCTATTACCGCATCTTCGGCAATCATGATCTCGAATGGAAATATCCCATCCAGCAAAATCTTTACCTCGATAAAGTGTTCGGCAACAGCCTGCAGGTGTATGAAGGGCTGGTATTGCAAACGCAGTTCAAAAATAAAACCCGGAGCATTTTTCTTATCCACGGACACCAGGGCGATGAGCGCAGCGACGGGAATGCTTTCAGCAAATGGGTAGTCGCCGCTATCTGGACACCCATTCAACGGTTCCTCGATATTAATACCAATAGTCTTTCGGATTCATTCGAGCTGGTGGATGCGCATAATATCATCATGCACGAATGGAGCACCACCCAACAGCAATTAATATTAATCGCAGGCCATACACATAAGCCGGTGTTTGCCTCTCTTGATCATATCGACCGGTTGACACGTCAATTGGAAGACGCGCGGCTCACCAACAATGCGGCACTTGTCAAAAAAGCCAGCGACGAACTGGAAGCCCGTAAAAAGGAATACGCCGGCAAACAGTTTGTAAAAAGCAATGTGCTCCCTTCCTATTTCAATACCGGCTGCTGCTGTTTTGACGATGGGGATATAACGGGTATCGAAATAGAGGACGGTTTTATCCGGCTGGTAAAATGGAAGACGGAAGGTGATAAAAGCACGCGCGTGGTACTGGAAGAATCGGCCCTGGGGTATATCTTCGACCAATTGCCCGGGTGAGCATGAATGTGGAATAAATTACACATTAGCTGTAACAATCATTTTGTCCTGTAATAATTTCTCCGGCAGGCAACCCGTCATTTCAATTCTACGTTTCTATTTATAGTTTCCCTTGCCCGATCTCCTGTTGTCTTCCATTGCTAATTAATCCACGGGAAAGGATTTAATCGACCTTCTTATGCGAAAAACAATGGTTGTCCTGCTATATATAATTAGCTATACAGGACTTTCTGCACAACAGAACCTGGGCATACGGAATAGTAATTATGCGGGTATACAGGGCGCGTTGCTCAATCCTGCCTCCATTGCCGATTCGAAACTAAATTGGGATGTGAACGTGCTGTCGGGAGACGTGGTGTTCGCCAATAATTTTTTGTGGGCGCCCAAGAAAGCTGTTCCGTTGTTTGGTTTCAGACGGATCATCAAGGGTAGTTTTGATGAGGACCTGTTTGCCACTCATTTTGATCCGCAGAATCCCAATAAATTGTACAATGTGACCCTGTCTACTGAAATACTCGGTCCTTCCTTTTTTATGAAAATCGCTAAAAAACATTCCATCGGTCTTACCATTGCAGGAAGGGCTTACGGCAACATTAAGGATATATCGGGCAACCTGGGGCAGAATGCCTTTGACTATTTCCTGAACCGGGGTCTATGGAACACCGATTTGCAGGACAATGCGACAAGGATAAACGGAATGAGCTGGCTGGAATACGGGCTGCATTATGCCACAGTGCTCTATAGTCGTGGAACGGACGAACTGAAAGTCGGCATCAGCCTGAACTACCTGCAGGGAATAGCGGCCGCTTATGTAAAAAACAGCAATATCACTTACCGGATCAGCGATACCACGAATCTCGCGTTCACCAATACTTCTCTTGATTACGGCCGGACGAACACGGATACGTACCGGAAAATAAGCAGTTACAATGACCTGAACCAGGGGCATGGCTTTGGGGCGGATATCGGTCTTGTGTATGTGCATTACAAGGATCAATATGCACTAAACGAGGAACCAACGCAACATAGCAGCAAAGACGATTATGTATACAAGCTGGGGCTTTCCCTGCTTGATCTCGGTTCCATCAATTTCAACAAGAATGCCGCTGCTTATCACCTGCAGGCTGCCAATGCCAATTTTGCCAACTGGCATGAATCGAAATTCACCGGCAATGACCAACTGGACCGGACCCTGAGCGCCGTGTTCTACAACGGTGATTCCGCAAAATCACAGGTCTCCAATCGTTTCAGGATGGGCATGCCTGCGGCGCTCAGCATACAGGCCGACTGGAATCTGTGTACTAATTTTTTCGCCAATATGACGATTGTAAAGGGTTTTGGTCATGGCAGCAACCAGGGCGTAGTGCGGCCGGATGTATATTCCATCACCCCGCGCTGGGAAACAAAATGGTACGAGATAAGCATTCCGGTGTCTGTTTTGTATTACAATCACTGGCAGCCGCGCGTGGGCCTGGCCGCCCGGGCGGGTTATTTCTTTATCGGGGGAGATGCCCCGGGCAGCCTGCTGAAATTAAATGACCTGCAAGGGGTGGACTTTTATGCCGGCGTACATTTCTTTATTGCAGAAAAACAGCAGGGCACTAAAACCAGCACTAAATAAATCAATAAAATGAATGGTATGAAATTGAAACAACTTATAACAAGCTCCATCCTGGTGACGGGATTATTCGTTGCCGGCAACTGGAATGTAGATTCTGCGAATGCAAAGATCAACTTCAGCATAAAGGGACCATTTGGAACGGTGCATGGCAACTTTGGCGGGCTAAAGGCCAGCATCCGCTTTGATGAAAAGGATTTAGCGGGCAGTTCCGTCTCGGCAAGCGTCGATGCAAAGACAGTCAGCACGGGCATAGGGCTGCGTAACCATGACCTGCGCAGTAAGGAAGAATGGTTCAATACGGATAAATACCCGCGGATCAGTTTTGAGTCGAAGAAAATCGAAAAGGACGCCGACGGCTATAAGGCGCAGGGAATGCTGACTATGAAAGGCGTTACAAAACCCGCGGCGATTCATTTTACTTTTACGCCCAGGGGAGACGGGGGTGTTTTTAAAGGTCATTTTACCGTTAAGCGGGAAGAGTACAATTTAGGCAAGCCCGGCGGTTCGGTGGGCAGTGAAGTAACGCTTGATTTGGAAGTGCCGGTGAAGAAATAAAAACGGTTTATCTAACCAGGTACGGCAGTATCCTCGTTTTCCAGATGGCATAGCCGGCCGGTTTCATGTGCAACATGTCGTCGAGAAAGAGTTCCCTGCTCGGGTTGCCGGAAGCGTCGAGCATGGCGGGGTATATATCGATAAAGCCGGCTTTCGTTTCCTTTTTCAGAAATGCGCTGATCTTGTTGTTGGCATCGCGCAGTTTGGGGAATATCTTTTCACGGC
>DASYCT010000315.1:0-17191 GCA_036500065.1 Chitinophagaceae bacterium | reverse complement strand
GAAGATATCGGGCATGATAGACGAGAGCATGGACAAGGAACAGTTGAAACTGCCGCCCCAACCCTACGAGTTCAGGGCCAAGCCGGCCTGGCAACGCCTGATCATCATGGTAGGAGGAGTAACCGTTAACCTGATACTGGGATTTTTTCTTTACGCTATGATCTTATGGCATTGGGGAGATGAATACATTCCCACCAATAAACTGAGTTATGGTATTTCAACGGATTCCCTCGGGCAATCCATTGGCCTGAAGGACGGCGATAAGATTTTAAGCCTTGACGGAAAATACATTGAGAAATTCAACCAAATTCCTTTTTATGTAATCCTGAAAGACGCGAAGACATTCCAGGTGGAAAGGGACGGCAAACAACTGGATATAGCTATCCCCGCTGATTTTGCGGGCAAGCTGATAAAATACAAGGATGTTAAATTTCTTGCTCCCCGGGTACCGGCCAGGATAGGACTGCTGGCCAAAGATTCACTGGCCGAGAAAAAAGGATTGAAAAAAGGAGATGTGTTTTTAGCGCTGAACGGGACGCCTACTCCTTATTTCCCCGATTTAAAAAAGCTGGTGTTGGCCAATAAGGGAAAGCAGGTGACCATCGATTACCTGCGGGGAACCGATACCAATCACCTGGCGCTGACGATACCTGCAGACGGTATCCTTGGTTTCTACCCGGTGATGGACTCCACCGTATTGCAGACCAAAAAAATCATGTATTCATTTTTCGAGGCTTTCCCTGCCGGCATTACCAAGAGCAAGGAAACCCTGCAGAATTACTGGTTGCAGGTGAAGCTGATTTTTTCGGGCAAGGTGAAACCATCCGAATCGGTCGGGAGTGTGATAAGCATCGCTAATTTATATTCTCCCCAGTGGGATTGGGAAGGACTGTGGAATATGACCGCGTTCTTCTCGCTGGTGCTGGCATTGATGAATATACTGCCCATACCGGCGCTGGATGGGGGACATGCCCTGTTTACCTTGTATGAAATGATCACCGGCCGTAAAGCCAGTGATAAGTTCATCGAGTATGCGCAGATGGCAGGTATGATATTGTTGCTTGGTGTGATGGCGTATGCGCTGGGACTGGATATATTCCGGTTGTTTAAGTAGTCAGTGGTGAGTTGTGAGTAGCCCGCGAAGCAAACGACTCACTACTCACAGCTCGATACCTATCTTCTTCATAAGCAAAGAAGCGTTCAGGCTCTGGCAAACGCCTTCTTTCAACTTGTAATCAAAATACAATTCTTCTCCCGCTATCTGTGCGTCGAAATGATAGTTGTGGATATGGAGCGGGTATTCGCTTTGCAGTTTTGCCAGTTCGAGATCATGCGTAGCCAGGATACCGGTAGCCTGCTGCCGGATAAGCTGCATCACCAGCGCCCGCGAGCCGGTATGCCGGTCGAGCGAATTGGTGCCGCGCAGGATTTCATCGAGCAACAGGAATACCTTTTCCTGCCGGTTCACACTTTCAATAATATATTTCAGCTTTTTCAACTCCGCGTAGAAGGTAGACGTACTTTCTTCAAGATTGTCTGCTACCCGCATCGTGCTTACAACGCGCATGGGAGATACCCTCATACTGGTGGCGCAGACCGGGGCGCCCGTCATGGCGAGCACCATGTTTACGCCAATGCTGCGCAGGAAGGTGCTTTTACCGGCCATATTGGAACCGGTAACCAGGGCCAGCTTTGCCAGTCCTGCTGTGTTAAAAGAACTCGTGACACGTTTGGCGGCCGGTATCAGCGGGTGGCCAAGATCGGTTGCTTCCAGCGTACCATGCTGTTCGGTATCAAGCGTGGGGAATGCCCAGTCCGGGTGATTAAAATGCAGGTTGGCAATGCTGTTGATGGCTTCCGCCTGGCCCAAAGCGCTAAACCAGTCCCGTGCTTTTGTTTTATTGATGGCGCGCCATTTCTCCAACCGGAAAAGCAATTGGAGATCCCAAAGCAGGAAGGGGTTTAAGAGCAGGACGAGAACGAGGTTGAGATTGTCATCCAGCCTGTCCAGTATATTCTTTAGCTCCTTGATGGCATGGGAGGCAAAGCTGTCATCGACCAGTAGTTTTTTTTGCAGTTGTTGCATATAAGCGCTTTTAAAAAGCGCTTTTTCAATCAATAGAGTGCTTTTACCGAGAACAGTAATTTCCGCCACGATTTTATCCAGGCCGCTGAAATGGGGAGCAAGGTATTTCCTCAGTCGACTGGAAATAACAAAGAACAATCCATAGGCAAAGATGAACTCTTTGGTAGTGACTGGCCCTGCAATATACAGTACAAGGATAGCGATTGTTATGATTGGATAAGCGAACCGCAGCAATGTCCAGGCCGGGTGTTGATTAAGCATATTCTCTCTCTTCAGCCAGTCGGTCACGTTTTTTTCGGTGCCATGGGTAATAGTCTGTTCCAGTCCGTGGGCTTCCAGTTCCTGTCGCCATTGGTATAAAGGGGCCAGTTCGCGGGCTGCGTTCTGCCGCGCAAGGATCGTGTATGGGTCAGCCGGCTGTAATAGCCATTGCGCCAGTACGCTGTTACCCTGCTGGGAGATGGTACGATTGATATATTGATAGAGAGAAGCCCTTCCAAAGATGTCGAGGTCCTGCGCATAATCATGGGTTGCAGGGGCCAGCAGGACGCCATCGGGCAGGTGGGTGTATTTCCCTTCGGCGATGGCAAGTTCCAGGCGGTTGACCGTCAGCATGCGGTTGGTATGGGCAATGGCCTGTTTGTAGTCGGCGGCCATTATGACGAGGCGGATAAACAGGGCCACGAGCAACAGGATGGCCAGCGTGGTCAGTACAAGGCTGATGCTATGCAGCCACCCGGCGGCCATTGCGATAAGCACAACCATAAAAAAGCGGCCCCATGCCACCTGTTTGTTTTTTTCTTCCAGGGCAGCCAGTTGCCGGGTAAGCTGTTCTATATGTGAGTTGTAACTGTCTGTAGCTGATGACATAACCAAAATTGAGGCGTGAAGCTACAGGAATGTTTTTGTTTTACAGGGCGGAGAACTGCCAAAATCTTCGTATTTTTGCCGACTGCGGTGGCGGGAGTTAACCTGCAACCGCTAATGGGGCTGTATTGGTTTTGACAGCATAGATCTTTGAGAGTGTAAGCATGCAGTGCATTGTGTAATCAGCACTTTAATCTTGAATGCACAAACTTCAAATGGCAATACTCAGTATGCCATGGCTGCCTAATCAGTGATTAGATAGTCATTAGGGCCGCGTATGCAGGTTAGCCTGTTACCATGCTTCGCCGCCGACTAAAAACAAAAACAGGATGCTGCTACCGAAGGCTGTGCCGGTAGCTTAAGACTATCCAGCTACGGATATCATTGGTTTGTGCTACCCCGGTGATATCCCGACAAATAATGTAGCAATAAGCATGTAGAAAGCTTTCGGCGAATATGTTTGGACGGGAGTTCGACTCTCCCCAGCTCCACGAATTTTGAAGCCCTTGATTTCAAGGGCTTTTTTGTTGATAGTTATATTCTTTCCCCTATCCAATCCCGTGTTGCTTTCACCAGTAAGGACATCACATCCTGTTTGCCTGCTTTAAACATATGGTTGGCTCCTTCTATCCTCACGAGGCTGGCCTTCGGTAGCGATGCACATACCGATTCTATCAAATCCCATGAAGCCAGGTCATCTTTTGTACCCTGCAAAAAAAGCATATCCATCTTTACGTCCTTCAAATGTTCGGCCCGTTCTATGGCAGGCTTGCCGGCAGGATGCAACGGAAACCCATAGAAAACGATCCCCGTTACTTCGGGACGGCTATTGACAGACAAATACTGCGAGGTCATTCGTCCCCCAAAGGATTTGCCCGAAGCGAAAAGCGGTAAGGAAGGGAATGATTCGTGCGCATGGGTTATGGCCGCTGCAATAGTTTGATGTGCCACGGCAGGGCTATCCGGCCTTCCCTTTTTGTGCTCGGTAAATGGGAAATTGAAACGCAGCGTCGCAATACCAACTGCAGCAAGAGAAGATGCCAGCGTTACCATGAATGTATGATCCATACCTGCGCCTGCCCCATGTGCCAGCGTCATGATGCATTTACTTTTCTCTGCCAGCATATATTCGGCCGAAACGGCGCCGATGGAATCGGAAACCTGCAACGATATGGATCGGGTGTTCATGATACCGGCAAATGTAAGATCTAATTTACCACAATACTTACTTCCTTTCCGGGCGGGACTTCCACTTCAAGCCAGGAAATAAGTTGGCCTTGCGGATCTTTCTCACGGCTCGTTCTACGGATGGTTGTTCTGTTGATGAAAGCCGTTTTATAGTTGCCTGCGAATTGGGCGCGCCATTTGACCAGGTGGTTGCCGGTGTTAGTCATGACCGACCGGTTGTGGTTAAAATGTGTGATGCCAAGGGTGCTGTTAAGGATGGGCAGATCGGATAATTGACAGCGCAGGGTATCAGTGGATCGGAAAAGAGTACTCACGGTCCGGGTCCGGGCATTTGCCTCCACGCCCATAAGACCCTGCACAATAGCTTCGACCACCCCAAAGGAAACTTCGGGATATTCCCGTCTTTTAGTGGCCGGGTTGGCCAGGTGCAACATAAGGGCATGGGCCTGGTCCCAATAGCCGTTTCTATAATATTGTAAGGGCAGGTAGGATTGATTCTCTATGTTAAGATCGAGTTGCATCAGGTGTTCAATGGTTTTCCTTTTCCGGGCGGTATCTGCCAGGGCATCGAACCAGAGCAGGAAGGTCTCTCCTTCGGCTTTACCAAACCGGTGTTCGTTGGTATAATAAGTGTTGTAGAGAGAAGTGCCTGCATCCCACCAATCGTCGTCGATGCGCCGCCGGTATTCGTTTGCTATTTGAAGCCAGCCGAAGGATGTTTTTTCGTTGCCATTGGCCCGCAGGATCAACGCATAGGAAGTCAGTCCCCGGTACAAGGCAGCTACAAGGTCCACACCCATTTTTAAATTGGGCACACCCTCAGAATAGGAGGGGAGGCCCCGGCAGCGGTCAAAGGGATCTTCCATATTAAATGGCACAGGGGCATTGGGGTGAGCGGGACGGATGAGTAATGAATCAGGCTGTAAGATCCAGCTATGGATGTATTCATCCACGCTGTGGGAATAGAAGTGCAGGAAGACCGGGTCTTTGAGGTACATCGTATCTCCCGACCATAAATAGGACCGCCAGCAGGCATCTATCAGGTCGAAGTTGGCATCGAGGTTATACCAGAACTCCCGGTCGCTCCGGTAATCGGACGGCGACGGGCGGTTGAATTTGTCCATTTCCCAATAAGAACACCAGTCTTTTGACGCGGAGATATTAGTGGTGAAATGAGTAAACATGTTTTTATTCTCCAGGTGCATGCCCAGTATTTCAGCGCCGATGCTCATGTGGGAGACATCCCGCATGCAAAAAGCAAAACGTGGAGGCAGAGCAGATTCGTACCAGGCACCCACGGGATCGCCGGCATGCCCCCGGTAGTGCAGGGCCATTGCCCTGGCCCGGGTAAAAGCATTTTGAAGAGCGGTGTCGGATGATTGGAAGCGAACGCCCGTCTTTTGTGCGGAAGAAAAAGTACTAAAAAAGACAGTGATTAATAATAGCAAAAGGCATCCTTTCATATTATTCCTGTTTTTTTAGCCAGGCAATTTGTTCTTCTGTATATTATGCCAAGCCTGGAAGTATTCTCAAAATTGTGAAGCCAATAGATTTTGACGGGCATATAGAGATGATTTATGTAATCGTATCATCGCCTGGATTTTCCACCCCCGGATTTTATCACTTCGTTATAGGCGGAAAGGAGTGCTTCCATGATGATGTGTCGGGGGACGAAATTGAGTTCAAACGTTGTCGCTCCTTTTTCACCCCACTTGTTGGGAACCGGGTAAATATGTTCCTCCATTTGACAAAAGACAGCTTGTTCGTTTGGAGTCAGAAAAATATTAGCTGTGTTATCTTTCTGAAGGTAGGTCGCATACATGCGTTTCCCGGTTACCTTAAAGCCAACTCTTTCAAAATGCGGCACCTGTTCGGTTCCGGGAAAGGAAAGTGCCAGTTGTGTAAATAATTCTCCTGTTATCATTTTTTAAAAGGATATGCCACCGGGTGCAATACCGAAACGGAATCCGAATATAAGGTACAACTATTTCCATTCCTTTCTTATGGAGCGGTCGTATAATCCGCGGAGAAGGTAAGCGCTTTCCACTGTTCCAGTTCAGCGGAAAGAGCGCTGATCTTTTCACCGGCACGGTGATAAGCATCGGCGCAATTTTTCACTTGATTTTTAACCTTGCCCGCCGATGAGTTGGAGCATGGCTTCCATCTCGTTTATCAACTGGGTGTCAGAAGTAAAGCCTATTGACAGGAATCGTTGCCTGCCTTTTGGATCTATTAACACTTTTGCAGGAATGCCCTGTGGTTTATAGGCAGAAAGCACCTTAAATAGCTGCGTGTTATTTTCCAACGGTTCATCCATTAAAACGTGAAAAGGATATTGTTTTTGACGTATAAAATCTTTTACCCTGTTCAATGCCCCGTCCTGTTTTTCCTCGGTGGCAATAAATATAAATTCGACTTCCGGGTGCCTTTTCATTATTTTTTGCATCGCCGGAAAGGAGGCCCTGCATGGCATACACCAGGTGGCCCAAAAATCAATCACAACTGTTTTACCCTTAAGGTCAGCAAGGGAAACACTATTGCCGTTTAAATCTTTCAACGTAAAACCAGGCGCTTCAATGTCCTGCATTTTCTTTTTGAATTCTTCTTTTAAAGCAATAACAACATTTTTTTGGAGGTCGTCAAAAAACGCATCAAACCCGGTTGCGTCTTTATTCCTTTTTATGTACAACGTTCTCAGCAATTTATTCATCCCATCCGTCGATTTGCCGGTCCTTGCCATCTGTAATAATAGCGTATAGGCCTTTTCTTCCTGGTTATTGAGATTTAACAGGATTGCATATCGTTCTACAGATGATGGCAAAGCATCTTCCGGGGAGCCTTTAAAAGCTTTCTCCTGGTAAATCAAGGCTTTTTTATATTTCCCCTGTGCATTCAAAGCCATTGCATAAGTATCACAATATGGATAGTAGGCAAAACTCATAAAACGACTCCAATCTTCTTTCGACATGTCGTTTGGTCTTGCCCTGGGATCATCTTTATATGAGTTATAAAGGTCCAGCGTTTTTTTAGCTAACCCCTCGGCTATAGTCAGATCCTTTTTTTTCTGAACCAACGTAGTTGCGCCCAAACTTAAATAGGATGTCTGGTTGAATTTACTGTGCATTGTATAAATGCACTTTTCGAATGTAGCATATTTCCCTTCCTGGAGATAATCCATAGCAACCTCTCCTTTCATCATATCGATAGTTTCGGCGTCCTTCTCCTCCTGCAGGTTATATTTTTTTATAATTCCATTCATTAAGCGAAGGCTCTTTGCAGGATCTGTTTCTTCGCGCATTTCTTTTACCTGCTGTTGTAATCCATTTGTGTCCTGGGCTTTCAACAGGGCAGGAACGCACACGGTTATGCACAGAAAACAGAGCTTTAATATATTCATAGTAAGCGCTTTGGTAAAGGCCAGGGCTAAATTAGGTAATTATGTGGCACTTGTGCCGGGCAATTCGGCCAATCCGCCCAGGTAGCGTAACTTTGCCAATGATTAAATAAACGAAAGACTTATGGATAATAAGAAAGCCATCCTTGCCGGAGGATGTTTCTGGGGTGTGGAAGAGTTGATCCGCGCCATGCCGGGTGTGATTTCAACTGTTGTTGGCTATACTGGGGGCGATGTGCCCAATGCGACCTACCGAAATCACGGCACGCATGCAGAGGCAATCAGCGTTACGTTTGACCCGTCTGTTCTGCCCTATCGCCAGTTGCTGGAGTTCTTCTTCCAGATACATGATCCTACCACCCGTAACAGGCAGGGCAATGATGTTGGAACGTCCTATCGTTCGGCCATCTTTTATCTCGACGAAGAGCAGAAAGAGACGGCAAACAAGTTGATTGCCGAAATGACGGCGTCGCATCTATGGCCGGCCCCGATAGTAACCGAAGTGGTGCCCGCCACGGCATTTTGGGATGCCGAAAAGGAGCACCAGAACTATTTACAAAAACATCCTTATGGATACACCTGTCATTTTGTACGACCTGACTGGAAGCTAAGCTAAAGAGGCTAAAAGTGCATTGCGATCGGGTGCGGTTTACCTTCCATTGGCCCGCAACACCGTAATGTCTTTCTTCACCTGGTCATCGTACGTCTTTTTGACGATATAATGCCATTGCTTATCCGATACATCTACAAAAAAGATGTCGCCGAGCTTATGGGCCTGGACGGCATCCTGGAATTCTTTTGGAAAGGAGAGTTCCCCAAAAAACCAACCCGTATCTCCGTGGGTAGTATTACCGTCCATGGTATATTGATCGGAAAGCTGCTCGAAGGGTGTTCCTGCGTTGGCCTTTTGCGTAATAATCTTTTTAAGACTGTCAATTTCATGCGCAGATAAGGTCCCTCCGTCCAGGAAGATATAGTTTGATCGGAACATAACCGATTCCGTTGCTTCCACGACTTTATAGGTGACATAGCCGACAGAAAAAATATCACCCTTTTTCTGCCGCAATAACCGTTTGTCGATAAGGCTCGAATCCTTTTCTATAGAGAGCTTGAGTATGGCCGGCTTGAGATCCTTGTTGGCATCGACAAACTGTTGCGCCTGCTCCACCGTTCCAATCTTTTGAAATCGCTCGGTAACTGTCAATCCTTGTGCGAAAACCGGCACGGAAAAAAGCAGGAGCACTGCTATCAGACTATTTTTCATACTTTATTTTAATTTGTTAATGTAAAAACATTCATACGGGGTTTTGAAGTTACTATTTTTCATACTATTTACAGCCCTGAAAACATAAGGAATTCATAATTAAGAGGCGCCCCCGCGTCGCCGGCGTGCCTACGGAAACAGGCAGGCGAAGAAATCCCGGTGCAGATAATTCGAATCAATATAAAGTCCCGTCCCGTTTATTTTGCTTCAAATGGCTTTAAATTTAGTCCATGATTTTCAAAAAGATGGGACTCCTGCCGCTTTTACTGACCGGCACATTGTTAACAGGATCGGCATCATTACACGCACAATCCATAAAAGTTTTCAGCCGGTACAACTATTACCTTTCCAGCGAGCAGGGGAGTATAGTCTGCGCCTTACCCGATAGCCTCCCGGCCGGCGACTATCACCTGCTGCTGCTTTGGGACGTAAACACCCTGTATGCGCCGGAAAGATTGCAGGACCACCTGCTAACCATAACCCCCGACCTGCAAAAATTGCCGATGGGGACTACCACCCTGCAATACCGTCTTACAAAAAGCGGCCAAACGGCGCAAACGGGGAGTGTAGACATTGTTCGCCTTGCTCCCAAACCCAATACCGTCCAGGTTGACCAGTTGACGGGCGGCCTGGTAGTAGATGGATCTCCTTTTTTCCCCTTTGGGTTTTATTGCCGCCCCGTGGGCGATTTGCCTGAACGGGAGGTCGTACATGGCTTCAATATGATCGGCCCCTACCAGGACAACCTGCCCAGTGGCTATGCAAGCCGAAAGGCATACATGGATCGATGCGCGCAGCTTGGCGTGAAAGTGCAATATGCCGTCAATTCACTCATCGGCGGTGGACACAACGGAGCAAAAGGCGTGGCCCTTTCGGAACCCGAAAAACTCGACCTGCTGAAGAAAGAGATCCTTGCCTTCCGCGATCACCCGGCCCTTTTATCATGGTATATCAATGATGAACCCGATGGCCAGGGCCGCCCGCCGGAAATACTGGAAGCAGCATATAAACTGATCCACGAACTGGACCCCTACCATCCTGTTTCCGTTGTGTTTATGATGCCCGCAAGAGCCGGTGATTTCCGGCATACGATGGATATTGCCATGACCGATCCCTATCCCATTCCCGGCCCCGCCGATAAGGTAATGGACGACCTGGGGAAATACATCCGGGCCTACCGGTATGAAAAATCTGTCTGGCTGGTGCCCCAGGCCTTTGGCGGGCAGGAAATGTGGACCCGGGAACCGACGGCACAGGAAATACGCGTGATGACCTATATGGGATTGGTGAGTGGCGCCAAAGGCATCCAGTATTATACACATGCCGCAGGCAATCTCAATCCTCAATCCGTTTCCGCCTGGTCGGCCTGCAGCGATATCGCCGTTGAAACGGCCCAAATGTCGGCCTTCCTGCTGTCGGCCGATCCCGCGCCCCCGGTAACTTCCGACGATCCCAAAATACTTGCCCGCGCTTTCCGCTACAAGGGCAACCTGCTCATCATGGCGGTCAACAATGAGAACAGGCCCAAACAACTCTCGCTGAATTGCCCTGTTGCCGGCGATACCAGCCTGGGCCGCGAGGCCGCAGTATGGTTTGACAACAGGAGAGTACCCTTCAACGACGGTCACATCAGTGATATGATAGATGCGTATGGTACGCGTGTATATCTTGTACGTGCTCAAACCCACAAAGATGAACGCTTATCCAAAACCAATATGACGTTTAACCCGGGTTTTGAGGAAATTGTAAACCCGGGCTTGCCCGTTGGCGCCAACACCAAACGCACCAGCCAGCAGAAAGCCGACCCGGGAGCCACCTTCTTTGCCGACCCCGGCCAAAGCGTGGAAGGCATGTTCAGCCTGCGGCTTATAACCCCGACGGACAGTGGAGGGGACAAAATCCGGTTGCTGCCGATGGTAATGAACAAGAACGACAGCTATACCGTATCCGTATGGGCGAAAGCCAGGCAAAAAGATAAAATGCCTGTTTTCCGCCTGGCAATCGATTCGATGGGCCAGTCCCATGACTTTGAGCTGACGGCCACCTGGAAAAGATACAGCTTTACCTTCGGCGCCCCTTCCACCACCACCAATGCCATCCTTACGCTGGAACTTTTACAACAGGGGACGGCATGGTTCGATCTGCTGCAGGCGTCCCCCGACCCCGTCATCGGTTATACGATTAATACAGATCACACTGCCGCCGTCACTATCAGCAGCAGTACCGACAACGCCGGCATCCGGTATGCGATAGATAAGGAGCCCACCACCGCTTCACCGGTTTACCGGCAACCCATTCCTGTCACAAAAGCCTGTACGGTATATGCGGGAATAGTGGAGGGAGATAAGATCATCGCGGGGTCTAAAATATTTGTACCGGTCAACCGCGCGCTGGGCAAACCGGTCAGCTTTGTCAATCCCTTTGCAAAGCAATACAGCGCCGCCGGCGATGGCAGCCTGACCGATGGTCTTATGGGGACCACCGCATTTAAAGGCGGCAACTGGCTTGGCTTTAGCGGCACGGATATGAACGCAACCGTCGACCTGCAGCAACAGGAAACAGTAAACGAAGTCACCACCAGCTTTCTTTGTGATCCCAACAGCGGTATATTTTTACCCACGGAAATAACCGTCTACACTTCTGCCGATGGCGTAAAATTTGAACCGGCCGGCAAAGTCCTCAACACACAGGAAAACCTGCGCGGGGAACCTTTCCTGCAACGATTCAGTATAAAATTGAAAGGACGGCCTGCCCATTATATCCGCGTAATCGCCAAGGGCTTTGGCCCTATCCCCGAAGGATATT
Organism: Chitinophagaceae bacterium; assembly: GCA_036500065.1. Classification (GTDB taxonomy): domain Bacteria; phylum Bacteroidota; class Bacteroidia; order Chitinophagales; family Chitinophagaceae; genus JACMLD01. Next base: position 5,587 of record DASYCT010000315.1, on the reverse strand, counting down.
TGTTTACCGGTTCAAACTCCTGGCTGTTTGCGGACGAGGTGCTGGTACAGTGAGATGAAATGGACGGTATTTACAGGTATTTCTTCATGAAAGTGATAAAATGGGTCCAATCCCCCGGAAGCACCCCATGCGGGCCTTCGTGCATAAAATACCCCAATGGATTTAACAGCAGGGAAGTGTCGCCCGCCTGTGGCATTGTATCGGAAGGAGGACCCTCTTTTTTAAAGAGCTTGTACACCGGCCTTGCGGCCAGGGCCGCTTCAAATTCACCTTTCGGATCGGACCAGTAATCGGTGCTGCCGGTTTGCAGCAACAGCGGCCGGGGAGCGATCATGGCAATAAGCATGTGCGCATCTACCGGCAACTTGTTTACATCGGGACCATATTGCTGGTAGTTGATGGCAAATTGATAGGGATAGCGGGTCGGTGCGACGAGGTGAGCGATCGTTTCACCATAATTGCGCCGGCTGAGTGCGGCCCCGCCTTCGCCCGAAACACTGGCAATCACCAGTGCGAAGCGCGTATCCCTTGCGCCAGTCCACATAACGGTTTTGCCAAGACGCGATGCGCCGGTAATGGCGACTCTTTTGGCATCGACATTGGGGTCGGTCTCCAGGTAATCCATTACCCTGCTCATGGCCCAGGACCAGGCGGCTATCGCCCCCCATTCATCGCGCGCCGGGAGCGTGTCGCCGTTTTTGAGATAAAGACTGCGGATGCCATAACGGATGCCGGTAGGCATATCGGGCTCAACGTCCGTGTAGCAAAAGGTCGCTATCCCGATACCGGCGGCAATAAACTGCCCGATGTTCAGCTTGCCAAACCCGATCCGGGGAGCAGGAGCCGGGATTCGCTGACCGTCTTTTGACCATACCATACCCGGTTTTACGCCCGGGTCGTCCACGGCAATCGAGTTGGCGATAAAAGAAATATTCAATAAGAGGGGAGAAGGTTTTTTCGCTTGTGCGGGCAGGTAAATCAGTACATCAAGCTTATGCACCGAAGCGGTGTCTTTGGTAAAATAGATCGTGACCTGTTTTCGTATAGCTGTCCCGTTGAGGACAGGAGTTCCCTTGTCGAATACGTTGAAGCTCATATCCGCGGGCTTGCCGGGTGCGCGGCCGTATTGCTGTTCCTCGAAAAGACGCAACAGACCCGGCCTCCGGTTATTTAACCAGTCGGCGGCATTTTTTACAGGACTGCCATCGGGCTTCAGCAACGGGTCGGGCAGGGTATAAGTGCCGACTTTTGATTCATCATAATTGACCGGGATGCCCGCCACCACAGCGGCGGGGGGAGTAGCCTGCGCATCTGCGACGATAGTGGTAGTCAATATCGTAAGCGTGGAGGCGAGGATTTTAAGCAAGCAGGTTCTGTTGTACATGATGTTAAGATTAAGAAAATAGTGAAATAGAACCGTCCCGTACTTTCCTGTCGTACCGGCGGATAGTTGTTCAAGGTAATAAACATTAATGCTATTTTTACCCGCTTTTGTTGGGCAAATAACAGGGCGGACAAAAATGAAGTTATTACAGGTATCGGGCATAAGCAGGCAGGAGGGAGGGCAACCGGTAGTGGAGGGAATCAGCTTTGAGCAGGAGAAATTCCAAAAGATAGCCATTGCGGGCGAATCCGGTGCAGGCAAAAGCACCCTGTTGAAAATCATCGCCGGGCTGGTACAACCCGATGCGGGGGAAGTCGTGTTTGAGGACGACCGCGTAAGAGGGCCCTACGAGAAATTAATCCCCGGCCACCCCGGCATCGCTTACCTGTCGCAGCATTTTGAATTGCGCAACAATTACCGCGTGGAAGAACTATTATCGTATGCCAACGAACTGGCTGCTGAAGAAGCCGAAGCCCTGTTCGATGTTTGCAGGATACGGCCCTTCCTCAAGCGAAAGACCGACCAGTTGTCCGGCGGCGAGAAACAACGGATAGCCCTGGCGCGGCTGCTTATTTCTTCCCCCCGGCTCCTTTTGCTGGATGAGCCCTTTTCCAACCTTGACCTGATCCATAAAAACATACTGAAATCGGTTGTCCGCGACATTGGTGAGCGGCTGCATATCACCTGTATGCTGGTTTCACACGATCCAATGGACACCCTGTCGTGGGCAGATGAGATAATGATCATGCGAAACGGGCGTATATTACAAAAAGGTACGCCCGAAACCGTGTACAGCCAGCCGGTGAATGAATATGCCGCCGCCCTGTTGGGCACTTACAATATAATCAACGGGCCCGGGGCAAAGGATTTTGCAGCATTGCCCGGCATTGAAATAAACGGGAAAACGATGATCATCCGCCCCGAACGTTTTACTATTGTCGGAAGAAAAAGCCCGGCGCTCAAGGGGAAAGTTCAACAGGTGAATTATTTTGGTAGCTTTTATGATATACAAGTGGAACTCCCCGGCAGCAGAATTACTGTAAGGACGGGCAAAAGCAAGTTCAAAACAGGAGACACGATATATCTTACCCTCGACTCTTCCGCGGTATGGTATGTTTAGACATACTGATCCGGAGAGCCATCCTGCCAGGTTGACTTTCCTGAACATTTGGAACAGGCATTTGTCAGAATGTGCTATTTCGGTAACTTACTATTCACGAATTTCAGTAGCCTGATGCTGCTATAACCGTTAAACAAGCTATACGACAAAACGATTGCTTTGAAGAGTGCTAAATTAATAGTGATGTTGACAATATTGTTGCGGGTAGCATCTGCACAACAATCCGACTTTAGCTTTATTAATTTTAGCAGTAAGGACGGCCTGTCTTCCAATACCGTAAATGCCATCGTGAAAGATCGGTATGGGTATATGTGGTTTGCTACCGATGATGGCATAAATAAGTTCGACGGGGTAAATTTCACCATTTACCGCCATAATCCTGCCGACAGCACTATAGGTAGTAGAATATATTCTACAGCCCGGGAAAGAAAGTTTGTACATCCTTTTCCCAAACTCTGCTATATACCATTATCGTGTAAGGAATTTATTTTACACCGGTGTTATTGTTCACCGACAATTAAATTATTCCAATATGCTGACTGGTAAACCTGTAAAAAACTTTCTGCCCGGTTACAACTGCTTGTTTTTGGCCCGGTATGCTTTTGTTATTTGCTTTATGCTTTGCAGCAGCCATTTATTCAGCCAATATCCCACATCCTGCGCCACCGTTAACTCGCGCGCCAACAGCAACGGGCAGACAAATTCCTGTCCCAACGTCGGGGGAACGCAGTACGCCGCCAATTTTACCGGCACGTCGTACGCCACAGTGCCCGCATCTTCCAAAACCGGGAATATCAGCTTTACATACGCCAGTGCTACTACTTCGCTCAGGCCATTTGCCATTACGATGGTCTGGCAAACCAACCCTACTACTACCGTCTTACCCATTTCTTTTGGCCCTGCCAGTTTGCCTGTGGTAAGTGGAAGCAATATCGTGGTGAGTTATTGTTTCTATGGTTCCAACATGCCCTCCCTCGGCACATTGTCTTTCCAGCTTACCAACCCGGAAACAAACACTGTATGGGGAATTTGTTCGTTTGATGCCACCTGCACCAGCAATTGCACTGTGCTTGCCAATCCATCGTTACTACCCGTGCTCTTCGGCTATTTCGACGCCAACGAAACCAATAATGCCGTTCAGCTAAAATGGGCCACAGAACAGGAAATGAATGTTAAGGGATTTGATATTGAAAGAAGCACAGACGATAGCAGCTTTACCAGCATTGGCTTTGTAGTATCTTCCAATCCGCAGGGGTTCAGCGATGCTCAAACTGCTTATGTATATAAAGATGATGTGTTACCTGCCGGCGTTGCCACCGCCAGTTATCGCATTCGCGAGGAGGATATCGATGGCCGGTACACTTATTCGCCCGTTCAATCCATTCGTCCCGACAAGAAGAACACTGCCGTACGGATTTGGGCAACAGATCGCCAGGTAAACATCCTGTTTAATGATAACAGCGCAAACGGCAAAGGCCGCATTGCTGTGTACGACGAACGGGGCAGAATGGTGGCCGGAAAAAATACCGGCGCATCCCGTCAATATTGCATCGGCGGACTACCGGCGGGGGGCAGTATCTATTATGTGCATATCATTGATTCGGGCCGCTCATTGTCTTATGCAAAAGCGATATATGTACCATAGCGGTTGGTCGCGCTCAAACAGGTTACACCACCAATTATTTTGTCCTGCTCAATCCCTGGGTTCCCACAATTGAATTTTATTTCCTTCAATGTCTAAAATATGAACAAATTTTCCATAATCATACGATTCAATTTTGTCGACGATAGTTACGTTTTCTTTTCTTAATTCTTCAACCAATGCTTCTAAATTCTCTACTCTATAGTTTATCATAAAGTCTTTTGTCGAGGCTCAAAATATTTCGTGTTTTCTGCAAAAGGATTACACTGGGTAAGTCCCTTTTTCGTGCTATCATCAATTTGTCGCCATTCAAAGCTGGTCCCATAGGGGCTGGTGTCAAACCCAAGATGTGTTTTATACCATTCGTTAATTGCTTTTGGATCTTTGCATTTGAAGAAAATACCGCCTATTCCTGTTACTTTTTTCATTTTTGTATTTTTATTCTTGTTAGAGATTATTGTCTTAAAAGCGAATCCAAAGCAGAAGGATGCCGCAATTATTAAAATTAGTAATGCCGGTTTTTTCATCTTGATTGAGTTTATTTTATAAGTCAACGGTGAACTAGCTATTGGCAATAACGAGTTGGAATTCCTCATAAGGAGCTTTGTAATCAGTATATGTGGCTACCTCCCCATAGCATGACAAATGTAGTAAAATGCAGCAATAACGAGCTTTTCCTGCCTATTATTCCTTTTCTTCAAAGCCCCTCCCTAAGCGTAGGCTGTGCCTACGCTATGAATTATCTGCTGCGGTTTGCCACAGTTTTATCCGGTTCATGCAATCTTCTTTGGGCAACCGGCTATTAAAACCGAGCAACTCATGGAGTTTTTCTATTGCAATGGCAGGACGTATTAACTCATTCTCTACGAATTCATCAAAAAGCCATATAATTCCATGAACAATAAGCCCTTTGGCAGTACAGAATTTTCTTAATGGACCGTCCCCTGTCAGTACCTCGGCAGATGGCCCAACAGTTGCAACTTTATCAGGCCAATGAAAATATTTGCATCTGTTACGGCTATCTTCATCTGGCTGTATTATTGTCCAGTATTTCCCTGAAGTCGCCCAACTTCTGCCTGTTCAATGCTGCTGCTTTACTGGTGGAAATTATTTCTTCTGCTACGGCTCTTATCAGCAACTGCAAAAATCGCCCGGAGCTTTCCTTTCCACGGTAAACCGTGAATTCCTTTTCCTTCGTATTAAATTTATTATAATTAATCATCAGGAATTTGAAGTAGGAGGGCGTTATTATTTCCAGCTCACAGGCGCGATACATAATAGCGGCAATAGAAATACCATATTGGCCGGCAATCATATAAAGCTCTTTGGTGATTATTTGTTTTCTCTTTTCTCCCAGGTATTGTTTGATTTTTTTATTGGGAAGAAGCAACGTCCCGGCAAATACATCACACATCTTTTCACATTCCTTTTCTTCAAAGCC
>DASYCT010000314.1:0-7617 GCA_036500065.1 Chitinophagaceae bacterium | reverse complement strand
ATAGCCTGCACAAGAAAAGCAGCGAAGAGTTGTACGAACAGATCTACAACCTTTTTATAGAAGGGAAATTCGATGATGCGCTTGCCATGAAGCACCATGCCGACAGTCTTTACGGCAACCATTACTGGAGCCCGCAACTGCTGTACATCGAGGCCGTTTATCATATCCAGCAGCGCGATGATTCGTCCGCCATCAAAGCGCTTAACCATATCGTGACCCTGTATCCCGCAAATCCTATCGTGCCCCGGGTAAAGAAACTGATAGAAGTGCTTGGCCGCCGCCGGGAAATAGAAGATTATCTTATCAACCTGAAAATAGAACACGCGCCGGAAGACTCTACCAAAATTACGATTGCGCCGACCCGTCAGCAAATCGGTACCCCGCTGCTGCAGGATTCCACCACGGTGGGCAAGGTGAAAGCGCCGGTGACCTACATACCACCGTCGAAAGCCGACTCACTAAGAACCCTGCCGCCCAAACCGGTCGCGCCGGCCCTGCCTACTGCGTTTACGTATGCCCCGGAGAAACCGCATTACGTGGCGTTGGTAATGGATAAAGTGGACCCGGTATATGTCAACGAGGCTAAAAATGCTTTTTCACGGTATCACAAAGAAAAATACCCCGATCAGACCATCGCCATCACGCCGATGCCGCTGACGGACGATATACGTTTTGTTCTTTTCGGCGCCTTCGACAATGCCGCCAGTGCGATGGATTATATCGATAAGACCCGTAAGCTGGCCGCCACCGATATTATCCCGTGGATGCCGCCCACCAAATATTCGTTTATCCTGGTGTCTGAAATCAACCTGGAACTGCTGAAAAGCAATAAGGATCTGCCGCAGTACAGGAAGTTCCTGGAACAGCGTTTCCCGACCCTATTTCCGCCTTCGGGCAAATAAACCGGGGAAATAATAATTAAGTTTTCTTTTATTGCAGTCCCGTGCCTTATTTCCTATTTTCGGGTAAGATTTTTGTATAGATCCCTGTATTCATTCTACAATTATGAAAAACTCCGTTCGTATTTTCTGGAAGATATTCGGTATCGGTATTGCCCTTTTTGTCCTGTTCCTGTTCCTCGTCAATTATGGCGTGTTCGGGGAAATGCCTTCCCTGGCCGAGCTGGAAAACCCTTCCATACTGCAGGCCACGGAAATCTATGCCAACGATGGCACGCTGATGGGTAAGTACTACCTCGATAAAGGCAATCGCAGCAATGTAAAATACCGGGATATTTCAAAATATGTGATCAATGCGCTCGTGGCTACGGAAGACCATTATTTTTATGACCACAGCGGCATCGATGCCAAGGGCACACTGGCCATTCCTTTTTACCTGGTGCTCGGCAAGAAAAGAGGGTCCTCGACCATCACCCAACAACTGGCGCTGAACCTTTTCGGTGAGCGGGCCAAAAACCCTTTTGTACGGGGTATGCAGAAAATAAAGGAATGGATCATAGCGGTGAAGCTGGAACGCAATTTTACGAAAGAGGAAATCATCGCACTCTACCTCAATACCGTTCCTTACAGCGACAACGTATACGGCATCCGTAATGCTTCGCTTACTTTTTTCCAGAAAGAACCGGACCGGCTGGATGTAGATGAGGCCGCCGTATTGGTAGGCATGCTGAACGGCACTTATTTATATAACCCGCGGGTAAATCCCAAGGCTTCACTGGAACGCCGCAACCTCGTGCTGAACCGTATGGTGGAAGCCAGTTTCCTAAGCGAAGAAGATGCTGCCAAACTAAAGCTGAAACCCATCCAGCTCAATTACCGCAAGCAGGATGAAAATACAGGGCTGGCTCCTTATTTCCGCGAAGAACTGCGGTCGGATGTGAAAGAATGGTGCAAGGACCATAAAAACCCTGCGACCGGTAAGCCCTACAATATTTACCGCGACGGACTAAAGATATATACGACCATCAACCCGCGTATGCAATTGTATGCCGAGGAAGCCGTGGCCAAACACATGCCGACCCTTCAAAAAGTGCTGAATGCCCAGCCGGGCGTTAAAAGCGGCAAGGTCTGGAATGGGTATGAAAATGTATTGCTGGCGGCCATGAAAGTGAGCGACCGGTGGAAGAACATGAAAGACGATGGCGTTAGTGAAGCCGATATCAAAAAATCTTTCCATGTGCCCACGGCCATGAAAGTATTTGCCTGGAATGCGCAGCGGGAAAAAGATACGGTGATGACGCCCTACGATTCCATCAAGTACAACCGGCAGATGCTGGAGACCTCTTTTATGGTCATGGACCCCATTACCGGTGAAGTAAAAGCATGGGTGGGGGGCATCGACTTCAAGACCTACAAGTATGATCACGTCAATATTGATACCAAGCGGCAGGTAGGATCTGCGATCAAACCCTTCCTGTATTGCGAAGCGATAGAAGAAGCGGGGCTTACGCCGGAAACACAGCTTGACAATACCGCGCAGGATTTCCCCGGCTTTGGTATGGTGCCGGCAAGGGCCATCTGCGAGGGAGAACCTGTCGTAACGATGGCCGACGCACTGGCGCATTCGTACAACTGCGCCGCGGCCTACATCATGAAACAGGTGGGACCCGACCGGTTTCCCAATTTCCTGAAGCAGGTCAACATACAAACAAAAGTCGACCCCTACCCTTCGATGGCGCTGGGCGCCTGCGATCTTTCGATGTTTGAAATGATGTGGGGCTATACGATGTTCCCCAACCGTGGCATCAGCACCAAACCATTTTATATTGCCCGCATCGAGGATAAAAACGGCAACGTGTTGCAAACCTTCCAGACCAGCATGAAACAGGTGATCAGCGAACAGGCCGCCTATACGATGGCAAGAATGATGCAGGGGCCGGTGGATTACGGAACGGCGGGAGGCCTGCGCGCACGACTGGGCGCGGCGGAGATGGGTGGTAAAACAGGTACTACCAACAATAATACCGATGCCTGGTTCCTCGGCTACACACCGCAATTGATGGCAGGCACCTGGATTGGCTGCGATAATAATTTCATCCGCCTGGGTGGTTTGCTCGGCCAGGGTGGCAAGGCGGCACGACCGCTCTGGGAATATTTCTTCCAGAAAGTGTACGACGATAAAACACTGGGCATTGACCGCAACGCCCGCTTTATCCAGCCGGAGAATATGAACAATCAATCGATGATGGATTTTGAGCCTATCGGCAAGACCCCATCGCCCGGCGCCGAAGGTGAAGACCAGGGCAACGGCGATGCAAGCGCCTATGGCAATCTTGATTTCAAAAAAGATACCGCGCATGTGCCGGTAGAATCATCGCTCTCGCCGGAAGAAAAGAAAATACTAAACGAAGCCAACAAGCCGGCGAAAAAAGACGAAGAAAAGCCGGCTGATAAACAACCGCCGCAACCTGAAAAAAAAAGGGGACTTTTTAGAAGGCTGTTTGGAGGGAAGCATTAGCAGGGTAAGAGCAACGCTTTAATCCTTGCTTTTATTTATTCTATTTTATTTGTAACTTGTGGTTAATAATTTATTATGGCAGCCGCTACCAGTCTTATTCGCAACAAATTGTATGATTACATCAGGATAGCTGATGATAAGAAGCTTAATGCTATTTATAACCTGTTGGAAAATGAAATTGAAGAAACTGCTGAATGGTGGAAGGATAAATCTTTTGTTGAAGAACTGGACGCCCGCTACGAAGCTTTGGAATCGGGTAAAGATAAAGGCTTTACTGTAGAGCAATTGGAATCCTCAATTGACAAATTGCGCAAAAAGCGGTATGGCAAATAAGGTAGCCTGGTCAAGTACTTTATCGAGCCGGGCACAAAGAGAAATGGCAGAATCATGGGAATGGTATGAAGACCGGCAGCGTGGTTTAGGCGACAGGTTTGTTAAAGAAGTCATCCTTCGCATCGGGGAAATTGAAAAGTCTCCTGAAAAATACCCCAATAGATACAAATTGTATAAAGAGACTATGGTTGAAATTTTCCCATTTCTACTCATTTATAAGCTAAACAAAAAGCGAAGTCTCATACGAATAGTATCGATATTCCATACTTCCCGGAATCCACGGAAAAAGTATAAAGCATAAAAAATATGTCCCGCCAGCTATTTTACCTCTTTCTCCTGCTTGCAGTGTCCGGTGCGGCAAAGGCCCAGGCCGACGCTCCCGGTATCGACGCCTACCATTATACAGTTCAAAAAAAGGTAAGCTGCAGCAACGCGGCCGTCGTATCGGCCCATCCGCTGGCCAGCAAGGTAGGACTGCTCATTTTAAAGAAAGGGGGCAACGCAGTGGATGCAGCCATCGCCACCCAACTGGCACTGGCCGTGGTCTATCCCGGAGCGGGCAATATCGGCGGCGGCGGATTTATGGTAGCGCATTTACAAAACGGGAAAAGCATCACGCTCGACTACCGCGAAACGGCCCCCGCAGCAGCCAGCCGGGACATGTATCTTGATAAAAACGGCAACCCGCAAATGAACCTCAGCCAATATGGACACCTGGCATCCGGCGTTCCCGGCACGGTAGCCGGTTTGTTTGCTTGCCACAAATACGCCCGTCTCCCCTTTAAGACATTGATTGAACCTGCTATCGAACTGGCCGAAAAAGGTTTTGTGCTGACCGAAAGCGAAGCAGCCTCCCTGAACGGCACCCGGGATGCGTTTGTAAAATACAATACCATGCAGCCGGCTTTTGTAAAAAACGGCCGGTGGAAGGCCGGTGATACCCTCGTACAGAAAGACCTCGCCAACACGCTGAAGCGCATACGCGACCTGGGGCAGAAAGGATTTTATGAAGGGGAAACGGCCCGGTTGCTGGTAGCGGAAATGAGCCGCGGCAAGGGACTTGTGACGCTGGCTGATCTCAAAAACTACCAGGCAAAAGAACGGGTGCCCATGCTTATCCCCTACAAGGGATATACGATTGAGACCATGCCGCTGCCCAGCAGCGGGGGTATCATCATTGCCCAGGCGATGAAGATGATAGAAGGAAGGGATATTGCCGGTATGGGCTTTGAGTCGGCGGCAGCCGTCCACCTGATGATCGAAGCGGAGCGCCGGGCCTATGCAGACCGCGCGTTGTATATGGGCGATGCCGATTTTGTAAAAGTGCCGGTCAAAAGACTGACCAGCGACAGCTATATTAAAGAACGTATCAGCGATTTCGACCCCAATAAAGCGGGCAGCAGCGAGAATACGCAGGCCGGGAAGATCAATCCTGAAAGCGAAGAGACCACGCACCTCTGCGTGACCGATAAAGACGGCAACGCGGTATCGGTGACCACTACCCTCAACGGGGGATATGGAAGCAAAACGGTCGTAGGCGGCGCAGGTTTCTTGCTGAACAATGAAATGGATGACTTCAGTGTAAAGCCCGGCGTACCCAATATGTACGGGGCCCTTGGCGGCGACGCAAACGCCATCGCTCCCGGCAAACGCATGCTCAGCTGCATGACGCCGGCCATCGTACTGAAAAACAACAAACCCTTTATCGTACTGGGTACGCCCGGCGGCACCACCATCCCTACCTCGGTGTTCCAGACCCTGGTCGACATGCTGGAGTTTGGCATGAGTCCCGAAGAAGCCATCGACCAGCCGAAGTTCCACCACCAGTGGCAACCCGACGTGGTGGACGTGGAAAGAGATTTCCCCGCCGCCGTTACCACGCAGCTCAAAGCAATGGGATATAAGATCAACACCCGCGGCTCCATCGGGCGCACGGAAGTGATCCGCATTGAGTACAGTGCGGGCGGAAAGGCAACCATCGACGCCGCAGGCGATAAACGCGGGGAAGATACCGCGGAAGGATTTTAACTACACCCCCCACTCCTTTTCATCCCCGTTTATCGTCCCCATGTCAAAGAACTTTGCCACCGGCAACGAGGAAGTATATTTTTATACCCGGTACTTCACACCGGAAACCTTAATTTATTATGAAACATAGCTTATTCCTCGTTTTTCTTTTGGCCGCCACGGTTATTGCCGCGCAGGCGCAGCCATCTTCTCCCAATGCTGTTGCTGCCGGCGAATGGCCGGCCTATGGACGTGATGCCGGTGGCAGCCGCTATTCGCCCCTGAAACAGGTAAACGATAAAAACGTGGCGCAGCTCCGTGAAGCATGGACCTTCCATACGGGCGAACTGCAAACCTACACGGGCACGGATGCGCTTTCCAAAGCGGCCTTTGAAGCCACCCCGCTTATGATTGGGCATACCCTGTATTTCAGTACACCCAGCAACCGGGTGTTTGCCATCGATGCCGTTACCGGCAAACAACAGTGGTTGTTTGACCCCAAAATAAACCTCCACAACGATTTTTCAGAAATAAGCTCCCGCGGCGTATCGGCATGGCCTGCCCCCGGGGATGCTAACGGTGCGGCCGGTCCGAAACGGATATTCTCGGCTACGATTGACGGCCGCCTGTTTGCACTGGACGCCACTACCGGCCTTCCCGTTCCTTTCTTCGGGAAAGACGGTGTAGTGGATTTGAAAGACGGTTACGGGAGCGATATCAGCGTTACGTCGCCACCGGCGATCATCGGCAACCTCGTGGTAGTAGGTTCATCGCTGGGAGACAACCAGCGATTTGCCGGAAGCCGCGGATCGGTGAGGGCTTATGACGCCCTTTCCGGCCAGTTGCGCTGGGTATGGGACCCCATCCCACGCGATTCCACCGACCCCGGCTGGAAAACATGGCAGGGCCCAAAGGCGCATACCGCCGGCGCCGCCAATGCATGGAGCATCATTTCCTGCGATGCGCAACGCGATTTGGTGTTTATCCCCTCTTCTTCTCCCAGCACCGATTACTATGGAGGGGAACGCCTGGGGCAAAACCTCTATGGCAATTGCCTGGTGGCCATCCGGGCCTCTACCGGGAAAATGGTTTGGTATTTCCAGGTAGTGCACCACGATCTCTGGGACTATGACATTGCCGCACAACCGATGCTGATAGACATCACAAAAAACGGGAAGAAGATCCCGGCTGTAGTCGTGGGCACCAAGATGGGACATATTTTTATACTGGACCGGGTGACGGGCAAACCGCTTTTCCCAATAGAAGAACGAAAAGTGCCTGCATCGACCGTTCCGGGCGAACAGGCATGGCCTACACAGCCTTTTCCCATCCTACCCGCCCCGCTGGGTATACAACATATCAGCACCGCCGACGCCTGGGGACCGACCGCAAAGGATAAGGAAGAAGCTGCGCAAAAAATCGCTCAATATACCAACGAGGGCATTTTCACTCCACCCAGCATGCAGGGTTCGCTGATGACGCCGGGCAATGTCGGCGGCATTCATTGGGGCGGCATGTGCTTTGACCCGCAACAAAATATTTTAATCACCAATATCAACCGGCTGCCGGCCATCATCAAACTGATACCACGCGATAGTGTGAAAGATGTAACCTCGGGTCATGAAGAACTGCTGCGGGCGGAAACGGGGCGGCAAATCGGAACCCCTTATGTGTTGAAACGCTTCTATATGTTTTCTATCGTCGGAGGACTGCCGCTCATGCAGTTCAACCCGCCCTGGGGCACCCTGGTAGCCATCGATATGCTGACGGGCGCCAAAAAATGGGAGGTTCCACTGGGTTATATGATGGACCCGCAAAAATACCCGGGGGCTGAAAAATGGGGCTCCATCAACCTGGGAG
>DASYCT010000313.1:0-22362 GCA_036500065.1 Chitinophagaceae bacterium | reverse complement strand
TTGTACTCGGCGGAAGTTATGAGTTAAAAAGCGCCCCGGGAGAGGGAACATGCCTCCGGGTGTCGGTACCCTTTAAAGAAATTAACAAGCTCTGAATTCAATCATTGTATATGCGCATTCTTATCGTTGACGATCATGCCGTAATCCGGAGGGGTCTTATACAAATACTCCTTGGGGAGTTTCCATCCGCTACCATCGGGGAGTGCAAAGATGCGGAGGATGCCATCGTAAAAACCATGAAAGGAGAATGGGATATTATTATCTGCGACCTGGCGATGCCCGGGCAAAGCGGGTTGGAGGTGGTACAGCACGTAAAGAGAAACTTTTCGAAAACACCCGTGCTGATACTGAGCATACATCCCGAGCGACTATATGCCGTTCGTGCCCTAAAGGCAGGAGCAGCCGGGTATATGAGTAAGGATGCCGCACCGGAAGAACTGGTCAACGCCGTTCACCGGCTTTTGCTAGGCCGAAAATACATATCCGCCGCTCTTGCCGATCAAATGGCCGATGCGCTTAACGACGGCAATATCGATAAAGAACCACACGAATCACTTTCCCAGAGAGAATTCGATATATTTCAGCTTATTGCTTTAGGAAAGCCGGTGTCCAAAATTGCAGAGCAACTCAATATCAGTATCAATACCGTCAGCACCCATCGCGCCAAAATATTACAGAAAATGAATATGGCAATGAATGCGGATCTGACGCGCTATGCACTGGAGAAAAAACTTATATAGGCTTCGCTGATATTAAACATCGTCACTTTGCCGCAATCACACCCTAACAATGTCGTATTCTGCCCTTTTATGGAAGCGAAGCGGTTTTGAAAATTTACTAATTTGAGGAAAATCAAAACAAAAAGTAATCTAATGAGAAATCTAATCTTCGCAATCAACACGACCTTAGATGGTTGCTGCGACCATACCAAATTCAATCCCCATGAAGAAACGTTTGAGTATTTTATGGACCTCACGCGAAATGCTGATACATTCGTCTACGGGCGTAAAACTTATCAATTGATGGTTCCTTATTGGCCCGATGTGGCGAAAAACCCTTCCGGGCAGACAAAAGAAGATTACGAATTTGCCCAGGCATTTGACGCCGTCAACAAAATTATTGTTTTCTCCAAATCATTAGACAGCTCTGAAGGGGGAAAAACGAGAATTGTTCGTACGGGCCTTCACGACGAAATACTTAAATTGAAACAAGAAGAAGGCAAAAATATTTTAACCGGTGGTGTAACCATTCCTTCACAACTTGCAAAGCTTGGCCTGATTGATGAATATCATTTTGTGGTTCACCCGATAGTTATAGGAGAAGGGAGACGGTTGTTTGAAGGTATCAACCCGCAAGAGAAATTACAATTAAAACTTGTTGAGTCGAAGGCTTTTAAATCGGGGGTTGTTGCGCTTCGGTACTTGAAACAATGAGAGAAAAATACTAACATTACCTGGTATCAAATACAATAAAAAAGCTGTCCGAAATGTACCCGGACAGCTTCTGATTGTTGAAAATCAATTTTAATAGTCGCCCTGGCAGAACAATTCTCGAACCAATTTGTCGCTGACCTGAGACGGTTAGCGAACCTGGCGATTTTAAAACCAAAGTTTTCAGTCGCTTTTTTTATTTCCTGGCACCGCTTCAAAAAAGTTAAGGAAATGTTAGAAGGCATTACAAGGTAATGTTTTAAATATACATATGTATCAGATGCATAATAGTACTATAATAAATTATTATATTTATTCATCGCAAATCCCAAAATGCACCATGAAAAAATTATTAATTATAAGTGGAACATTTTCTCTGTCCACTTTTTTGATAGGATATTACTTGCAATTGCAGCATTTGCAGTTCGTTAATTTTACGCATTTTCTATGCTACACAGCGTTTATCCTTGTATTTCTCCCAACTTTCTTCATTATCAAAGCTGGAAAGATAAGTGCGAATAAATACAAGAGGAATGCTTTCCGGCTTATAAGAGGTGCCGCATTTGCTGGCATATTCATTCTCTTATGTGAAGTGTTTTGGCCGAGGCAATATGGTTCCCCGCCAGTTCACTCATGGGCTGGCACTAAGTATTTGAACTTACAGACAGGCTCAAGAATAGCTTTTATACTGATCCCTGGGAAGGGGGTCAAAAAACCCTATCCGATTTTTTATTTGGTAGGCGGGCCGGGGGGGCCTGTTGAGGATGTGATTATTCGTATGATGATACCATTGGCAGAAGAAGGGTACGATATTTACTTGTATGATCAGATAGGCAGTGGGTTATCCGGGCGATTGCAAAATATCAGAGATTATACAGCGGACCGGCACCGACAGGATTTGGAAGAAATGGTGAAGAAGACAGGGGCAGAAAAAGTAATCTTAATTGGGCAATCCTAGGGTACGGTTTTAGGAGTTCTATTTGCAGCAGACAATCCGGACAAAATAGAAAAGCTCGTGTTTACGGGGCCCGGCCCCATTCCTCCGGCTCCTGCCGAACCGATTGACTTAAGAGCCCCTGATAGCCTTCACTTGAGGACACCTTATTATACGAACCACCAGCAGTATGAGAAAGCGAGCAATTTGAGGACGAATGCTATGTCTTATTGTGCAATCACGTTCGGGAAAAAACTGGCCACAGATGCTGAAGCGGATGACTTCGCAGCCGATCTTAATTATGAATGCAACAAATCCTGTGTCTTTGACACCTCTGCAATAAAAAAGCTGCAATACGCACCCGGGTATGGTTATTACTCCCAACTCATGACTTTACGTAGTTTCCCCCAGGTTCAGGACCCGAGACCCAAACTCAAAAACTCCTCTCTCCCTGTGCTTATTATGAGAGGTCAGGCGGATAATCAGAAATGGGCTAATACCCGTGAGTTCATGGATCTTTTCCCTAACCATCAATTGGTTATTGTACCCCGGGCGGGTCACTTCATTTATTTGGAACAACCGGAACTGTATATAAATACCATAAAAGAGTTCCTAGCCAGGTAATCGAAAATTTCTCAAATGATGATTGATATTTTAAATACTCTGAAGGGTTTTATTAAGAGATGATTACAGGATTCGAACCGCAAGCCTATTGTCTATGAATGATTTAGTTACAGCTAATTTGGAGTTAAAAAATGAAACCCGCTACCAGAGCGGGTTTCAAAAGCTGGTCGGGAAGACAGGATTCGAACCTGCGACCCCCTGGTCCCAAACCAGGTGCGCTACCGGCCTGCGCTACTTCCCGATCAGGATGACTGCCTGCGCAACATCCGTGGGGGTGCAAAAGTAGTCATTTGACCCGTACCGGCAAAGAAAACGGGCTTATTTCTACCCTCAGCAGCCTGTCCCTTAGGCGGAAACCGCCTGCGGCGGCTCTATACGCTGGAAATCCTCTTTGGGAGACTCACAAAGCGGGCAGCAGTAATCAACCGGTAATTGCTCAAAAGGGGCGGCAGGACCGGGTTGCCCAGCGACAGGATCATAGATAGTAAAACAATGCCGGCACTGGTAGACCCATTCCGCCTGCTTTGTCCCCTGTTCTTCTTTTGGCCTCGGCTCGGGCTTTGTACTATGCTTTCCCTGGTGCTGGTAAAACAAGATGATGGCCCGGCGCAATCGCTCGGGCAGCAGCAGTTTCGGCGTAGTGCGACTGAAAACAAAACCGGTGCGTTCATTGGGGTTAAAATCACCGGCACAGAGAATATCGTATACGGCTAGGAAACCAATGCCTGCAATGGTAAACAAATGACGCCTGCGCACCAATATGCTGCTGAATACTTCCGATTTCTTTCTCGTTTTAATTCCGATGCAGATACCAAACGTGCGCATATCATCCCGGTTGAGATGTCGGACCAGCCAACTCTTTAACATCAACCCTTCCTTGCAATGATCCTCCACCTGGAAATTAAGCTCGTTGGCTGCATGCCGTACATTGATGCGGTGCCGGGCAAGCAGGGCGTTCCATTGAGGACGGTGTTTTTCATCGATACCCTTGACCATGATGGTTTTCCAGGGGGTGGCGCATAACTGCCCGATTTTCGTTTGCAGGCAAAGCTGGCAGACATCCCGGAGAAACACGGTATCGAACAATTCATCGCGGCGGTAAATGCCAAGCCAGTATTTATCGTTGTAACGGTTCAGCCCTTCATAATACGGCAGGTTGAAAGCAGGCAGCGCTGCAGGCGCCCCGGCAGGGCGGGTGATATAGTTTTGTAACCCGAGTTTATCGAATAAGATATCACCGCTGGCCTGCGGGTTATCATAAAATTTTTCTTTGTCATCAAGAATGGCTTCTTCAATATGCCTCGACATCCGGGCAATGTCGTTCGTATATACCATGTGTTTCCATTCATATACCATATTGGTTTTGGGAAAACGAATAAATACATGCCAGAAATGGGGTGAGTGAAGAGATGCTACCCAATTGATATTGCCGGTGAGAACAGGTGTAAAACTCTGGTTGCTGTCGGAAATATTAACCTTCAGCCTGGGCTCATAATCCATCAAATCAAAAATATCCTTGTAAACGCCTTCGCTTAGCCAGGTTTTGGTGATAAATACTTCTTCCGCAGGATAAGAGCTTACCACGTTGGGGTGTTCTTCGGTATCCTTTTCATATTTTATCCGCTGCATGTCCAGCAAGCCGGTAAATAAATCGCAATAGTGATGATGCACATCGGCGAACAATTGCTGGCGCGTACCGAAACTAACCTTTGTAATGTGGGCCTTCTCCGCGGCAACCAATACATGGAAGAGATCGCCCGGGGAAATGATACCCCCGCGGAAATTAATTTTTATGACGGCCGTTGATGTCATGACCCACTTTTTATCAATCCAAATTCTTTCATGGCGAGGGGGAAATTCCTGTTTTCATGTCCTGGGCGGCAGAGTTTTAATAATGCAAACCGCTGCAGCAGGTAGAGGTTTCTCCATTGCTCCAGGCCGATGGCCGAGCCTGCCTGTTGCGCCTGTTCCTGTAATTCGGGGAGGATAGTATCATCATCTGCCCAGGCGGGGCTTTCCTCCACTTTCAGCAGGGTTGCTTCATGACCGGTACGCCGGGCAATCAATTCCTGCAGGTACAGGCGGTAAGCATCTATCGCGGCTGCCGTGGAGCAGGGTTGTACGCTCAACTGCTTTCTTTCCTGCGGGCTGAATTTGCTCCACTGGGCCAGCTTCAGTTTAATACCGCAGGCATCCAGCTTAAACCGGACGATCATCGGTATGCAACGCACGTTGTCTTCGACAAAATCCGCTTCAAAACGGAAATAACGCGGCTGGTCTTCCTGCTCTATATCGTATTTGTTTATTCGTGTTGTATTCATATATCGTTGGTTTATGCTATTGTAATCATACAGGCATTTTCCAATAATGCTTTTACTTCGGGACGGCAACTGCCGCAACCCATGCCCGCACCGGATGCCTGGCACAAGGCCGTTAAATCGGTAAAGCCTTCTTCTATCTTCCTTTTAATATTGCCCTCTCCCACCCCGGCGCAACTGCATACCAGCCTGCCGATAACCGGGTCTGCCTTTTTGCCGGAGCGCAGTAACTGCAATCGCTTTTCGCTCAGCTCTATTTTGTTTTGGATCAGGTCCCTGAATTCGAGAAATTCCGATTTGTCGCCGATAAGGATGGCGCCCACCAAACGATCATTGTGAACAATACATTTTTTATAATACCGGCGCGATTTATCAATAAATACCACTTCTTCATAAGTGGGATCGTCGGGACATTCGGCAAGGCCGAGAGAACAAAGTTCAATGCCATGCATCTTAAGAATATTCATCAGCAGGGTCCCTTCATAATACAGGGCAATATCACCATGCAGGTACTGCGCCACGACAGCTGCCTGCTGTTCCGCAGCGGCAGTAATGCCATACAGCATACCTCCGAACTCGGCAATCTCGCCAATGGCGAAGACAGAAGGATCACTGGTCCGCAGGTAGGCATCTACCACGACACCGCGTTTGCATTCGATACCGGCTGCTTTCGCCAGTTCGATATTGGGCACCGTGCCGATGGCCATCACGATGGCCTCGCACTGGATCGGCAAACCACTTTTAAGACGAATGCCACTTACGGCCGTCTCACCGAGGAAGCGTTCGATCTCGTCGTTGTAATAAATATCGATACCCCGGCTGGTCAGTTCTTCATGCAGCAACTGTGCGCCCACCGGGTCCAGTTGGCGTCCCATCAGCCGGGAAGTACGGTGGATGACGATGACCTCCCGGTCGATTTCATGAAGGGAGGCAGCCAGCTCTATACCCAGCAGGCCACCGCCTACGACAACAACCATTCCTTTTGAACGGGACATGTGTTCAATAAACCGGTCGGCATCATCACGGCTTCGCATGGTAAAAATGCCTTTGAGAGAAGGAACATCCCGCAACGTTGCGGGCCGGCTGCCGGTAGCCAGCAGCAGGACATCATACAAATGTGTTTTACCGTTACTGTCGACAACGGTTTTATTATGACGGTCCACCGTATCGATGCTTACACCCCTGTGCAGGCGGATATGAAGATCATTTTCTTCCTGGTCTTTCATCTTCACCAGTTGCTCCCATTGCTGTTCACCGCTGATATAATCGGGCAACATGACACGGTTATAAAAAGGAAAATTCTCTTTGCTGAAAATCTCTATATCGTCCGTCGTATTCAACGCCCGATAGCTTTTTACAAAACCAAAAGCCCCGGCGCCTGCGCCGATTACAATTACTTTCTGTCTCGGCTTGCGGTAAAGCCGCACTTCCACCGCCGAGAATTTGAAATCAGGTTCTTTGGAGATCGGATCTACCTTGTTAGGCGTAAGATTATTGGCGCGGTTCAAATCGCTGTTGAGTATCTTGCCCCAGTGCATGGGCAGGAATATCACACCCGGTTTAATATCCGGCGTCAGTTTGGCGTGTACCCGCACATTACCTCTTTCGTTGAATATCTCCACGAGATCATCGTCGTGAATTGCTCTTTTAGCGGCATCGGAAGGATGTATTTCGAGGAAAGAATGGGGAATATGTTGTTTCAGTTTGCTTACCTTACCGGTTTTGGTCATCGTATGCCATTGATCGCGGATACGCCCGGTAGTGAGCACCAGGGGCAGGGACGGCGTAACCGGTTCCGACTGGTTGGCATCATCAAAGGAATGAATGATCGCCTTTTGGGAAGGGGTGTAGAATTTCTTATCGGTAAACAATCGTTTGGTACCGATGCCTTCTTCTCCGCCGGCATAGGGCCATTGTACGCTGCGTTTTTCTTTTAATACGTTATAGTCCAGCGTGCTGATATCGATCTTCGTTCCTTCGGTGAGCCGGCAATGCTCTGCGAATATCTCCGCCATGCTGGTAAAATCAAACCCGGCGTAACCCATCTGCCGGGCAAAACGGCAAATGATTTCCGCATCCGGGAGCGCCTCTCCGGGCGCATCCACTACTTTGCTCAGGTGGGCGATCCTGCGTTCGGCATTGGTCATCGTACCTTCTTTCTCCGCCCAGGCGGCCGCGGGCAATACCACATCGGCATAGGCCAGGGTTTCGGGCTTGTTGCTCACGTCCTGTATCACTACAAACCTTGCTTTCTTCAATGCTTCTTCTGCTTTGCGCACATCGGGCAGGCTCACCAGCGGGTTAGTGCCCATGATCCAAATGGCTTTCAGCCTTCCGTCGTGCAGGGCTTCAAACATTTCGGTAGCGGTATAGCCCGGTTGGGAAGAAATAGGAGCGCCACCCCAGAACTGTTGCACATAGGCGCGATCTGCCGGGTCGGCGAGATTGCGATGCGCAGGCAGCAAATTGGCCAGGCCGCCCACTTCCCTTCCACCCATCGCATTGGGCTGCCCGGTAAGTGAAAAGGGACCGCTGCCCGGTTTACCGATATGACCAGTAATGAGGTTGAGGTTTATCAGGCTGAGATTTTTATTAACCCCTACGGCGCTTTGATTCAGGCCCATCGTCCACATGGTCACAAATCCTTTTGCATTGGCGATATAAGAGGCCGCTTCACGGATAGACGCTTCGGGAATACCGCAGATGGAGGCTGCTTCGGCAACCGTACGCTGCATTACTTTTTCGCTGTATTGCTCAAAGCCTTCGGTATGGTGTTTAATAAAATGAATATCGATGTCGCCGTTTTCGATCAGTATCCTGCCGATGGCATGGTGCAGGACAATGTCGGTACCGGGATTGAGTTGGAGGTGTACGTCTGCATAAGCACAGCTTTGCGTGCGCCGCGGGTCGCTTACGATTATTTTTACCTTCGGGTTTTTCTGCCGGGCGGCCTCTATGCGTCGCCAGATAATGGGATGGCACCAGGCGGGATTAGCTCCTGCCACAAAAATGCAATCGGCCAGTTCCACGTCATCATAGCATACCGGCACGCTGTCTTCTCCAAGGCTCATTTTGTATGCTGCCACCGCGCTGCTCATGCAAAGACGGGAATTGGTATCGATGTTATTACTTCCGATAAAGCCTTTTACCAGTTTGTTGACGACATAATATTCTTCCGTAAGGCATTGGCCGGAAGCATAGAAGGCCACGGATTGAGGTCCGTATTTTTCTATTAATGTTTTAAAAACAGCGGCCGTCCGTTCCAATGCCTGCTGCCAGGATACCCGTTGCCGCTGCATGGTTTTATTGTAGCGCATTTCCGGGTACAACAGGCGATCCGACTGATCCATCAATGTATAATGCAGGCCCATGCCCTTGCTGCAAAGCATGCCTTTGTTGACGGGGTGATCCTTATCTCCCTCGACCTGCATTTGCCCGTTGCGCTCTTTATGCACTACGACTCCGCATCCGACTCCACAATAGCAACAGGTTGTTTTAAACGATTGATACATGTTTTATAGGCTTAATCAGCAATATTCGTTGAGGCCCGCTGGTTTCCTTCTTCCGTCAGGCTACCGCAAATTCCGGATCATCTTTCACTACCAACGTTTTTTCGCTCTTACGGAAACGTGTTACCAGGATCACGACCGATACCGCGATGATGATATACCCGATATAAGAAAATGCCTGTGCATAGGAAATACTTTTCGATTTGAACAGGAACCCGAACAGCATACCCCCCATATTTCCACCGGCGCCTACAATACCACTTACCAGTCCCACATTCTTTTCGTTGATAAACGGTACAATGCCATAGGTAGCGCCATTGGCCATCTTTAGAAACAGCGCAAAGCTGAGCATGGACACAATGGCCATCGCCAGCGTACCGGCTTGTGCAAAAACAATAAGGCCGATACCTTCCAGTAATAACACGCCCGCCAGCAGCAATCCCTTGCCACGCATCCCATAACGGCGTCCTGCCTTATCCGAAAAAATACCTCCCAGGGCACGGGCGAATAAATTCATGAACCCGAAAACGCCTGCCCAGAAACCGGCGGAAGACTGTGATAATTTGAACGAATCCACAAAATGCAGGGATGCCACGTTGTCGAAGGTTATCTCCATGCCGAAGCACATGGCGTATGCCATGGTAAGCGCCCATATTCTCCAATCGGCCAATATGCTCCAGTCGGTCTTTGCATTGGTTTTGACGGTACGTCCTATTTCGCTATAATTTCCTTCAGGAGTATCTTTTGTATAACGATAATAAAGGAAGGCCACGATGAGCATCATTATTCCCGGTACAATCATGGCATAGCGCCATGCTTCCGCTTTGGTATAACCGAAGCCAACGATGGCGGCAAATATCAGCGGCATCACCATATTGGTCACCCCGCCCCCGAGATTGCCCCATCCGCCGGCTACTGCATTGGCCGTACCCTTGATATTGGGCGCAAACATCATCGACGTATGAAACTGGGTAATAACAAAAGAGGCGCCGATAACACCGATGGCGGCACGGAACAACAGGAACGTGGTATAATCTTTCGACAGTCCTACCAGGAATACCGGCAGGCAGCCTACCAGCAGCAGGCGCACCGCGGTAAGGCGGGGTCCCCAGGTATCGCATAATTTGCCGATGATAAGCCGGGCTATAGTGGTGGAAGAAACGGAAACGATGATCAGGTTGCCTACCTGGCCCTTGGTAAGATGCAAATCACCGCGTATGGTGGGCATCAACGGCGCAAGACCAAACCATCCGAAAAAACACACAAAGAACATGAGCCAGGTAATATGAAAGCTGCGCATTTGCACGCCCTGCAGGCTGAATATTTTTAACCGGGTTAACTGGTTTGTATTTGAAGGGAAAGTAGACATACAATAGAATTTTAAGCGTTAATGGATCGATGAAATCCATACAGGCAGGCAATCGCGCTTATTTAAAAAGAAAAGCCGGTTTGATGTTTATCATCACGTAAGCCCAGTTGGCACCGGCACGGGCATTGGCTATATTCTTTACATTGGCAGAGGCAAGCAGGCTGGTGGACCAGAAACGGCCATAGCCTCCCTCGAATGATATTTGTTTGGTAAGATTGTACGTACCGACCATATCAAGCTCCTGCCCAAAACTCTTTTTGCTGTTGGCAGGATCGGAAGGCACGATTACTTTGGAGGCGCTGTTAAACTGGTGCAGGTCGGCCGTAAGTAGTAATTTATCGCCTGCTTTATATTTTACTTTTATATAGGTGTCAAGCAATCCTCCTTTACCGAAACCACTGGCGGCATAGAAATAATCCATCAATCCCCAGAACTTATGCGGTGTGCCGTAGAGTGGATCAAATGTATGGCTGGTAGCCGTAGTGGAACTTCCGGTTGTATAATCGACGCCACCCGAAAGACTGAAAGGAGTTGCAAAATTATATTGCACGGCGCCACTTAACAGGCCGGCGGATAAATCCTGCCCGAGCGCCGTTTTACCGAACTGGTAATAAGCGGAAGCTGTAACCGTCGTTTGCTGAAATTTATCATTGAAATAAAAGCCGGTGGTCGCTCTTGACCAGGCGCCGGTCTGAAATGTTTTAACCGGTGCGGCATTGACCGTATCCATGTGGTATTTGCTAAACTGGTCGGCAAAGAACAGGAAGGACAGGGTTCCGTTGGTCAGTTTCTTACCAGCATAAAAGAACTGCATGCTTTTGTACATGCTTCCGCCATTGGTATTGGCGGTATAATTTCCGGGGGCCGTGCTATTATAAACGGTACCGGAGGTATTTTCCTGGTTTTGATTGTAGGCTGCGCCCAGGTGTAGCATGAGGGTGGGAGTTTCATATTTCAGCAGGGCAGCATCGTGCCTTCTGCCCTGTTGTAGCCAGTCAAGATTGCCCAGCAGCCGCTGGTCATCGTACACCAGTTCCTGGCGGCCCAGCTTCAGGCTCAGGCTTTTATTTTTAAGCGTCGTATCTGTCAGGAAGATTTCGGCCCATGCTTCATGCAAAAGCAAATCGTTGTTATTGGCCGTGGTGCTTCGGTTGATGGTGGAAACATCCTGTCCCCATACCCGTACATCCTGGAGGGAAACACCGAATTTTACCCGGTACATGCTGAACAGGGCGTTGAGCCGGGTCCGTTGTGAAGTAAAAAAGGCATCGGAAGCGCCTTTTGGGAACGGGGCACCCTGCCCGTCGCGTAGCTCCGTTCGCGTTCGTAACTGGCCGGTCAGGGTTAACTGCGCCCGGACCGGTCTGTCCAGCAGGAGACCGAGCAGTACCAGCCTCCCGGCTTTAGTGAAGTTCTTTTTAATGTACATTTGTCTTGGTTTTAAGTGAAGCCTTTATTTAAAACTAAAAGCCCTGGAAGGCTGCAACCTTCGGGGCTTTATTTATGCAATTACTATCGCGCCTTCTTCCCCGTCGCTACCGGAGATGCCGATATACACAAACCCATTTTCCAGTTTTACGGGATAGGTCTTAATACGATATTCTTCTTCACCGCTGGTACATTGACCATCCAACAGTGAAAAGGTCTTCTTATGAAAAGGACAGGCTACTTTGGGCTCGGACCCGGCGGAGCCAATCATTCCCCGGCTCAACGCCATTTGACGGCGGTGTGGACATTCGTTTTGCGAAGCGTACCATTCGCCCCTGCGGGTAAAATGAAACAGGGCAATCTGTTGATCGCCGTATTTTACACATACGCCGCCGTTGCTCGGCACATCTTCGGCTTTGCAGGCAGGAAACCAGTGGATGACTTGTGTGGAGCGGGTATTCATATTAATGTGTTTGGATTGTTATATAATTAAGGTGTGTTATTTCCAGTCGGATGCTTTCTTCTGATCACGTAGTGGCTCAAACTGTACGGTAGGGTCTTTTTCTTCGGGAGCATTTACAAAATGCGAAAAACGTTTTCTCAATTCAGGCGTTTCGACGACTTCTTTCCACTCACAGTAATAATTATCCACCAGCGCCTGCATTTCCGCTTCGAGTTCTGCAGCCATGCCCAGGCTGTCGTTCACGACCACATTGCAGAGATAATTGATGCCGCCTTCCATTTTATTGAGCCAGGGAGCCGTACGGGTAAGCGGGTCGGCGGTTTTAATGTAAAACATAAGAAAGCGATCGATATAGCGGATACAGGTGTCGCTGTCAATATCGGTGGCAAGCAAAAGAGCATGCTGCGGGCGGGAGCCGCCGTTGCCGCATACATATAAGTTCCAGCCCTTTTCGGTGGCGATGATGCCGAAATCCTTGGACTGGGCTTCCGCGCATTCGCGTATGCAACCCGAGACGGCTGATTTTAATTTATGGGGAGCGCGCAGCCCGCGGTAACGTTCTTCTATCCGGATGGCAAAGCTCACGCTGTCGTGCAGACCAAAACGACACCAGGTAGACCCCACGCAGCTTTTTACCGTACGCAGCGCCTTGCCATAAGCATGACCGCTTTCAAAACCTGCCTCAATAAGCTCTTCCCAGATTAGGGGCAGGTCACCCAGGTGGGCGCCAAACATATCGATGCGCTGCCCGCCGGTGATCTTTGTGTAGAGGTTGTATTTCTTTGCAATCTGTCCGATAACAATCAGTTTATCGGGCGTAATCTCTCCTCCCGGGATGCGGGGCACCACGGAATAGGTGCCCCCTTTTTGTATATTGGCAAGATACCGGTCATTGGAATCCTGCGCCGTAGCGTTTCCTTTTTTCAGAATCATCTCGTTCCACAGGCTGGCAAGAATAGAGCTTACGGCCGGTTTGCATATTTCACAACCATCGCCATGCCCTACTGCGTTCAGCACCTCATCATACGACTTGAGTTCTTTTAATTTGGCAAGATCGTACAGCTCCTGGCGGGCATAATTAAAATGTTCGCAAAGTACATTCCGGACATATTTGCCCTGGGTTTTCAGCGTATGCAGCACCAGGTCTTTTACCAGCGGCACACAGCCGCCGCAACCGGTACCAGCTTTGGTGCATTTCTTAATGGCATCCACTGTTTCGGCGCCATTGGTCACTGCCTCGCAGATAGCGCCCTTACTGATACTCTCACAGCTACAGATAAGCGCGTCATCGGGAAGACTGGTTACCCCTACCCCTGCATCTGCTTCACCGTTGCGTGAACCGAGCAGCACATCTTCGGGATTGGGAGGCAGCACTACCTTGTTTTTTGCTGTTTGCAGCAGCATATTATAGGCATCCGCATCGCCGATGAGAATACCGCCCAGCAGGTATTTGCCGTCGGCGGTTATATTGATACGCTTATAAATATTTTTATGGGTGTCTTCAAAAACAACGGTGCGGGAGCCGGGCGACTGGATAAACGGGTCTCCGAAACTGGCCACATCCACCCCTACCAGTTTGAGCTTGGTGCTCATGTCAAAACCGGTAAAGGTTTTATCTGCGCCGGCGAGATGGGCGACAGCCGTTTCCGCCATTTCATAGCCGGGAGCTACCAGGCCGTAGATCATTTCATTGTAAAGGGCGCATTCGCCAACAGCATAGATACTCTTGTCGGAAGTCTGCATGTATTCATTCACCACGATGCCGCCGCGCGGACCGACCGACAATCCTGCCTGGCGGGCCAGTTCATCCCGGGGCTTGATACCTGCGGAGATGATAAGCATGTCCACGTCAATGCGGGAGCCATCGGAGAACTGCATGCCGCTGATACAATCATCGCCTTCGATGGCCGTAGTATTGGTATGGGTATGTATTTTCAACCCAAGCTCTTCCAGCTTACCACGCAGCATTTTAGCACCGGCATCGTCTACCTGCCGGGGCATCAGCCGGGGCGCGAATTCAATGACATGAGTATGATGGATATTTAAATCGATCATGGCTTTGGCGGCTTCCAGGCCCAGCAGCCCGCCGCCGATAACAGCGCCTTTTTTAGCACGCCGGGCGTACTCCTTTATTAACACGAGGTCCTCGATGGTGCGGTAAATAAAAACGCCTTTTTTGTCTACGCCGGGGATGGCAGGTACAAAAGCGGCCGACCCGGTGGCAAGGATAAGATAGTCGTAGGGAACTGTTAAGCCTTGAAACGAATGGACCTCCTTGTGGAGTGTATCGATGCGTTGAACGGGGTCGCCGAGATGGAGGGTAATAGCATTATCGGCATACCAACTGGCAGGTGCCAGGCCCAGGTCATCGGCCGATTTGTCGGCAAAGAAATCGCTGAGATGGACGCGGTCATACGCGGGTCTTGTTTCTTCCCCGAACACGGTAACCTGGGCTTTTCCGCCGGGATTCCTGGCCAGTAGCTTCTCGCAACACTTATATCCTACCATGCCATTGCCGATTATTACAACTTTCATACGCCTGATTTTAAGTCATAAAAACAGGCAAGCAATCGTATTATTATTTATTATATGTAATATAAATATGGAATAGGCAAGAGTAAAAATGGTATAAATATTACTTATATCATAAAAATATTGAAATTTTGTGTAATTTCATAACGATAGATATTATATATATCACATATTTATAATTATAATGTATTAGAGAAATATGGTTACTCCTTCTTTATTATTGGTAGGCGCCGGGCCGGGGGACCCGGAATTAATCACCCTGAAAGCCATCCGCGCCCTTGAGTCGGCGGATGTTATATTATACGACGCCCTTGCCAATGACGCCCTTCTGCAGCATGCCCGGCCAGGGACCATTACCCGTTTTGTAGGCAAACGGTACGGGTGCCATGCTCTTTCCCAACAGGAAATCAACCAGCTTATCGTGGAATATGCTTTTTCACATGGCCGTGTAGTGCGGCTAAAGGGCGGCGACCCCTTTGTATTTGGCCGGGCGCAGGAAGAAATAGAGGTGGCAAGACAGGCAGGCATCCCGGTAGAGGTCATACCCGGCATATCCAGCGCTCTTGCAGTACCCGCCGGTCAAATGATACCTCTTACCTGCCGCGGCATTAATGAAAGCTTCTGGGTTACTACCGGCACCACGCAATCGGGCGACATTTCACCCGATTTGCTGCTGGCGGCGCAATCATCGGCCACTATTATCATCCTGATGGCCATGAGCAAACTGGAAACGATTATGGAAATATTTGCTGCTTATGGCAAAAGCGAAACGCCGGTGGCGATTATACAGGACGGGAGCACACCCAGGGAAAAAATGATCATCGGCAACGTAAAGGACATCTTTTTCCGGGCACAGTATGCTCAAATGGCCAACCCGGCTATTATTATTGTCGGGGAAGTAGTGAAGCTGCACCCTTCTCTCCTAAACACGTATTCCCTCACAGCGGTCAACCCGGCTTATACATTCTCCACACAACACCCTGCATAAAAAGAACCTGATATATCGGGTTCTTGTTTTATTTTAACGCGCTAATTGAATAGCACATGGGCAAACACAAAAACGATTGCGACCTGGCTAGCTGTTTTCTTTGCAGGCTTTGTATAAAAGAATGGCTGCCGGCGATTGATGCGCAACGAAAGAATTTTCATTTTAAAAAGGGGGAATTGCTGTTTCGCGAAGGAGATGAAGTGCCGGGCATGTATTTCATTTACAGCGGAACGGTCAAGGTGCATAAGCAATGGGGAAAAGAAAAAGAACTGATCCTGCGTTTTGCACGCAAAGGCGATATTGTTGGCCACCGGGGCCTGGGCGGGGATACTATTTATCCCGTATCGGCCACGGCGCTCGAACCGGTCACGGTCTGCTTTATCGATTTGGAGTTCTTCAATGCTACCCTGAAAGTAAACCATGAATTCCTGGTCCAGCTAATGCTGTTTTATGCACAGGAGTTAAAGGAATCGGAACGTAATATGCGCAACCTGGCCCACATGCCGGTAAAGGGCCGCGTAGTCAATGCATTACTGCAATTGCAACAAAAATTCGGCGATTCACCGGATGGACATATCAATATCCTGCTTAGCCGGCAGGACCTGGCTTCCCACGCAGGGACTACCTATGAAACGGTTTTCCGCATCATGAGCGAGTTGGTGCAGGAAGAAGCTATTACAGTGGAGGGGAAATATATTAAGATTCCTGATGCAGAGAAACTTCGCGGATATACCAAAGAAAGCGAAGGATAAGAAAAAGATATGGCATAACCTGTTTGCCGCGCAAACAAGCTATGCCATACCTTAAAGCGTAATTACTTACTGTATTTCTTAAAAATAGTACTGGCCGTATGGCCGCCAAATCCAAATGTGTTATTGAGCACGTAGTTCACATCTTTTTTTACCGGCTTGCCCAACACTATCTGCAATCCTTCAGGGATTTCGGTATCGAGGTTTTCGGTATTGATGGTACCAGGAATAATACCGTGTTTTATCGACAGCACACTGATAATACTTTCAATAGCGCCCGCCGCCCCGAGCAAATGGCCCGTCATCGACTTGGTAGCGCTGACAGCTACCGGCAAATCGCCAAACACCTTTTTCATGCCGTGCAGTTCGCTGGTATCCCCAAGCGGCGTGGAAGTGGCATGCGCATTGATATAGTCGATTTTGGAGGCATCGATGCCCGCATCATCGAGCGCTTTGCGCATACCGAGTGCGGCCCCGTCGCCACCGGGAGGTGTACCCGTAAGATGATAAGCATCGGCGGCCATACCGCCACCCACTAATTCTGCATAAATATGCGCTCCTCTTTTTACCGCGTGCTCCCATTCTTCCAGGATCAGGGCGGCAGCACCTTCCCCCATTACAAAACCATCCCTGTCTTTATCAAAAGGCCGTGAAGCCTTTTCGGGCATGTCATTACGTTTTGACAGGGCCTGCGCCGAATTGAAACCACCTACCGAAGCGGGGGTAATAGCCGCTTCCGAACCACCCGCAATCATAATATTCGCCTTGCCCAGCCGGATGGTGTCAAAAGCATTGATGACGGCGGTATTGGAAGAAGCACAGGCGGACACCGTGCAGTAATTGGGACCATATAGTTTGTGGCGGATGGAAATGACGCCGGCGGCAATATCAACGATCATCTTTGGTATGAAATAAGGGTTGAACCGGGGTGTGCCGTCCCCTCCGTAGAATTCTTTCAACTGTTCCTCGAATGTGCCGATACCCCCGTTGCCGGAAGCCCATATTACACCCACTTCGGCCCGTTGCATTTCGTCCATCTGTGTAAAATCGAGTCCTGCGTCACGGATGGCCTGGTCGCTGGCCGCAACAGCATATTGCGCAAATAAATCGTATTTCTTGATTTCCTTTTTCTCTATATATTCCTCTGCCCTGAAATCCTTTACCTCGCAGGCAAAATGGGTTTTGAATTTAGTGGTATCGAATTTGGTGATGGGTCCGGCGCCGCTTTTACCGGCAACGATATTCTTCCAGAATTCCTCTACAGTATTACCTAAAGGCGTAAGGGCGCCCAGCCCGGTTATAACTACTCTTTTCATATTCTTTTTTAATGAAACTTATTCCCTGCTATACAATGGCCTCGCTTGGATTCATTGCATTTAAGGCTTCGCCGGGCGAAGATAGGAATAACCGGTATAAATCTTCGGTACGGCCCACACGTACCTCGTAGCGGTCGTTTTCAAGCGCATCCAGCAGCTCATCGGCCACCTGTTTTGGCGGAATTCCCTTGCTGCCGCCGATGGGTTCCGAAAACTCCGTATTGACCAGCGGAGGCATCAGTTCGAATACTTTGACGGAAGAAGACCGTTCGAGGGCCACCCGCAGGGCCTGTGAATAGGAATGCAGGGCCGCCTTGCTGGCTGAATAAGTGGGTATTTTGCTATTGGGCACAAAGGCAGCGATAGAAGACACGTTTACAATGGCCGGTTCCACCTGTTTTTTCAGCAAGGGAAGCAATTGCTCGTTGAGCCGGATGGCGGAAAGATAGTTGGTCAGTATCTCCGACTGGGCTTTTTCAAAAGCATTCACATTTTCTCCCAGTTTATAGGCAGAAGCACTACCAGCATTGTTGATTACGATATTAAGATCCGGGAAATCCCTGCCCAGCCTGTTCACCAACCTGTTTACATCTTCTGCATTGGTAACATCGCCCGCGATAGCTGTTGCATGCGTTAATTGCGCCACCGCCTTTTGCAGCTTTTCCGCATTGCGGCCGACAATGATGACCTGGTTTCCTTTTTCGGTCAACAGTTTGGCAATTTCAAAACCAATGCCTGAACCGCCCCCGGTGATTAGCACGGTATTCTTTGTTGTTTTCATTTCGCGTTATTTAAGATGATTAATAAATGGTAGTATCCACCTATAATAATACCAAACGGTATTATTTTGTTCAAAAAGAATTGCTTTCCTGCTGTAAAATTATACCAAAGGGTATTATTTTTTAAATAATACCCCTTACTCCACCGGTGGTTCTTTATTATTTATCTTTATGTTTTTATAAATCAATCTATTATGCTCACCGAATCATTAAAACCTCTTTTTAACAGGGATTTGAATAAGTTAAAACAGGAAATCGAGGCCTACAACAACGAACAGCGGATTTGGGCAACGGAAGGAGGCATTTCCAATTCTGCCGGCAATCTCTGCCTACACCTGGTGGGCAACCTGAACCACTTTATCGGCAAGGTGCTGGGCGGCACAGATTATGTAAGGAACCGGGAGGCCGAGTTTTCGCTCAGGAACGTCCCAAGGCAGGAACTGGTAAAAATGATTGAAGCAACCGTCGCAGTGGTCGACAGCAGCCTGGATAAAATAGTTCCAGAACAACTTAACCAGGAATATCCCATACAGGTATTCGATAAAAAGATGACGGTGGAATTCTTCCTGCTGCACCTTTGCACCCATTTATCGTATCATCTCGGGCAGGTGAATTATCACCGCCGGCTGCTGGACAAATAGTCCATGATTTATGCCCCGCCACCCTTCCGGCCATGGCCTGATAGTTGTATCTTTCAGGTAAGGGTACTGCATGCAGAAGTATATCATAGATCATATAACCCGTGTGTATTATATAAAACTGGCAGCACTTGCCTTCCAGCTCACGGATGGTTATAATAAAAAAACCACCCATCAATTCAGAACAGACACCAAAAAGCTACGGGCTTTCTACCGGTTAATCTCACTGGAAGCAGGGCAGGCAAAGAAATTAAAGCTGCCCGGGAAGCTTCATAAAATGTACCACCACGCAGGCACTATCCGGGATCTGCAGGTACAAATAAAAAACGTGGAAGACTATTTCAAAAAAACAGGGATTAAACTCCACACCCTACAGGCAATGCTTGAACGACGGTTGAAGCACCTTAGCGAAAAGAAAGGGCAGATCCTTCCCGGGGAGTATTTTGCAGACCAGGAAAAAAAGGCCCAACTGAAATCGCCGCCACAGCTTCATGCGGAAACACTGCAACAATTCTTCCGGCAAAAAAAGGAAGCCATTCGTGTTATAATTGCAAAAGCCAGGTTCAACCCCACCGACCTGCACAACATTCGTAAAAACATTAAGGATATACTGTACGTGACCGGTATATATACGGAAGACATCGGAAGTTCACTGCCCATGTTATTCCGGAAAAACAACGAGATGAAAGAGATGGAAGATCTGGCCGACGAACTGGGCCGGTACAATGACACCGGCAGCATCCTGTCTTTTCTCAAACGCAACAGGAGAGCCTTTAAAGACAGGGAGAAGCAAAGCACCCTGTTTTATTATAATAAGCTGGAACAGGAACAAAAAGATCGGTGGAATAAACTGGTTGCCCGGTTTACATCGATGACTGCCACTTCTTCCCCCGGCTCCCATCACCTCGAGGGACCCCTCAATGACCAGTAATAGTATGCTCCAGTTGCTCCAGCGTTTGCCCCTTTGTTTCTTTTACCCTTGCTTTTATAAAGATGAAACCTGCCAGGCAGATCACGGCATATATATAAAACGGGGTATGGGTGCCCAGGTGTTTCGCCAATATGGGAAATGTAAATACCAGGATAAAATAGGCCGTCCACAATGAAACGATTGCTACCGAAGAGGCAACGCCGCGTATCTTATTGGGAAAAATTTCAGAAATAAGCACCCAGGTCACCGGGGCGAGCGATGTAGCGTAGACCGCTATCGAAATCAATACAAACAATGACACAAAGATCGCAGGGAAATGTTGCTGCAGGGAAATCGCCAGCAGGATATATAATACGGATAACCCCAAAGAACCCATCAGCATCAGTGGGCGGCGCCCGAGCCTGTCTACCTGCCACATGGCTACCAGGGTAAACAACAGGTTGACGATGCCAATGGCGACGGTTTCCAGCAACTGCCTGTTAAGACTGGCGCCGGCAGAAGCAAAAATAGTGGACGTATAGTTGTACACTACATTTATCCCGCATAATTGCTGAAACACGGCCAGTACAATCCCAATTGTCACGGCAGGCCGTACTCCTTTTTCAAAAACCGCCCGGTAAGATTGTTTTGTAAATCCTTTCAGGGATTGCTTTGTATCGTTCACCGTTTTTTCGACAAAGCCTGCATTCCCTATTTTATACAGGATAGCTTCGGCACGTTCCGTCTTTCCGGACTTTATAAGCCAGCGCGGGCTTTCCGGCAGCCAAAGCACCCCTATAAAAAACAGGGAGGATGGAACAACGCCCCATCCAAACATCCAACGCCATGCTTCACTGCCATGACCGGAAAGATTATAGTTGACGAGGTTGGTGATCAATATGCCAATTACAATGGTAAGCTGGTTAATCGCCACATTTCTTCCGCGTATGTCTGCCGGCGATACCTCGGCGATATACATCGGGCTTAGCATGGAAGCCATGCCCACACCGATGCCGGCTGCAAAGCGCATTAGAATAAATAACGTGAGTGAATGCGATAGCGCCATGCCCAGGGAGGAAAAAGCAAAGATGATCGCCGATACCATCAGCCCGGGTTTTCGGCCGTACCTTTCCGAGATATTCCCTGCCAGCAGGCAACCGACGATACAACCAAGCGCAAGGGAGCCTGTTAAAAAACCCTCCGACACCGAGGTTAAGGCAAACTGCACACGCAAAAAAGGCAGGGCCCCGGATATTACCGCAAAGTCAAACCCGAAAAGATACCCTCCCAGGGCTGAAATAAAAGAAATACCGATGATATAGGCATTATTGAACCCGGAAGCAGCTGTATTCATATAGCGCATTAATTGTTAAATCGTCAGATCATCGTTGGTAACCATTCCAGCAGCTGCTTATGAACAGCCGCCCCCTGGTGATTTATATCCAGTTTCAAGACCTCCTCAAACAGCGCTTCCGCTTCTTCCAGGTGCGTGTTGCCCAGGCCCGATAAGCCAAGCGCCCTGATATATCGGCAATGGATAGCGTTGCGGAGATCCAGGTCGGCATCGAACACCAGTAAATCCGGCAGGGAAACGGCGAAATAATCAATGCTGATCACATCCTTTATGTGCTGCGCTCCAAAATCAGCCAGCTTTTTAAATATCCGGGCAGCACGATCTTCTTCATTCAATTTTATCCATGCCAGCCCCTGGTAAAAAATCTTATCGGGTTGCGGGTCATTGTAAAATATGGCTTGTACGGGTTCACTGATGCCTGTGGTAGCGGCAAGAAAAGCCGTTTTTGCTGCAGCAGTATTACCCGCCAGTTCATGAGCCAGCCCTTCGAGATAATGAATATCATTTTCCTGCGCACCGGCCAGTTTTCCTTCTCCCAGGTTGGAAGGATAGTTGGCGGCAGCCCTCAGCAGTTCCAGTGCGGTCTTTGCATCTCCATGATGAATGGCCTCTTTAGCCAGTTCGAGATGACAAAGCAGGTACTGGCTTACCACCTTGCCTTCGCCTCCTTCCCAGGGGTGAAATACCCGGGCGGCTATTAACTCCCGGGCCTGCTGGTATCGCCCGAGCAGGTTGCAGAGAGTAATACGTTCAAGATATAAATCGTCACGCGATACCACCAACGGCAAATATTTTTCCAGCAGCTCCAGCCGGATTGCTGGTGCATAGTTCAATCGTTTATACAACTGGTCCAGTTCCATCAGTACACGCGCATCGGTGCTATCTATAAAGAACGCTTTTTCGAGGGAAGCCAGCGCTTTTACCGGGTCATTGCTTTTGTTGAAATAGGCCAGCGCCAGGTTCCTGTGTACTGTAGGAAAACCATCATCCATTGTAGCTGATTGCTCCCAACAGGCGATGG
>DASYCT010000312.1:0-12622 GCA_036500065.1 Chitinophagaceae bacterium | reverse complement strand
TCGATGATCAGTTTGGCTTCCGGTTGTGTCGATGGGGTGCTACCACCGGCTCGTGGCTCATTACCCGCGGCCTGGGGGCCGGAGTTGATGGCAGATCCTTCCACCTGCACATAAGACAGTTTCCGGAAGGCTACCGGCTTTGCTGTGTCAACCAGTTTTTTTTTACCAATGCCGCCAGCGTCGGAAGTGCTGAGTTCGATGGCCTGTTGCAGGTAAGTGAGCTTGATAAGTGCAAGCTCCACATGCAGGCGTTTGTTGCGCGCGGCTTTATAATGGATGGAAGTTTCGTTCAATATATTCAGCGCGCTTATGATATACGCGGGGCTCATTTTTTGTGCAGCCTTGTTGTATTTGTCCTTAAGATTTTCCACTACTTCCAGCAGGGAAGCTACTTTGGGGTCTTTGCATACCAGGAGGTTGCGCAGGAATTCGGCAAAGCCTTCCAGCACGAGGTCGCCTTCAAACCCCTTGCGGTTAATATCGTCATAGAGCAGCATGGCGCCCGAAAGATCCTGTTGCTGCATGCAGTCCGCCATTTTGAAATAATAATCGGCGTCCAGTATATTAAGGTGTTCGAGTGTATTTTGATAAGTCAGTTCCCCATTGGTGAAGCTCACGATTTTATCCAGTATGCTCAACGCGTCGCGCATGCAGCCTTCGCTCTTCTGGGCGATGACCTGGAGAGCGGCTTTCTCGGCGTGGATTTCCTCATTGGCGACTATTTCCTGCAGGTGCTCTACGGTGTCGTTGGTAGTAATTCGTTTGAAGTCGAACAACTGGCAACGACTCAGGATCGTCGGAAGTATTTTATGTTTCTCGGTGGTGGCGAGGATAAAGATGGCGTAAGGCGGTGGTTCTTCCAGCGTTTTCAGAAACGCATTGAAGGCTGAAGTACTAAGCATGTGCACCTCATCCACTATATATACTTTGTATTTACCTGCCTGTGGTGCAAAACGCACCTGGTCTACCAATGAACGTATATCATCGACAGAATTGTTGCTGGCAGCGTCCAACTCATGAATATTAAGGGAAGTGCCTTCGTTGAATGATACACAGGAATGGCATTTATTGCAGGCTTCCCCGTCGGGTGAGGGATCGGTACAATTGATCGTCTTGGCCAGGATGCGGGCGCAGGTGGTTTTGCCAACCCCACGGGGTCCGCAGAACAGGAAAGCATGCGCCAACTGGTTGTTTTTGATGGCGTTTTTCAGTGTAGTGGTAATATGCGACTGGCCCACCACCGTTGAAAAGTTCTGCGGTCTGTATTTCCGAGCTGAAACGATGAATTTATCCATACCGGTAGCAAAGGTACGCCAAAAGATTTTTTATTGGCCCGGACCAAAGTAGGCGAATCCCCCGTCAATGAAAAAGATAGTTATTCACCCGATATTGACAGGTTTTTATCGCCGGCAGAAGACTGCTTTTATATCGCGGTTTTGTATGTCGTTTATAAAATCCCTGTGTCCTTATCGTTAACGATTTTTTTCATTAAGTGTAAGAATCGTATTTATACGATGACTGTAGTTTATATTCTACACAATTGCCGTTGATTTTTGGACAATGATGACTTCAACAGGCTGTAACCCGGTACTGTAAAGGGTTTGCGGGGATGATGATAAAGCAGTTGTATGTTGATTTTGCAGAGAGCTGCAACAAAACCGGAAGCAGGATAAGGGAAAGAATCAAATCATTGTTTCAACAATGAAGATAAAAATGTGGATTACTCATTAACATGACCATTATCAACCGTTATTTTTCCACAACCATTTCTTTTGGTATAATAATTGCAAATTTTTTGCGACCAGGACATTATTGTTGACTGAATTCCCCACAAAGTACATAATGGTTCCAATGACGATTACAGGTTTGCTTACTTGACGGGAGCACGCCACTGAAGCAGATGGCTCGCCTGACCAGGATTGCTATGCAACCGTGTGTCGCTCATAAGAACCGGCGTTTTTTAAAATCAGGTTACCGGTATTAACCGGCGGCCAGGGAAACTTTTATTGAGAACTCAGGGAGTATTTTATTAAGAACTGTTTAAAAAATCCTTTCATCTAACATGAAAACACTCTTACTCTGGTTAGGGTTAGCAGGTATTGCTGTATGCGCACAGGCGCAAACCCAGGTAGCGAAAACGATTACGGGCACGAACGGGCAGTTCATCGGGTTTCTTGAATTCAAGCCCTCTGATTATGGTTCCCAGAAACACCCCCTCATTATCTTTATGCATGGTATCGGGGAAAGGGGCAACGGTACTACTGATATCCAGAACATTACTGACAATGGTATACCAAATTATTGTGCCCACGGGGCCCCAATGCGGTTTACCGTCAACGGGCAGACCTCTTCTTTCGTGGTCTTGTCCCCGCAGCTCAGCACTTCTTACGGGGCATGGCCTTCCTGGTATGTGCAGGAAATGATTAATTATGCCAAGGCCAATCTTTCGATCGATCCCAACAGGATCTATGTGACCGGTCTTAGCCTCGGCGGCGGCGGTGTATGGACATACGCTTTTGAAAGTGCTTCCAATGCCGCACAGGTGGCAGCGATTGCCCCGGTTTGTGGTACCGATTATGGCAACGACGCCAATGCCTGCGCTTCGGCCGGTGCTACCAACCTGCCCATCTGGGCATTTCATTGTGAAGACGATGGCACGGTGGCAGTGGGCAACCTGCAGCACGTTCAGATGACACTGAATATCAATTGTCCTTCCTATACACCAACACCCCGGTACACGTACTATTTGAGCGGCGGCCATTCCGGCGCCTGGATAAATGCGTATGATACCGGCCATATCACCCGTGCCGTAGATAGCAGCCAGGTGAAAACAGGCGCCAGCACCAATGTGAATTTTACCGCCAAGCCCAATATTTATGAATGGTTCCTGATGCACACCCGTTCCAACGTCGTTACCCCGGTGGCGGTGGCCGGCGCCAACCAGACCATTACGCTTCCGCTTGCCACGATATCATTAAACGGCAGCGGGTCGTATGTATCCAGCGGCAGCATCACCAGTTATTTATGGAATTTTGTTTCCGGTCCCGCTACGCCAATACTATCTACTCCTACGTTGCCGGTCACGGCCGTGGTGAGCCTTGTCGCGGGCACCTATACCTTTCAGCTTACCGTGACCAGCAATACCGGCGCTACTTCTACCAGCCAGGTTTCGGTGACGGTAAACGGCTTATTCAATCAACCGCCCGTTGCCAGTGCAGGCACCAACCAGGGCATCACACTGCCTACCAACGTGGCATCCCTCGATGGCAGCGGCTCCAAAGATCCCGATGGAACGATCAGCAAATATGCCTGGAGCCAGGTCAGCGGCCCTTCCACGGCCGTAATTGCCACCCCATCTGCTGCTGCTACCCAGGTTAGCAGCCTGGTACAGGGGACATACACTTTCCAACTCATGGTAACCGATAATGCAGGCGCCACCAATACGGCGCTGGTGACGGTGTATGTAAACGCCGGGGCCAACCAATCGCCCGTTGCCAATGCAGGCACCAACCAGACCCTTACACTGCCTTCCAACGTGGCATCTCTCGATGGCAGCGGCTCCAAAGACCCTGATGGCACCATCAGCAAATATGCCTGGAGCCAGAGCAGCGGTCCTTCCACGTCCGTAATTGCCACTCCATCCGCTTCGGCTACCAAGGTCAGCGGCCTGGTACAGGGGACCTACACTTTCCAACTCATGGTAACCGATAATGCAGGAGCTACCAATACGGCACTGGTGACGGTGTATGTAAATGCCGGCGCCAATCAATCCCCTGTTGCCAATGCAGGCACCAACACGGGCATCACACTGCCCACCAACGTGACATCCCTTGAC
Source organism: Chitinophagaceae bacterium (assembly GCA_036500065.1). Classification (GTDB taxonomy): domain Bacteria; phylum Bacteroidota; class Bacteroidia; order Chitinophagales; family Chitinophagaceae; genus JACMLD01. The sequence goes on along the minus strand of DASYCT010000312.1, from coordinate 8,787 downwards.
GGAAGCGGCTCCAAAGACCCCGATGGCAGCATCAGCAATTATGCCTGGAGCCAGGTTCTCGGCCCTTCCACGGCTGTAATTGCTACCCCAACCGCAGTTGCCACCAAAGTCAGCGGTCTTATATTAGGAACCTATACTTTTCAACTTAAGGTAACCGATAATGCCGGGGCTACGAATACGGCGCTGGTGACGATATATGTGAACCCGGGGTCCAACCAATCCCCTGTTTCCAACGCGGGCACCAACCAGGCTATTACTCTGCCCACTAATTCCATTATGCTGGACGGGACTGGTTCCAAAGACCCTGACGGCACGATCAGCAAGTATGCCTGGAGCCAGGTAAGCGGTCCTTCCACGGCGGTAATTGGCAGTCCTGCGGCTTCCCAAACCCTGGCCAGCAGTCTTGTGCAGGGCGCCTATACTTTCCAGCTTACCGTTACCGATAATGGAGGCGCTACCAATACCAGTCTTGTCACTACAACCGTGAATGCCGGGGCAGCACTTTCCGCCAGCGGTAGCGGTTTGAGAGGTGATTATTATAATACGATGGATTTGAGTGGTCCGATTATCCTGACCCGCACTGATCCCACGGTTAATTTCAACTGGCCGATGAGTCCCGGCACGGGTGTGAACAGTGATAATTTCTCCGTGCGCTGGTCCGGCCAGGTGCTTCCGCAATTCTCCGAAAACTATACTTTCTATACCAATAGCGATGATGGTATCCGGGTATGGGTGAATGGCCAGGAGATCATCAATGACTGGAACGTTCATGCCAGTACCTATGACAATGGCAGTATTGCGCTGCAGGCCGGTGTGAAATATGATATCGTGATAGAGTATTTTGAAAATGCCCTCAGCGCTGTTGCCCAGTTGTGGTGGTCGAGCCCGTCTACGCCCAAGGCATTTGTACCACAATCGCAACTGTTTCCGGCTACCGGAAGTTCAACAGGCGGAACTGTTGCCGGCACGGGCCTGGAAGGTGATTATTATAATACAATGGATTTGAGCGGCCCGATTGTCCTGACCCGCACGGACACGACGGTTAATTTCAACTGGCCGATGAGTCCCGGCGGCAACGTGAACAGTGATAATTTTTCCACACGCTGGACCGGGCAGGTGCTTCCGCAATACTCTGAAACGTACACCTTCTATACCAACAGCGATGACGGTATCCGGGTATGGGTGAACGGGCAGGAGATCATCAACGACTGGACTGTCCACGCGAGCACGCAGGACTATGGCAGTATTGCGCTGCAGGCCGGTGTAAAATACAATATCGTGATAGAGTATTTCGAAAACCAGTACAGCTCCATTGCTCAATTGTATTGGTCGAGCCCATCCACGCCCAAGGCGATCATACCACAGTCGCAGTTATACCCGCCGTCGACTGCTCCCGTCGTAACCGGCACGGGCCTAGAAGGTGATTATTATAATACAATGGATTTAAGCGGTCCGATTGTCCTGACCCGCACCGATACAACGGTTAATTTCAATTGGCCGATGAGTCCCGGTGGCAATGTGAACAGCGATTATTTCTCTGTACGCTGGTCCGGGCAGGTGCTTCCGCAATTCTCTGAAACCTATACTTTCTATACTAACAGCGACGACGGTATCCGCGTATGGGTGAACGGGCAAATGGTCATTAATGACTGGACCATTCATGCCAGCACACAGGACTATGGCAGCATTTCCCTGCAGGCCGGTGTGAAATACAATATCGTGGTAGAGTATTTTGAAAATGCCTACAGCGCTATTGCCCAATTGTACTGGTCGAGCCCATCTACGCCCAAAGCAATCATACCGCAATCGCAATTGTTCCCGCCGGCGCCTAACACAGCACCTGTTGTGACACCCGGCACGGGGCTGGAAGGTGATTATTATAACACAATGGATTTGAGCGGCGCGGTTATCCTGACCCGTACGGACACGACGGTTAATTTCAACTGGCCGATGAGTCCCGGCGGCAATGTGTACAGTGATAATTTCTCCGTACGCTGGACCGGCCAGGTGCTTCCGCAGTATTCTGAAACGTACACGTTCTATACCAACAGCGATGACGGTATCCGGGTATGGGTGAACGGGCAACAGATCATCAACGACTGGACTGTCCATCCGAGCACGCAGGACTATGGCAGCATTACCCTGCAGGCCGGTGTGAAATACAATATCGTAATAGAGTATTTTGAAAACCAGTACAGCGCCGTTGCTCAATTGTATTGGTCGAGCCCCTCCACGCCTTTGTCCATTATTCCGAAATCACAGTTGTTCCTGCCGGTGACGACAACAGCCAGCAGCCAATCGGGAGGCGTGAGTGGAACTATAAGCATGAGTTCGGATAATGCTCAACCTCTTATCGTGGTGAAGAATGGCATAGTGCCCAACCCGGTAATGGGCGGACAAATGGTGCGGTTGAATTTCAACAGCGCCAAAGCAGCCCCGGGTTCCGTACAGGTCATTAATTCCAATGGCGCCCTGGTATATAACAAACAGGTCAGCCTGGGTGCAGGTCTTAACGTGAACAGCATTCCGACTACCGGCCTGGCAAGAGGATTTTATATCGTCAACGTGATCAGCGATGGTAAACGGGAAACATATAAATTGATCATTCAATAGCACAAAACCAACTGCTGCAAAAAAAAGTCCTGCCAAGCGGCGGGACTTTTTTTGTGTGTAAGGGTGAGCCGCCCCGGGAGGGCGACCCACCCTTACACTTTTTTTATGATACTACAGGGTGGCGTTTAAACTCCCGGGTGGGATCGAAATTGTAGCGGTAGGTAGTGAGTATGCGGCTGCGGGATGCTTCGCCGATGCCCTCCGCCACATTGATCATTTTTGGGTTAAAATCACCTATCCATTGCATTTCATATTCTGTATAGGGCGTATTGGGTTGGATCAGTTTGGCCGTTTCCACCACTATATAAGCATCGATGCCCTTGCCCTGGAATTCAGGCACGATGCCAAATACGATGCCGGTAAACTTCTTATTGGGTTTTGTTCTTTTTATCCATAGGAATTTCAATTTGTGCAGCAACCCGAACCGGCCGTTGAGGTGTTTAAACCATTGGTTGAGATCGGGCAGGTTGACGAACATGGCGATGGGGTCTTCGTTGTGATAGGCAAACCAGATAATTCTTTCATCCATGACCGGTTTCATTTCCTTAAACATCAGCAATACCTGGTCTCTTTTTATTTCTTTCAGTCCCCCGTGACCCGCCCAGGCTTTGTTGTAGACTGTGGTAAAATCAGTGGCATATTTTTCCAGTTGATCTTTCTTTATATGCGTGGCCCTGAATTCGGGCTTATCGGCATAGAGGGCATGGCGATCGATTACCTTCTGTTTTAATGGCTGTTTGGGGTCCATGCCAAAGCATATCTGCTGGAAATAGAGTTTGAAGCCATAGTTTTCAAACAAGACCTGGTAATAAGGAGGGTTGTAGTTCATGCGGTACATCGGCTCCTGGAATCCCTGGACCACCAGTCCCCACCAGTTGTTGCGCTCCCCGAAATTGATGGGGCCGTCCATTGCTTCCATGCCTCTTGTCTTCAGCCAGTGGCGGGCCACGTCGAACAACATATCGGCGGCATCCTGGTTGTTGATGCTATCAAAAAAACCAATACCTCCAACAGGTACTTCATCGCCTTTGTTCTTGTATTTCTTGTTGACAAAAGCGGCAATACGGCCGATAAGACGGCCTTCATTGTCCTGCAGGACCCAGCGGGTACACTCGCCGTGGCGGAAGGCTTTATTCTTTTTTTTATCGAAAACCTCCGCTACGTCTTTATCCAACGGGCGTATATAATTTGGATTGCTTTTATTGAGCACGACATTGGTTTCAATAAACGCTTTGGCAAGGGCCGGGCTGGTTACTTCTGTGAGTTGCATAATTCAGTTCGGTAGATAATGGCAGACTATTTGTAAATTTGAGTAGATACAAATGTAATTTAGTTCACAATACTAAAATTTCATCTTATGCTGGGAAGTTCGAAATTCATTGCAGGATTGCTGGTGGGAGCTGCCGCCGGTGCGGCCGTTGTCCTGTTGCTCAACAGTGATAAGGGAAAGGAAATCATCGACGACCTCAAAGCCGCTGCGGATAAGGCTGGCGACGAATTGAAGGAAGCCGCTGCCCGGGTGGAATCCGAGCTGTCAGCGATTGTCGAAAAAGGCAAGGAATACGCGGAAAACCTCGGGCAGCACGTAAAGGATTTTGCCGGCCAAAACAACTGATAATGGAAGAACAAAAACAGGGTTTTTTTGAAGAAACGCAGGAGCTGGTAGAAGACTATGTGAGCAACCGTTTACAGCTTTTTAAGCTGCAAACGGCTGAGAAATCGTCCAAACTGGTGTCCCTGCTGCTTACGGTGCTGGTCATGGCGCTGCTTGGTTTCTTTATATTATTGTTCCTAAGCATCACGGCAGGTTATTTTCTTGCCCAGAAAACCGGGAGTTTATTTACCGGTTTTGGGATAGTCGCCATTTTTTACGTGGTATTGCTGGTGGTGCTCCTTTACCTGCGCAAAAAGTTTCTTGATAAATACATCTCCAATACGGTCATAAAAATATTCTTTGAAACAACCGGGGACGACGATGATACAGACGAAAAAAAGTAACATGGGGCCTATCAACACGGTGGAAGACCTGCAACGTGAGCAGCGCCGGCTGAAAGGGCGTATCCGCGTGCAGGAAAAAGAGCTGCGCCAGCGCGTAAAGCAGGTGCCGGGCGAACTGTTTTATGCCGGGGTGAACTCGGTGATACCGGCCATGCTTTCGGGCAAGATCACGAATACCGCCCTGAACTTCGGGAAAAACTTTATTAATAAAGTCTTTGTAAAAAAGGATGGAGAAGAGGCCAACTCCAAACTGTTCAACTCCGCCAGGCAAATAGGCCTGCTGGCCCTGCTCAAGATTGGTTTTAATGCCTTTATGAACCGGAAATAGCCTTTCCGGCTCCTGTTTATCCCCTTTTTATATACCTCCTTTATGTTTCCTTAACCCCTCGTTTATGTTTCCTTTACCTACCCTTTACCCAGGGGGTATACAAAAGGTAAAGGAGGTATTAATGAATCATTACTGAAGCAATAACAAGGCATATAGGAAAGGGCAAACAATTTTCATATTTTCCTTTGATCGCCGTGCAGAATTAACCCTCCAACCCTTACCTTTGCGGCCAAATCAGAAAAAGGGCCTGTTTTCCAGGCCCAACAACAATTTAAAACCCTCATTAAATAATTCCTTTTTATGGCGAATAAGGGTAAAATCAAGCAAATCATCGGGGCTGTTATTGACGTGCAGTTCGATGGTCAATTACCTGAAATTTACAATGCCCTTGAGTTAAAGCGGGATACCGGCGAAACGCTCGTGTTGGAAGTTCAGCAGCACCTGGGTGAAGACAGTGTACGTACCATTGCCATGGACGGTACCGAAGGCCTGGTGCGCGGGGTGGAAGTAGTCGATACCGGCAAGCCCATCGCCATGCCCATTGGGGATGGTATAAACGGCCGCCTGTTCAACGTGACCGGCGATGCTATCGATGGTCTGCCCCAGGTGAGCAAGGTCAATGGCCGCGCGATTCACAATAAGCCCCCGTTATTTGAAAACCTGAGCACCAGTTCGGAAATATTATATACGGGTATCAAGGTTATCGACCTGATCGAGCCCTATGCAAAGGGTGGTAAAATCGGCCTGTTCGGCGGCGCCGGTGTGGGTAAAACAGTATTGATCCAGGAATTGATTAACAATATTGCCAAGGGGCATGGCGGTTTGTCCGTATTTGCCGGTGTTGGCGAGCGTACCCGCGAAGGAAATGACCTGATGCGTGAAATGATCGAAGCCGGTATCATGAAATACGGTGATGCGTTCAAACACAGCATGGAAGAAGGCGGATGGGATTTGGATAAAGTGGACATGAACGGGCTGAAAGAGTCCAAAGCGACCTTCGTATTCGGACAGATGAATGAGCCTCCCGGCGCCCGCGCCCGCGTGGCCTTGTCCGGCCTGACGATTGCGGAATATTTCCGCGATGGCGATGGCCAGGGCAAAGGAAGGGACATCCTGTTTTTCGTAGATAATATCTTCCGCTTTACCCAGGCGGGTTCTGAAGTATCGGCCCTGCTGGGACGGATGCCTTCCGCGGTGGGTTACCAGCCCACGCTGGCTACCGAAATGGGCCTGATGCAGGAACGTATCACTTCTACCCGCAACGGTTCTATTACCTCCGTACAGGCGGTATATGTGCCTGCGGATGACCTTACCGACCCTGCACCTGCAACTACTTTCGCCCACCTTGATGCGACGACCGTATTGAGCCGTAAGATTGCCGATTTGGGTATCTATCCTGCGGTTGATCCATTGGATTCCACTTCCCGGATTCTTACTCCTTTGATCGTTGGAGATACGCATTATAATACGGCTAACCGTGTAAAGCTCATCCTTCAGCGTTACAAGGAGTTGCAGGACATCATCGCCATTCTCGGTATGGATGAATTGAGCGATGAAGACAAGCTGACGGTGTCACGCGCACGCCGCGTGCAGCGTTTTCTTAGCCAGCCTTTCTTCGTGGCCGAGCAGTTTACCGGTCTGAAAGGTGTGTTTGTAAGCATCGAAGACACTATCCGCGGGTTTAATATGATCATGGATGGCGAGGTAGATGAATATCCCGAAGCGGCGTTTAACCTGGTAGGTACTATCGAGGACGCCATTGCAAAGGGCAAGAAGATGCAGGCTGAAGCGAAATAGAATACCCCCTGTCCCCCTAAAGGGGAGACTTGGATCGAAGTGCATGATAAGAAGGCGGCAGGGTTCGTGTTCGATGTTCTTTTAAATAAACATTGTTAATTGTTTTAATTCCCCCTTTAGGGGGTTAGGGAGCATTTATGGAACTGGAAATATTAACACCGGTAAAGAAACTGTTCAGCGATTCAGTGTATGGCGTGCAATTGCCCGGCATAGAAGGCAGCTTTGAAGTGCTTGATAAGCATGCGCCGATGGTGAGCGCGCTGAAAGCCGGCAAACTGAAAGTGCTGAAAGACCAGAAACAGAAGAATGTCTCCTGGTTTACCATCCAAAGCGGTTTTGTAGAAGTAATTAATAATAAAGTGACGGTATTGGTAGAAGGTGCTGTACCTGCAGAAGCTACTGTTTAGAAGAGATTCAACCTACTGTCTTATATCCACGGAAAAATTGTAAGCCCCCACTTCGGTCGGGGCTTTTTTTATGGGATAGATTTTAATATGTCACCCCTTCGGGGTTCGAATGGGGGAATCGAATAGCTTTTCTATAATAATTTCAGCCCTTCGGGCTTTAACTCCGACGGGGTGCTATTCTTATAGAAATAATTTGGAATGGAGCAGAACCCCGAAGGGGTGATATATTAAGCAACCGGGTGATAGATTGAGCAATTAATTGAGTTGCGGATCGATGGGGAAATTGATCATCATTTCGTACTCGCCTCCGAGCAGGCGGATGGCGTCTTTCCATATTTCGCCGGTATCCTTGTGAAACACCAGTTTGCGGGTTGCCTCGGCGGTAAGCCATGATTTTTCCTTCAGTTCTCCGTCCAGTTGCCCTGTGGCCCAGCCGCTATAGCCAATAAAAAAACGCATTTTAGCGGATTCGGCTTCGCCGCTCCGGATCATGCTGATGGCGGTTTCGAAATCGCCTCCCCAGAAAATGCCTTTTGCCACTTCCGTGCCGCCGGGAATTAGCAGGGGATACTGGTGGAGGAAATGAATAGTATCCATTTGCACAGGGCCGCCGTAAAAGACGGGCAATTTTAATTCTTCGGCGCTGTTGACCAGTTCATCCAGCGTATAGTCATATATTCGGTTGAGTACAAAGCCAAAACTACCCTCTTCCTGGTGCTCGCAAAGGAAGACCACGGTGCGTTTAAAATTGGGGTCCTTCAAAAAAGGATCAGCAATTAACAATATGCCGGGACCGGGATTTATCATTAATTCTAAATTACTTATTATATTGATTCGTCAAAATCTTTGTTCAAGACAGGAAAAAAGCCATTTTGGGCGGTTTTTCTGTGCAAAACCTTCGTTAAAAAAACATGCCCGGCCCCGGCTTTTTACCAAAACCCGCACTGGACTGCTATTTTTGTAAAGTATGAAGAGAATTCTACCTGTTATTATTTTACTCATCACCGCTTCGCTTATTGGCATCATCATCATCCAGATTTCCTGGATAAATAACATGCTGGTAGTAAAGGAGGAACAGTTGGCATTCAAGGTCGTCAAAGCGATGGCGCAGGTGGGCGATGAGCTGATGGAGCAGAAAAGCGCGCTTCCCAATCTTCACAATCCCAAATTCAGGCCCAGTTTTATGCTGCCCAGTGACCAGTTGCTGAGCGAACTAATGAAACCCTCCACGATTGCCCGCAATTTTACGGCGTTTGAAATAGAAGAAAAGCTCCGCAAGGCATTTGACGCCAATGGGATAAAAGATACCCGGTTTGAATTTGCCATTGCCTCGAGCGTCAACCTTGTCTCGTACGAAATAAAATCAAAAAATTTTCTCAATGTAGTGGATGATACCGTGCTCAACCGCACGTTTATTTACATCCTGCCCGTGCCGAGCGGCAGCGATTATGAAAGCCTGGTGCCGGACGAACGGATGATGGTGATCGTGCCCAACGTAAAACATATCGTGTTTAACCAGTTGCGCTGGATGATAAGCGGGGCGGTCTTGTTTACCCTTATTTTGTGCGCCGCCTTTTATGTTACGGTGAGCGCCCTGCTCCGGCAGAAAAAGATGAGCGAAATAAAGAACGATTTCATCAACAA
>DASYCT010000311.1:0-4093 GCA_036500065.1 Chitinophagaceae bacterium | reverse complement strand
ATAGTTTTTAAATTTCATGAGAACCGGGCGAAGAAAACCTGCTCCTGAACTTTGCAAAGGGCAGTATGCTTTGCCCGTCTGCTTCATTAAATGCCGAAACAATCTTCAAAAGACCACTGCCACACACCACTACCGGCATCCCGTCTTCAATAAAAATGACTTTTCCCACCTGCCGGTTCATGATTGTTACATCATTTACCGGTACTACGTCTTCCAGGATGATTTTATGATGATTCAACAGGGTGCATGCCCCTTTATAAGGAAAGGACAGTGCGTACACGATTCGTTGTATCCTTCGGCTATCCTCTTTCCAATTGATAAAATAATCTTCTTCATCCCGCCAGAGACTATAGGTTGCCACGGTATCATCCTGCGGTATCCCTGCCGGCTTTTTTTTTGCGCCCAGTCCATCCAGTATATCCATCACCATTTCCGCATACAATCCCCCCATCGCATCCAGAGCGTCGCTGATACGCACCGGTTCTACAACCGGCATTCTTCTTTGAGCGATAACAGGCCCGGTATCGTATTTCTCCACCGCCCATATAGCCGTCGCTCCCACCACCGCTTCCCCCTCGATAAGTGCATTGACCAGGGGAGCAAAACCCCGGTATGCGGGCAATAACGCATCGTGCAATACGATGGTATCCTTCTCCTCTACCATCCATTTCCAGCCAACCAGTACACGGTAATCCGCCTTGCCCGTTGCGGTATATGTTTCCCTTAAAGAAAAAGAAATGCCGTGTTTCGCGCAGCAGGCCGCTATCGCTTCTGTTGTATCTTCCAGCATGGCGCTGTCTCTCGCGGAGACGACAGCGCCTATATGGATTTTATGGCGCGAAGCACAAACATGCTCCAATACCCGCAGGCCCTTTCTCCCCATTAAGAAAAAATCAATCTTCATAACCGGGCATTAATTTCTTTTTCAATAATATAAAGCGGTCTTCGTTTTGTTTCTTCGAATGTCCGGCCGACATACAACCCAACTACTCCGAGCGTAAAAAGTATTATACCGCCAAGAAACCAGATGGATAAAATAAGGCTGGTGTATCCCAAAACAATAATGTCTCCCATGAAATACCGTACAAGTACGACAAGACTATAAATAAATGTAGCCGCGGAAATAATAAACCCCAGGCGGGCAACATATCGAAGCGGCTTATCCGAATAAGCCAGTGTAATATCCAGCGCGAGGTTGAATAATTTCTTTGTGTCATACCCCGATTTACCGTCTTCCCTCGTACCATGTTTGTACTCAATCGAGGTGCGCCTGAAACCAACCCAGTTAATGATCATGGGGAAAAACCGGTGCGTCTCGGGCATGGCGATGACTTCGTCAATGACCTGCCTGCTGTAGATGCCAAAATTGGCCACCGTATAATCGGAGGGAAGACCGGAAAGCCAGGTCAGCCAGCGATAAAAAAGTTTGGATGCCAGCCTGCGAAACAACGAATGTGTTTTCCCTACCCGTTTTGCAATAACAATATCATAGCCTTTTATTGCCTGTTCGTACAGCCGGGCTATTTCTCCCGGGATGTCCTCCAGGTCGCTATCCATCACGACTATCCATTTACCCCCGGCATGCTTCAGTCCCGCAGTGAGCGCTGCATGCTGGCCAAAATTCCTGCTTAGCCGGATGGCTTTGATGCGCCTGTCCTTCTCACAAAGCGTTACCAGGTTGGTCCAGGCGTCGTCAGGGCTCGCGTCGTCCACAAGAATAATCTCGTAGTCCGTGGTAATGGCAGGCAGGGCTTCCCCCAGTTGTCGCACCAGTTCCGGTAAAATACTCCCTGTTTTATAAACAGGGCTTACGATGGATAAATGAGGCATATCAGGGTTAATTCATTTCAAATTTATCGGCTATTATTTTATCTGTTCCAAATAATTTCCATCCCAGTAAAAAACCCTTTCCAGCGCCGGGTTGATATCCAGGCTATACCCCTCCCCTTTTCTGACGGGGCCCTGCCCCTTCCCCTTGAACGTGACCGTCACATAAGGAGGTATAAAAAGCCCCCCATCTTCCGCCAGCCCGGGCATCAGCCTGGGCAAACCCGTCCATTGCTCCGTTCGTACGAAATTTACAACCCGGATGGTAGAGGTATCGATTCCCGTCATCCACAAAGCATCATAAAACCCGTTGCGGAATATATGCGCTCCATGATATTCCTCCGGTATGTTCGCCACATAAATGCGTTTGCCCGGGCTATTCTCCGTTTGAAGCGTGGCGATAATATTTTTAGTGATGCCGGAAGCGATATACCAGTTATGGACAGTCACCAGCAGAATCGAAAACTGGTAAGCTATTATTGCACCGGACACTATAATAGCCTGTCTTCTTTTAAACAAGGCCGTAATCATCCAGGCCAGCAGCAGGGCCACAAAATCAGAGGAGAAATAAAAAAGCCTGTCTCCTTCATAAGTCCTCGTGCTCATACCAAACAGCATCGGGATGAACAGGGCCAGCAAAAGCATCCCCCCGAAACGCAGGAAATTTCCAAACCCCGCCGCATGGGTCGTCCTCTTTTTCCATAACAGGAATATCCCCGTACAAAACACGAGCGCCAGCAGCACAAACAGTCCCGTTAATAAGGAGGAGTTTTCCATCGGCGGCAACAATACCCTTCCCGCTACTTTTATGTACTTCATGACGCCCGACTTCGTTTCTATCATCTCCGCCCCGTATTCCCCGAAGAATACCCCCGACACCCATACGCGCAATACCAGGTGTATAACCAGCGTGATGCCCAGCCAGCCAGCCCAGGGTGTATAGCTGCGCAGGGACGATTTACGATCGTAGGCCAGCAATAATATGATACCCGGCAATACCATGACCGTTTCATACCCGCTCATGGCAATAAAATAAAAAAGGCATACCAGGAAGTACTTCCAACGGGTCTTCACAGCGGACACCGCAACCAGCATTGCCAGGACGGCAAACAAATTGGACAGCAGGGAACCCCTGCCGACTCCCCAAAGGATCGGTTCATTGTGAAAAGGATAGGTGAGGAAAAGCAGGGCCGTCAGCCAGGAAAAAAAGGAGCGGTTTTCAGCCGGCACCCAGGATATACGGCCTGCCACCAGGAACAATATATATACAATGCAGCTATGCGTTATAAAATTAAAGATGTTATAAAGAACAGGATGAAACCCCGCGAGCAAATAACACCCATACAGCGTAATATCCGAAAGCGGCCTGAAAAACCCCTTGATAAAAATGCTATGCCGGGTATAAACGATCCTTCGCAAAACCTGGAAATCATCTGAAGAAAAACTCTTGTCAATCAACGGCAGGTATATGGCAAAAACCAGTATAAGAAAAAGAAGAAAAGGTCCGAATCGTTTCATAATAGTTTTTTTACCATAAATTCTCCAGGTCATCCTTTGTGTACCTGTGATTACGCTCCTTGAAATAACTATCTTTTTCAGGATTCTTATCAAGACGAAACTTACCCGATAGCTTGGCCAGCGCGGACACGGGAATTAAAATCAATATATAGATTAGTGTAAGTACTATTTTCTCCGATACGGCGCCCAGCAGCTTTGCCAGCCCCATCCAGGCCCGGTGCAGCCAAAGAGCGGTTACAGGCGCCAACAATCCAAGAAGGCTCACGATAACCGCAATGTCAAGAAAAACAACCGATCTTTTGACCAGGTAAATAACGATCAACCCGGTAACAATCACGAGGAGCGTTTCTGAAGGCTTTGTTTTATCCATTATTTAAAATAAGGCATAAATAAATGATACTTCGGGAAATTCCTTACACTACCTAAAAATTATATGTCAATGCTTTATAGAGGAAGCAAAATTTGCTTTCAAATAATCGAGTGATTGGTCGTAAATGATTTGCGCTACAATTTTACATCCCCGGTTACTATAGTGACAGCAATCGTAATAATTGTCGTTTCGGGGAGGCAGCAGGGCAGCAAGATCCACGTAAAAAACACGTTTTTCGTTTGCTGTCTCAATCGTTGTTTTATTGTACATTTTTAATACCTCTGCAAAGAGTTTACCCGAAAAATCGGGAGATAGTTTGTAATCGTCAAGATTGCAACCTGTCCCGGGATCAATGCCATTACCCAATATACTGGGTTG
>DASYCT010000310.1:0-5403 GCA_036500065.1 Chitinophagaceae bacterium | reverse complement strand
CACGATATGATGTATATCAAACGCCGCTGCATGATGCCTCGCCTGCTGTTTGAATTGCTTCAGCGTATCGTCCTCCTTTAATATATGCAGCGCATGCCGGGCCATATCATCGACATTGCCCACCTCGCTCAGGTAGCCTGTTACCCCGTTGACATTGATTTCCGGCAGACCACCCGCATTGGTGCTGATCACCGGCACGCCGGCAGCCATGGCTTCCAGCGCCGCCAGCCCAAAGCTTTCGTAATCGGAGGTAAGCAAAAACAAATCGGCAATCGCAAGAATATCTTCCATTTGCTCCTGCCTTCCGACAAAACGTATATCGCCGAAGATACCCAGCTCGCGGCTCAGGCCTTCCGCACCCGGCCGTTCCGGGCCATCCCCCACAAACAGGAGCTTGGCCGGCAACTGCTCTTTTACTTTGGCAAATATCTTCACTACATCATCCACGCGTTTTACCTTCCTGAAATTGGAAGCATGGAGTAAGATACGCTCACCCTCCGGCGCAATCACCCGCTTAAACGCATCGATGGGCCTGCGGTGAAAACGATGTACATCCACGAAATTGTGGATCACTTCAATTTCCTTTTCTATTTTAAACGAGCGATAGGTTTCATCCCGCAGGTTGTTGGACACCGCCGTGATCGCATCGCTTTCATTGATGGAAAAAGTAACTACCGGCGCGTATGTTTTATCCTTGCCCACCAACGTAATATCGGTACCGTGCAGCGTGGTGATCACCGGTATGTGCTTACCCTGTTTTGCGAGTATCTGTTTGGCCATATAGGCGGCCGAAGCATGTGGAATGGCATAATGCACATGCAGCAGGTCCAGGTTGTTGTTGGCGATCACATCCACCATGGTGCTCGCAAGCGCCGTTTCATAAGGCGGGTAGTCAAACAACGGGTAAGTAGGCACCCGTACTTCATGATAGAAAATATTGGCATTGAACCCGCTTAGCCGCACCGGCTGCTGGTAGGTAATGAAGTGCACCTGGTGACCCTTGTCGGCCAATGCTTTCCCCAATTCTGTCGCCAGCACACCACTACCCCCGAAAGTAGGATAACAAACAATTCCTATACGCATTCATGCAAGTTGAGTACTTAAAAAATGTTTCCGAAGGTAACTGAAATTAACCGCTTCGGGGTAACCGTTCCTACTAACCATCCCGGCGGTCAATTGTTTGCTTATCTTTAGAAAAATTTAAGGTACAATGATACGATGGACGACAATCGCCTTATTCCTTTTGACCGCAGCCCCTTCAATCGCACAGACAGATGATTCACTGCTCCTGTCCCGCCTGTCGGACGAAGTGCTGGTCAACGGCAAAGCCTATGAAAACCTGCGCCTCCTGTGCAAAACCGTAGGCGGCCGCCTCGCCGGCTCTCCCCAAATCTACAAGGCCGAAACCTGGGGTATGGAAGCCCTCAAAGCCGCCGGCGCCGACAAAGTGTACCTGCAGGAATGCATGGTTCCCCATTGGGTGCGTGGCAGGGAGACCGCATGGATAGAATATACCGGCCAGAACGGCCAGCCGGTAAAAGAAATGCTGGATGTGCTGGCCCTCGGCAATTCCCTCGGGACGCCGGGGAAAACAGGTGTCAAAGCGCCCGTCATCTTAATCAATAACTTCGACGAACTCGAAAAGAGAAAGGACGAAATAAAGGGAAAGATCGTTTTTTACAATTATGCCTTTAATCAAAAATTCGTGGAGCCCTTCCGTGCTTATGGCGACGCGGGTCCTTACCGGCGTTCCGGCCCCTCACGGGCGGCAAAATACGGCGCCCTTGCCGTGGTCATACGTTCCCTCTCCGGCTCGGTGGACAATTACCCCCATACCGGCGCCACGGCCTACGATTCCGCTTACCCGAAAATTCCCTGTGCAGCTATGGGTCTGCGTGATGCCGATCGGCTGGCGGCCCTGTTGAACAAGGGAAAGAAGATCGCCTTGTTTTATAAATCGGAAGCCCATTTTCTGCCCGACACCATCGGTCACAACGTGATCGGTGAACTGGCCGGCAGTGAATCACCTGAAGAATACATTACGGTAGGCGGCCATATCGATAGCTGGGACCCCGCAGAGGGGGCCCACGACGACGGCACCGGCTGTGTACATGCCATTGAAATACTCCGCGCCCTCAAAGCCATCGGCTACCATCCCCGCCATACCCTCCGCGTGGTGCTTTTCGTCAACGAAGAAAACGGCCTGCGCGGCGGTAGCAAATACGCCGAAGTAGCGGCGGCAAAAAAAGAAAAACACCTCTTCGCCCTCGAAAGCGATGCCGGTGGTTTCACTCCCCGCAAGTTCAGCTTCTCCCTGCGCGGTCCGCAACTGGATAAAATACGTGGCTGGATACCCTTACTCCTTCCCTATGGCATTTACGCCTTCAACGAAGGCGGTGGCGGGGCCGATGTGACACCCCTCCATACCACGATGGACGTTCCCGTGGGAGAACTGCTGCCCGACGGCCAGCGCTATTTCGATATTCACCATAGCCGCAACGATGTATTTGAAAACGTGAACAAACGCGAACTGGAAATGGGCGCTATCGCTATGAGCGGATTGATTTACCTTATTGATAAATACGGATTGTAATTTCAACTAAAAGCTGTTTATGAAAAAGTTTTTAACTATTACGGTGCTTGTTATCGTCCTGGCGCTGGGAATCTTTACCTGGTGGCGCTATTTCAGGGCTTTCGGGGGAGGAACCAAGGCAGGAGAGCTCAATTATATGGTATATAAAGGGTATGTTTTTAAAACCTATGAAGGGGAACTGATACAACAAGGCTTTAAAGGAGGTACTCCCGGCAACATACAATCCAATGAATTTTTATTTTCTGTACAAAAGGAATCGGTGGCAGAGCAACTGATGAAGAATACGGGGAAAACATTCATATTACATTATGAGGAATACCTGGGAACCCTTCCCTGGCGCGGCAATACAAAGTTCATCGTCGACAGCATCTGGTCAATGAAATAAAGCCAAAACGCTCTCATAGCCCCTATCGTAAGATAAGGGATGGTGGGGCATATAAAAGAAATATCGCCGGGCGTTTATGAATGTCCGGCTTGTTTTTTTGCCAGGCTGCAATCGTCATGGTTTTAATGAATTCATTCGGTCCCGTAATGTCGGCCGCGATGCAAAGCTGTGTAGTGGGATGACAGGTCTTGCAGATGGATTCCACCAACTGGTTATTCCGGTAAGGCGTTTCAATAAAAATCTGCGTGCATTTCTTTTTGGCCGATTCACTTTCCAGTTCCTTCAATGCTTTTATCCGTTCCCCGTTATCGATCGGGAGATAACCGGTAAACTGGAACCGCTGGCCGTTCATGCCGCTGGCCATCAGCGCCAGCAGGATGGAACTCGGGCCTGTCAGCGGTTTTACCACGGCTCCCAGTTGGTGAGCAGCTTCCGCCAGCAGTTGACCCGGGTCGGCGACACCGGGACAACCTGATTCGCTGATCACGCCGATGGTCATGCCCCGCTGCAGCAGTTTTTTAAAACTGGACGTTACCTTTGCAGTGTCCGCCTGTTTATCAATCACATGCCATTCATAATTATCGATCACCATTTCCCGCCACAACTGTTTGAGATAGCGCCGGGCGCTTCGTTCGTTCTCCACAAAAAAAGCAGTACATTCTTTTACCGCGTCCACGACGTATGCCGGGATGGTTTGCAATGCTTCTTCATCGATAAATGCGGGAATCATATAGACCTGTCCCAATGCCGCGCTTGCCATTATACCTCCTTTTCCTGGTAATATAAACTAATTGTTGCCGCCACCACCGCGTAAGCCGGGGCGAGGAAGGGCACAAAATGCATCCCGTAAAAAACCAGCCCGTTGCCGATAGCCAGCCCCTTGCGGTTGCTGATAAATGCAATGCTCTGCGAGGGAGATAATTTATGCCGCTCGCAACTGTAATCGAGCATCGAGAACCCGTAATAATAACATTCGACGAATAACGAAATAACAGGCGTTACCCACCCAATGATGGGTATAAATGCCAATAGCAGGATCGATACGGTGTACACCGTTTGCCACAGCGAGTTACGCAGCGCCAGTCGCACCCCCCGCCCCATGTCTTTCAGCAATTGCCCGAAATTGAACTGGTATTCCTTTCCTTCCAGCAGCGCTTCCGTTTTTTCACTGAGATAAGCAAATACCGGCGAGCCGATAATAAGCCACAGGTATTTAAACAGGGAGAAATAAAAAAACATGAGCACCAGCCAGACCATAATACCTTCCAGGGTAAAAAAGAAACCCAGCCAGCCGTTTTTCAACTTGCCCAGCCAGTGGTGCAGCCCGGTGGTGTTTCCGAGGTATTCAATGACGCTCGTGGCGCTTTTGCTGAAAAAATACAAGCCGATACAAAACAGCAGCGTATACACAAGCCCCGGAAGGATGATCCATTTCCAGAGACGATGCTTACTAATAAAGTGATGCGCCTTACTATATGACTGTATGGCAATAACAATTTCCTTTAGCAAAGGAGATGGATTTTTGAGTGCATAAATTTATTACTTTGAGCCCACTCGGGAGGAATTAATTATGGAAATGTTGCCTGAAGCGTTTTACCGGCGTAAAAACCCGGTGCGGATAGCAAGAGAATTACTCGGTAAACTGCTGGTTACGCGTTTCAACGGTGAGCAAACCAGCGGCCGGATCGTGGAAGTGGAGGCCTACAATGGTATCGTCGACAAAGCCGCCCATTCGTATGGCGGCCGCCGTACCAAACGGACAGAAGTGATGTACAGCAGCGGGGGCGTCGCCTACGTGTACCTTATTTACGGGCTTCACCACCTCTTCAACGTGGTCACCAATGCGCAGGATGTGCCGCACGCAATCCTCATAAGAGGCATAGAACCGGTAGAAGGTATCGACATCATGCTGCGCCGCATGAAGAAGCCGAAACTGGATCATACCGTGGGCCGCGGTCCCGGCAATGTATCAAAGGCATTGGGCATAAGGACTACCCATACCGGGCTGTCCTTACTCGGTGACACGATCTTTATTGCTTCCGACGGCGCCCGGGTCGGCCCTTCCCGTATCATCGCCACCCCTCGTATCGGTGTTGACTATGCGGCCGAAGATGCCCTGTTGCCGTATCGCTTTTATATCAAAGACAACCCGTATGTAAGTGGAAAAAAATAAGCCTCTTTATTACCGCGTCATTACCAACCTTACCTTTTGGGTATTAATCGCCGTTGTCCTCGGCGTTCTGCTGGGCAATTATTACCCCAGCACCGGCGTAAAAATGGAGAAGCTCGGCACCCGCTTTGTAGACCTTATCAAGCTGTTTATTTACCCGATTATATTCCTGACCATCGTTCTCGGCATCAGCGGCATGGGCAATCTCGGCAAGGTAGGCGGCATCGGCATCAAAGCACTGGTATATTTTGAAAT
>DASYCT010000309.1:0-4162 GCA_036500065.1 Chitinophagaceae bacterium | reverse complement strand
TGAGCGCCGCCAAAATTGATGCCGTTGATGGTTATGCTGCTGCCGCCCCCGGCATTGCCACAGATGCCGATGTTGGTGCCGTTGCTGGTGCTTCCATTGCGCTGGAGGCCGCCTGTTTGCATCAGGTCGGTAAACCCGAAGCCGGGCCGGTTCAGGTTGTTCAGGTAGCCCAGTACGCTCACCTGCAATGTATCGCGGAAAATATTGGCGATGCCACCTGCTTCATACCGGTCGTCCGTGCCGCCGCCGGCATACAGTTTTCCAAACCAGCCTTTTTTAACCCCTTTCTTCAGCGTGATATTGATCACTTTGCCTACATTATTAATATTATCGTCGCCGTTGCGCATCAGTTCTTCTTTATCATCCACTACCTGTACCTTGTCGATCACATTGGCGGGCAGGTTGCGGGTAGCCATCTTGGGGTCATCGCCAAAAAAGGTTTTACCATCTACCAGTATGCGGTTGACCGGTTTGCCGTTGACCATGATATTGCCGTCGGCATCCACCTGCACGCCGGGCAGTTTTTTAAGCAGGTCTTCCACCAGCGCATTGGGAATGGTTTTAAATGCCGAGGCATTGAATTCAATGGTATCTTGTCGGACGGTCACGGGCGGCCGCTCTGCTATTACCAGTACTTCGTCAAGCGATTTGGAATTGGCCGTCATTGTGATGGTGCCGAGATCAAGCTGCGGCTGCGCGGCAGATAAGGTAAATTCTTTACGGTATACCTTGTAACCGGAATAGGAGATAACGGCCCGGCAATTCAGACCCAGGGGCAGCCCGGGTACTTTGAATTCCCCTTCGGGGGTGCTAAGCCGGTAGGTGATGATAACGGTATCGGCGGCTTTAAATACGGTGATGGTGCCAAGACCCAGCGGCTGTTTGGAGGTAGAGTCAATGATCTTACCTTTAACGCTGCCTTGCGGGAAAGCCTTAACGGAAAATGCCATTATAAGGAGGAGTGCTGCAGTTAGTCGCATAAGGTCACCTGGTTTACAGGGACACAATATACGAATCGATACGTACGAAATAATCGTTGATGCTGAAAATTAACTATTTTTATACTAATGGCAAATAATACTGATGAACCTGAAGGGTTACAAGAGGCCCGGGCGGAATTGAATAAAGAGTACGGGCTTTTGAGTCCTGCGGCCTTGTTTTCCGAATGGCGGCAGCAGTTGGTGGCGGAGGTGAACCGCTTTATTCAAAGCGATTTTAACCGGCTTATCAGCAGCCTGTACCGGCTGGATGTAAGCGAATCCAAACTGAAATACTTGCTGCAGCATAACCCTGCCGAAAATGCGGGCGCTATCATTGCGGACCTTATTATCGAACGGCAGGTACAAAAAATAAAATCCCGCCGGGAATTTAGCCGGCGGGATGATAATATCAGTGAGGAAGAGAAATGGTGATGAATGTAAAAATGGCTCGCGGCTCATAACTCACGGCTCGCAGCTTCCCTTACTTGAACATCAACTCTCTTGTCTTTTCCTTATCTTCTTTTTCCTTTTTCAAATCGAACATGGTGCCGAATACCCGGTCCCAGATGGTGGTGCTTACGCCAAATCCTTTTTGTTGTTCTTTGTAGTGATGCAGGTGATGGTTTCTCCACAAGGGTTTCATCCATTTAAACGGCGGGTTCCAGGCATGTATGGCATAGTGCATGCTGCCATACATCAGGTAGCCAAAGATAAAACCGGGGAAAAACATAAATATATTGGTGCCCAGCACGATGTACTGAAGTGCAAACAGTATGGAAGCGATGATCAGGCTTGGTACGGGTGGCATGAACAGGCGTTCTTTATCCCGGGGATATTCGTGGTGATTGCCGTGGAGGACATAAATAAAACGCTGCGTTCGCGGGCTATCAGCAATAAAATGAAAAATAAAACGGTGCATGATGTATTCGAAAAGTGTCCATGCGAGCATGCCGCCCACGAAGATCAGCGCCATGTAGCCAAGTGTGTAATTAAGTATTGCGTAACTGCGATAGAGCATGTAACCTATGATAGGAAGGTACATGCCCCAGATAACCAGCGGATGTGTTTTGGTCAGTACCTCCAGGTACTGGCTTTGGAATATCCGCGCCTGCCCTTTGTTGTAAATTTTCTCAAACTTCATATCCTGTCGGTTTTGCGTGGACAAAGATAACCCGAATCGGGCAAAATTGATGCTTTGTTAACGGCTTTTGCAAATGAGGGGCTGACGGGCCGCTGTCCCTCTGTGGGCGCCTACTGCAGGAGCCGGGGAATTGTCATGAGTTCGTAATGATTTGCCCTGAGCCACCGAAGCAGGGCAGGCAGGCGGCGGTAGAATTTGTCCGTTCTCCCGGGGCCGGCGCCGATATGAAGCAGTAAAATATACCCGTTCAGGCCTGCACGGAGGTGATGATCGTTGTATTCGGTAATGGATCTATAAATTTCGTCCGTTCCCCGGTAGTTCGTGTTGCCGGGAACCGTATAATCGGCATTGCTTTTGGTGCCGGGAGTATAATTGATCAGTTGCATACCGAGTTGGCGGGTCCAGGCGGCAATACTGTCATTGTACCATTCATAAGGCGGGAGGAAAAAGGGTGCATCTTTCCGGCGGATGCCAAAAGCGCTCATGGCGGTATAGTTCTGCAACAGGTCGTTGGTGAACTGCTTTTTGCTGACCAGCAGGCTGTCGCGTTTATTCCAATCGCAATACAACAGGTGTTTATCGGAATGCGGGCCCAGGTAATGGCCGTTTGCCTGCAATTGTTGTATGATATGCCTGAACCGGGGATTGCGGTAAAACCGGCCGGTAAAAAAGAAAGAAGCTTTTACCTTTTCGTTGTCAAGCGCCTGCAGTATGCTATTACCGCCTTCCGCGAATTCGTCGCCTGTAAAAACGATCGCCAGTTTTTTCGTAGTTGTATCTCCGCGTGTAATTGCTCCGTGGTCAAAATGCATCATCCTGTCGTACAGGGCCACGCCACCCTCTGCCTGTTTGGCCGCCAGCAGGTAGATAAGCGAGGCGGTGCCGTCCATGGTGGGTTCATTGGTGCTGTAATCGCCATAATCATCGTGGTACACCGCCAGGGCGCTTTGAAAAGGAGCGTAGGTATCGGGGTGGGATAATTTAATGGCTAACAGGTGGTCATAGATGCTGGCATATACGGGACCGTCTACCAGGCCGCCGTCGATGGGATAGTTTTTTAAATGCGTGAAAGCCGAATGCGGATCGGTGGGCGTATCGCCGTCTCCCGGCAATCCATACACAAAACCGGTGCCCCATGGGTTACAACCAAACAGCCAGTCGAAATTGGCCTGTTCCAGCTCTTTGAATTGTGTATCCCCGCTCAACGCACGATACCAATAACACTGAATGGCAAAGGAGGTAGTGAGGTTATTGCTGCACCAGATAAAAGGCACGCCGCGGTAAAAAGCATTGTGCTGCGCTTTTTTCCAAACGCGCTCAATACCTTGTTTGTACCAGTTGAGCGTTTCCTTATAGTATTTCGCCGTATTATCTATCTTCCATATTTTTCCCAACCGGATAAATTCATAATGACCTAAGTTGATGAACGGGTACCATTGGTAGTGTTTTGCCGTGTCCTCACCCAGCCAGGGAGTAATCTTTTCTTTGTTCTTATTGTAAATAAGGTAATCGAACTCGTTGCCACAATTGGCCCACCCGTTCAAAAGATACATGTGGGCCATGCTGGCGTCCATCAGTTCCTCATCGTCGCGCCAGTTTTCTTCTTCATAGAAATAAGGCGCCTTATTGGGCGCTGTTTGCATAACACCTTCTTTCCGGTGGGAAAATGCGCGTGCGCTGATTGCTTTCCTAAAAAGCCTGCGGGCATAGGAGCTGTCGGTAGAAAAGAACAACTGGTTGCCGAGCGCAAAGGCGCTGGCGAATTTGGCAGCGGTGGACGTAGTGCCTGTAGTATGGTTCTTATACTTTCCCAGTCCCTGCGGCTCGCCGGACACAAAATATACCGGTCGTTCATAACCTTTGCCATAGAAAGAATCGAGCCCTGGCAGACGCATGCCCTGGTGGTCGCGATCATCGCCCAACTGGTTAAACATCCAATCATCCCGGGGGTGCATTTTCAGCAACCAGTCCAGTCCCCATCTGGCCTCGTCCAACACATCCGGCCGCCCGTTTTTTCCATCGAGGCCATTGGCCTGTTTGG
>DASYCT010000308.1:0-8596 GCA_036500065.1 Chitinophagaceae bacterium | reverse complement strand
TTGGGTGTATTGAAGCCGGTTACGAAAATATCGTTCGGATTGCCTGATCTCATTTCATTGTAGTTCAACACGCCGCCGACGGTATATTTTTTATAAAAATTGTAATTGACTGCTACGGAGGAACCGAAATTATGGTAAACGCCGGTTGCGTTGGTGTACACACGGTAGCGATCCTGTCCCTGGCTGGCAGCGGTAGTAGGTGTCGCTGCAGTGGGATCGCGGTTCCGGTCCAGCATGGCAAGAACGGCGTCATCACTGCCTACGGTCGTGCCTTTTGGTACATAGACCTGCACCTGCCCGAGGAAACCATTGTAGGTATTGCTATACGCATCTATATCGATGGTAAGCGTATTGTCGAGCAGGACGCTTTTATAGCCGATTTCAAACGAAGTGATTTTTTCGGGACCTGCTTTGGGGAGATTGGCCCATTGAAGCAGGTTGCGGTTGGCAAGGGCTGCTGCGTCGGTGTTTCCCTGCGCGCTTACAGCAGCGTTGAAGTTGACTACAGAGGCCATTGTATAGCTGTTTTCGAGATAGCCCAATCCTGCATCGATAAACGGCAGGCTGCCCACGCGCCGGACGCGACCATTATTGACAAAAGACAATGCTTCAAACAGGGCAGGGAAACGATAGCCTAACTGGTAGGTGAAACGGAAGTTATGCTTTTCCTTGAATGTATACACAGCCGCCAGGCGTGGCGTGTACTTGGGTGCGAAATAGGGGTTGTAATCCCAACGGAGCGAGCCGAATAATTTCAGTTTGTCGTCGAGCAGGGTTTTGGTGGCCTGTGTAAAGGCGCCGAATTTTTTATAATATATATTGCTGCCGAAGCTGCCATCTTTTAACGGGATATTGCGTTGATCGACAGGACGCGAAAAATCGACGAAGTTATTGCCGTCGGGAATTACTTCATAAATGCGGGCATCGCCGCCAATGAGTAAATCGAAGATCTTTATTTTGCTCGACAGGTCCCATTGTGCTTCGGTATGGTACAGGTGACTTTTCTGGATCAATGCCGCGCCGCCGGTAACAGGAGCATTGGGGATGGCGCTCGATTTAATATCCCAGTTGTTGATTTTGGTAATGGTATCCACCAGCCGGTTGAAATAATCGGTACCCGGTGTTGCACGGCCGGCATCTGCCTGCTGGCGTGCATATTGTGTAGCGGCGGCGAGATTGCTTTCTGTCAGGGGGCCATTGGTAGCCGCATAGGAGGTCAGCGCATTTTTGTACTTGGTGCCCCAACTGGTGGCAGTCTTTGTGTCGGTGGCGCCGCCGGTGTACAGGTCGAGGTTATCGGCCAGCGGCTTTACGTTGTAGGAGTCGCCGGTATTTTCAAGCGATACATAGCTGCGGATGACAAAATTGCTTCCCTTTATTTCAAGGGCATGATTTTGTACAATTACATTTTGCAGGCGGATCTTATTCCCGCGCTGGAACACCCCGTCCATGGTGCCCACACGATAGGTGTAGGCGATTTCAACTTTTTCCGAGGGGCGATAATGGAGAGCGCCATCAAATTTTATATTACGTACCTGGGGACTTACGAGGTCCACTTCGTTGTAACCGGTGCGGGCTACCCGCAGCGTCTGGTTTGCTTTTCCGTCAATGGTAAGGCCGCTGATAGATACCAGGTTGCTGCCGGCCAGTGCATCGTCGCCGTATTTATTCCAGCCGTCGTAGGCCTGGTTGGCGGCGCCGTTCAGAGCGGGAAAAGCAGGATTGGCACTGGGTAAGTTATTGGGATTCTGGTCCAGTTTTGTATTGGAGCGCCAGTCCGTGCCTTCCATATAGCCAAAGTTCAGCTTGAATGCAAACTTGCTGCTGATCGCTTTGGCGTAGCGGATGGCCGATTCCGTAAGTACGGCGGGACTGTGATCGATACCGTCTACATGGTTGACACCTGTTTTCTGGTAAATGCTAAGGCCCTGGCTGGTGAAAGGATTCTTGGTAAGCAGGTTGGCCATGCCGTTGATGGCATTCATGCCATAAAGGGCGGAAGCGGCGCCGGGCGTTACTTCCACGCTGGCAATATCCAGCTCGGTCGGCCCGATGGCATTGCCGAGAGGAACACCGAGCGTAGCGGCCTGCATGTCTACTCCATCCACCAACTGCATGAAGCGGAAATTATTGGGGATATTGAAACCGCGTGTATTGGGGATTTTAAACGTGAGACTGGAAGTGGTCATCTGTATGCCCTTTACATTTTCCAATGCATCGTAAAAGCTCGGGGAAGCTGTTTCACGAATAGCGCGGATATCGAGCTTGTCGATGGCTACGGGAGATTTTAAGATGCTTTCCGGCACGCGGGAGGCGGTGACTACAATTTCATTGCCCAACACGGTTTGCGTGGACAACTCTACCTGCAGGTCGGAGCCCAGGCTTTTGACTTCCAGTTCCCGCTGGCTGAAACCTATAGAAGAGAATATGAGCGTAAAGGGGAGCTTTGCCCTGGTACGCAGCGTAAAATTGCCGTCTTTGCCGGTAGTGGTCCCGGCTACGCTTCCTTTCACCTGCACGCTTACGTCCGCGAGCGGCTCTTTTTTCTCTACGTCGGTTACCTTTCCCGAAATTTCGATAACGGTGTTTTGCTGGGCCGTGGCCTGTTTTATACCGAAGAGGAGGGGCAGCAGCAATGCAGCATATAAACGGAGCGTATTGTTATTTCTCATACAAAGTTAATTTATAAAGGATGGTCTGTTCTATTTTACTAGTCTACAAAAATACTAGAGTTTAAGTGTATAAAAAAACTCTGTGAAGAGTTTTTTTAAAAAAAGCGATTATACGAGCTGTTTTCTCAGGGCAAAATCGCCAAAGGCTTCTTTTTTCTGCCGGTCCTTTTTAAAGGAAGCAAAGAGGCCGTCCAGCTCGGTGAGTATGGCGGTTTCGTCGAGGTTTTCCCTGTATAGTTTGTTGAGCCGCAATCCCTGGTGGTCGCCGCCGAGGTGCAGGTTGTAACGACCGGGGCCGGTGCCCACGAAGCCAATCTCGGCAGCATAGGAGCGGGCGCAGCCGTTGGGGCAGCCCGTCATGCGGATAATGATATTCTCGTCCTGCAACTTATGTTTTGCCAGGGAGCCTTCAATCTTTGTCAGTAAGTCGGGTAGATAGCGTTGGGCTTCCGCCAGCGCCAGCGGGCAGGTGGGAAAGGAGACGCAGGCCATCGCGTTTCTACGGGTGGCCGTGGCCTTCTCCGTATGTTGGATTAACCGGTATTCTTCCAGTAGTTGTTGTATGGCGGCCTTATCTTCTTCCTTGATATCGCTTATGATAAGATTCTGGTTGGTCGTAAAACGGAAAGTCGTTTTGCCGGTCTCTGCTACTTTGAGCAGGGCCGTTTTCATCAGTAGTTTTTCCTCGTCGAGCACACGGCCGTTTTCCACGTACAGGGTATAATGCCATAAGCCTTTATCGTTTTGTTCCCAACCATAGCGGTCGGCACGGCTGGTGAAGCTGAAGGGCTTAGCGGCCTGGAGCTTAAAACCGATGCGTTTTTCCAGCTCTTCGCGAAAACCATCCACTCCCATCCTGTCAATCGTGTATTTTACGCGTGCAAGTTTGCGATCGCTGCGGTTGCCGAAATCGCGCTGAACGGTCAATACCTCATACACGGCTTTCATAGTTTTTTCTCCTGCTTCCACATAGCCAAGCACGGAGCCGAGGCGCGCATACGTGTCGGGGTTGCCATGGGTGGTGGAAAGGCCGCCGCCAACGGCTATGTTAAACCCTTTCAGTTTGTTCTTTTCGATTATCGCCACGAGGCCGAGATCGTTGGTAAACACATCGACATCGTTGTTGGGGGGAATGGCAATGCCTATTTTAAATTTACGGGGCATATAGCGATCCTGGTACAGGGGATCTTCTTCGTCCTTTTTATCGACAATCTTTTCCTCGTCCAGCCATATTTCATAGTAAGCCTTCGTTTTAGGCATCAGCATGTCGCTGATGTCCTGGGCATAGGCGAACACCTGTGCGTGAATGGGTGATTCATTGGGATGGGTGCTGCAGGTCACGTTGCGGTTGATATCGCCGCAGGTAGCTATTGAATTGAGCTTTGCTTCGGAAAAAGCATGGATAGTAGGTTTTATGTTGGATTTGATGATACCGTGCAGTTGTATGGTTTGCCGCGTGGTGATCTTGATGACGCCGGTTGAATTGTCACCTGCCACTTCGTGCATGGCTACCCATTGGGAAGGGGTTAAAAAGCCCCCCGGCAGGCGCAGGCGGATCATAAAGGAATACAGGCGATCCAGTTTTTTGGAGGCCCTTTCCTCGCGGCGGTCGCGGTCGTCCTGCTGGTACATGCCATGAAATTTTATCAGTGCCTGGTCGTCTTCACGGATGGCGCCTGTCAGTTCATCCTGCAGGCTTTCACGCAGGGTGCCGCGAAGGGCGTCGCTGGCCGTTTTGATTCTTTCTATCGATGATAAGTTCTTGTTGTCGCTCATGGTTATTATTTAATAAACGTCTTTCGAATATCTTCCTTCCTCTTTCAACTGGTCGAGGAACTGCAGGGCGGCTTCTTTTGATTTATTGCCAAAGGTTTCGAATATCCCGAGCAGGGTTTGCTCCACATCGCTGCTCATCGGGTCTTTGGCGCCGCATATATACAGGTGTGCGCCGGACTCGAGCCAGTGGTACAGGTCGGCCCCGTGCTGCGACATCCTGTGTTGTACATATATCTTTTTTGCCTGGTCACGGGAAAAAGCCACGTTCATGCGGGTGAGCACGCCTGTTTCCACCCAGTTCTGCATTTCGGTCTGGTAGAGGAAATCGGAGGCAAAATGCTGGTCGCCGAAAAACAGCCAGTTTCTCCCGGCGGCGCCGGTAGCATCTCTTTCCGCCAGGAAAGAACGGAAGGGGGCGACGCCGGTACCGGGCCCGATAAGGATAATGTCTTTGTCGGGAGCCGGCAGTCTGAACTGGTTGTTCTTGTGAACATAAAACTCGAAGGTTGTATTTTCAGGCAGGCCAGACAGGTAGTCGGAACAAATCCCGTATTTTATTTCATCGTTTACACAGAAGCGGTCCCGGGCCACGGTCAAATGAATTTCGCCGCCATGGGCCTCGGGCGAGGAAGCGATGGAGTAGAGGCGGGGCGTGATGGGTTCGAGTATCTCCACCACGTCTTCAAACTGGTTGCTGTCGGTTACCGGGTATATTTTCAGCAGATCGAGTAAGTCGATACGGGTGGCGGGTATTTCCTGCTGAACGATAGCGGAGTATTGTTTTACCACGCGTTCGGGCAGGTGAAAAATGCCCAGTTTTTTGTGCAGGAGTTCGGTGATATAGTTCAGGCCGCCACGATAATCGATTTTGGCCATTTTGTTGGTGCCGGTCAGCAGCAGGATGGCATCCACCACCGCGGGGTCGTTTTCGGGAACGATGCCGATAGAATCGCCGGGAAGGTATTCCAGGCCTTCGGCGCTTATTTCCATGTGATGGGTTTCCTTATCGGAACCGCGGTCATTGAGGTTGACATTCGTGAGTATGGTGCCCGTATAGGTTTTCTTGCCACTGCTTTTTTTAGGAGCGACCGTTACCTGCGCGGCGCCGGCGTTTTCGTTACCGCTTAATGATTGGAGTACGCTGGCAAACCATTGGTTGGCGTCTTCGTCAAATTCGGTATCACATTTTTGCAGGGGGGCGATGCGTTTGCCACCCAGTTTTTGCAATTGGGCATCTACGTCTTCGCCGGCTTTGCAAAACAGGGGATAGGAAGTATCGCCCAATGCCAGTACGCTGTATTTCAATTTATCGAACTTAAAACCGTTCAGGTGAATATGATCGTAGAATTTTTTTGCAGCGGCAGGTGGTTCGCCATCGCCCTGTGTGCTGATAACCGCCAGGAAATATTCTTCCCGGGGCAAATCGGTCAGCCGGTATTGGTCCAGGCTTACCAGTTTGGGCGTGATGCCGATTTTCTTTGCCTTGGAAGCAAAATCGGTAGCCACTCTTTTTGAGTTGCCGGTTTCTGTGCCATAGACAATAGTGATCTTGGCCACAGAAGGTTTTGTTGCGACAGGCACGCCGGGCACGGGAGCTTCCTGTGTCACGCCTGCCTGTGTCAGCAGGCCGGATAAATAACCATTCATCCAGATGAGTTCATCTTTGGTAGAATGACTGATTAAATCCAGCAATGTCTTCAATTTCGGTTCTGCCAGCATCTGCTCGGTTTTTTGTGATAATAATAAAGGGCTATGCGCTTAGCGCGATAGCTCCTGTATGGGCAGCCGGTTTTATTTCGGCTACCGGTTTAAAATAATATTCTTTGCTGCCGCTGTTTTGCAGCCAGGCAAATTGTTGGTGCAATGCCACTACGCGGCCAATGATAACAAGCGAGGGAGAAACAAACCGTTGTCCCTTTAATCGCTGTTCATAGTCGTAGAGGCTACAGGTATGTATATGCTGCATCGGGGTAGTAGCCTGTTCGGCAACGGCCAGCAGTTTATCCGGGGCGATGCCGTTGGCTACTAATTTTGCTACTACACTGTCGAGTGTTTCGGCCGACATATAAAATACCAGGGTGTCGTCGGTGGCTGCCAGTTCCTTCCAGTAGGCTTCGCTGACTACATCCGATTTGTAATAGGTGAGTAGCCTTACCGCGGTTGAATAACCTCTTGCGGTGAGGGGTATGCCGGCATAGGCGGCGGCGCCGAGGGCCGATGTAATGCCGGGCACTATTTCGTAGGGGATATTGTTTTCCGTGAGGGTCTGCAATTCGTCGAGTATATTGGAAAAGACGGATGCATCGCCTCCCTTGAGCCGCACCACGAATTTGCCCGCCTGTGCATATTCCACCAGCAGTTCATTGATGGTTTCCTGGGGAGTGGATACGCCGCGGCGGCACTGTTTTCCTACATAGATAATCTCTGCGTGGGGGGACACGTACTGCTGAAGTATGGCATCGCTTACCAGCCGGTCGGCGAGCACGACGTCTGCCTGTTGCAGGTAGCGTGCTGCTTTGACCGTCACCAGTTCCGGGTCGCCGCAACCGGCGCCGGCCAATATCACTTTACCTATGGAATGCTGTTGCATGGTCTGTCGCTTTTGATTAAAACAATCCTTCAATCGATAAATAGCGTTCGCCTGTATCATAGTTGAACGTAAGTACTTTGGAACCGGCAGGAATTTCTTTTAGCTTTTTTGCCACGGCGGCCAATGCAGCCCCGGTAGAAATCCCGACCAATACGCCTTCTTCTTTCGCAAAGCGTTGTGCGTAGCTGAAAGACTCGTCTTTGCCTACCGATATGGTGCCATCGAGTAGTTTGGTGTTTAGAATAGAGGGAATGAAGCCGGCGCCCAGTCCCTGTAAGGG
This sequence comes from Chitinophagaceae bacterium, assembly GCA_036500065.1. GTDB lineage: Bacteria > Bacteroidota > Bacteroidia > Chitinophagales > Chitinophagaceae > JACMLD01. Next base: position 1,278 of record DASYCT010000308.1, on the reverse strand, counting down.
GTGAGGGCCGGGGGCTCCGCCGCTGATGACAGCTGATTGTTCCGGCTCTACGGCAAACACTTTCAGGTTGGGGAATTTCTTCTTCAGGACTTCCGCGACGCCGGTAATATGACCGCCGGTGCCCACACCGGTTATGATATAATCGAGGCCTTCGGGAAAGTCTTTCAATATTTCTTTTGCGGTTGTCGTACGGTGTATCGCCGTATTGGCTTTATTGTCGAACTGCTGTGGCATCCATGCATTGGGGGTTTGGGCCAGCAGCTCTTTTGCTTTTTCGATGGCGCCTTTCATGCCTTTTTCACGGGGCGTCAGTTCGAATTTGGCGCCATACAATGCCATGAGTTTCCTGCGTTCGATGCTCATGCTGTCGGGCATAACGAGGGTAACGGGGTATCCTTTTACGGCAGCTACGATGGCCAGTCCAATGCCGGTATTGCCGGAGGTGGGCTCGATGATCACGCTGCCGGGTTTGAGGATGCCTTTTTTCTCGGCATCTTCAATCATGGAAAGCGCAATACGATCCTTGATGCTTCCGCCGGGGTTGCTTCTTTCCAGTTTTATCCACACTTCATGATCCTTGCCAAACAGTTTGTTGATGCGCAGGTGAGGTGTTTTGCCGATGGTTTCTAAAATAGTATTGGCTCTCATTGTGATGGTTTATTTATATAACAAAATTTAATGCTTCGGGAAGAGGGTTATTGTCTCTTACTTTTATTTCGCTTTTATGGTACACCAGGGAATAGGCAGGTACGCTGTAGGTGAGCCATACATTGCCGCCGATAATGCTGTCGTGACCAATGACGGTGCTGCCTCCCAGTATGGTGGCGCCGGAATAGATGATCACGTTGTCTTCGATCGTTGGGTGGCGGCGGCTGCTGGCGTTGGCTTTTGCCACGTTGAGTGCGCCGAGGGTCACGCCCTGGTATATCTTTACATTATTACCAATCACGGTGGTTTCGCCGATGACGATACCGGTGCCATGGTCGATGAAAAACGATTCGCCTATTTCCGCCCCGGGGTGAATATCAATGCCGGTTTTGCTGTGTGCATATTCGGAAAGAAAACGGGGCAGGGTGCGGATACCCTGCAACAACAACTGGTGGGCAATGCGGTAAATGGCCGTGGCATAAAAACCGGGATAGGCTACCAGTACTTCTTCGATGGATTGGGCCGCGGGGTCAAATTTCAGTACAGATTCTGCATCGTCGAGCAATTGTTGATAGATAGCAGGTAAGGCAGAAAATAATTTTTCCGTATGGATTTTTACTTTTTCCTCGT
>DASYCT010000307.1:0-3445 GCA_036500065.1 Chitinophagaceae bacterium | reverse complement strand
GATACCCGAGGATGCTGCCGATCCGCTCGCTACCAGTTGGTATTGCGCTTCCATCGGCCGTGATTATACCGAATGGGATTACCTGCCGCGTCACCTCTCGCGCAAGCAATACTTCAATCCATACCGGGTGTTTAAACAATGCAGCAACATGAGTACGTTGCCGGAGTGGCGGATAGTGATAGAAGGATTAATTGATGCCGCGGCCTATCGTGGCATGGAAGGGGAAGATGGTTGTATTTGCCATAGCAACGAAGAACCCAATGCCTACAGCCAATGCAAACGCCTGGTGGAGTTGGTAGAAGCCGCATAACCCCCCAAGCCTCTGCCCTTGATTTGGCGAAGGGTGGGGGCTTTTACGACAGCTTACTGTTCGGCACTTGCACTGATCTCCTCCTGGTTTGCTTTTACTGTATCGAACTCCTTTATGATTCTTACTTCGTACCTGCATCGCTCTATAAAGACAAGAAGGAACGACAAAAGAGCCCAACAGGAGCGAGGGAAGAGTCAGGGAGGCAAAAAGGAAACCCGAAGAAAACCCGAACAAATGGCATAGGAAAGCAATAACAGGTACGTTGAAAAACTTACGTATTTGTGCAAAATTTACGGAAATCGACGTTTTTTACATGCCCCTGTTACCAACTGGTTTAAAAGCGGGTTAGTTTTGTTTTGTATTCAGCAATAAACTACCGGTAACGCTTACTGCTGTAAGTCTGAAAACAATTTTCTTCATTATCAAAAACACATTACTTATGGCCAAATTACTTTTAGGCCCGCTAGGCGCCATATCCGGTAAACTGGGGGCTATCACAGCCGTTCAGGGTAAAAACGGTACGTATATCTATCCAACACCCGAACCGCGCAGGAACAATCCGAGCCCGGCACAAATAATGCAACGGAACATCATGACAGCCGTTTCGGGATTTCTTTTCCCGCTACGCAAGCTGTTGCCCATCAGCTTCTACCAGAAAAACGATACAGGCATTCCGTGGAACAGGGCCGTTTCCTACAACATGACCAACGCGGTATATATCAGCGGCAACGACCTGAAAATCCGCTACAGCGCGGCGCTGGTCAGCCAGGGCCGCCTGCCGGTCCCGCTATCGGCCGGCGCAAAAGCTACCATACCCGGCGTCATCACCTATACCTGGGCAGGCGACCCGGGGCTGACGAGGGCCTTGCCCTCCGACAGGGTGATGCTCGTTGTCTATTGTGAAGCATTGAACCAATGTATATACTCGGTAAACGCCAGCTACCGGGCCGCCGGAACAGGCTCAATACAAGTTCCGGACTTCACGGGCCAAACAGTGCAAACCTGGATGGCGTTTGTTTCGCGCGACGGACAGCGGGTGTCGAATAGCGTATATACGGGAGAATTGATACCGTAATCGTTTTTTATTGAGAGTTATAAAAACGCCGCCCGGACAGGGCGGCATTTTTATGCTCTAAGACAGGCGCAGTCTGCAGGGAATAAAGACCACCCCGTGCAATCGTTCCCGCAAATTTATTCAGCCCGTATTGCCAGTGGTAGTAAATTCGTCGTACGCACAGGATGCGTATTCAATTAACAGGATGAACAACAACCATTCACGCCGCCAATTTATCAGCCTTACCGGCAAGGGACTGCTCGCCGCCCCACTCGCCTTTTCACTGGTGGAATGCAGCCCGTCAAAAAAAGCAACTGCCGCCCCGCCCCCGGATGTCGTAGAACTCGCAAAAAAAGCAGCCGAAGCAAAACGGGTACTTAATGTACGCGAATTCGGGGCTACTGGCGATGGACAAACGAAAGATACCCTGGCTTTCCAGCAGGCCATCGATCGCTGCTCGATTATGGGCGGCGGCGAAGTACTGGCGCCCGCAGGCAATTACCTCTGCGGCGCCATCCAGCTGCGATCGAATACGTTGCTGCGTTTCGAACAGGAGGCTGTTATCACCGGCTCGCCCGATTTTGCCGACTATCCCGTAAGCCAGGTGCGCTGGGAAGGCAAATGGGTGAAAGGTCATACGGCCCTGCTGTATGCCATCAATGCTGAAAATATATGTATCGTCGGCCCCGGCAAAATCGTCGGCAATCCCGCGCTGGGCGGCCGCCCCAATAAAGAATACCCCTTGCGCCACCCCGCGTTGATAGAACCCATCGGTTGTAAAAACATTTTGCTTACCGGCTTCTCGACTTCCAACCACCTCATGTGGTCGATGCATCCCACCGACTGCGAAAACCTGTTGTTTAAAAACCTCACCATACGCAGTACCGGCGGCAACGGCGATGGCATCGACATCGATTCCTGTAAAAACGTACAGATAGACGGCTGCGATATCGCCACCGGCGACGATTGCATCTCCCTCAAATCGGGTCGCGGCATGGAAGGCTATTCCCTGCTGCACACCACCGAAAATGTAGTCATCACCAATTGCACTTTTGCCGATTCCATCTTTGCCTGCATCGGCATTGGCAGCGAAACCTCCGGCGGCATAAGAAACGTAGTGATTCGTAATTGTAAATTCATACAGGCAAAAACCTACGCCGTATACATCAAGAGCAGGCCGGGCAGGGGCGCGTTTATAGAAGACATCGTGGTAGACAACATCGATGTGTCGGGCACAGCGGGAGGCTTTCTCCGCCTGAACCTGCTCGGCAGCGGAATACAGGACGAAAACCCCGTGCCCGGCGATGAGGGTATCCCCACCGTCAAAAACTTTCATTTCTCCAATATACGCGTCACCGACGTACCGGTACTGGTGGAAGGCACAGGCGTTCATCCGTCGAAGCCGCTCGACGGACTGGTCTTATCGAATATAACCGGTACCTGCTCGAAAGGAATAACATTGGCGAATATGAAAAACGTACAGCTGTCGGGTATAAAAGTAACCGGCTATACCGGCCCGTTATTGGGCACATACAATGTAAGCGGCAGCGGGCTCGAAGGAGCGGTAAGCATCGAAGCGCCCAAAGTGCCTGAACCTATTGTAGCGCCTGCGACACCCTATCAATTGCATTAATCCTATTTTAGCTGGTTGGCAGTCTTTCTGAAAACCAGCCATTCTCTTTATTCTTGTCATACAAATAAACATGACTAAACTAATTACTAAATTGAAACAGCAATTGGGAATAAAAGATGGTAAGAAGCCAGCGATTGAGCCCGATAAAAGAATTTTGTTGTTCGAATCGCAAAACGATTTATTGTTACCCGCTGATTTAACTGAATATTTTAAATGCCTGGGTGATACCGTTGTTGAAATAGACGATAACTTATACCAGTTCTATACGATCGATGAATTTAAGAGTGTTAAAAAAGAGCTGTCACACTGGGGAGGCATTCCGGATTACCGCAACATTATTAATACGCTGGAGGGCACTGAAAACTGCTTTGTATTTGCCGAATACATGTTTCATTTGTATGCTTATGCTATCCGTCTTTACAAGGATAAAAGGAATGCCAACGAAATT
>DASYCT010000306.1:0-3706 GCA_036500065.1 Chitinophagaceae bacterium | reverse complement strand
TATTCATATAATTTACGTACGATAATGTTTTTTAACGGAATGAGAATTCGTTTGCGCAGTACCAGCATCAACACCAGCAACAACAGGAAAAATCCTCCTACTACGAAATAACCCAATTGAAGATTATGGGTCATGCTCCCGATCCACCAGGCCAGTCCAAGCCCGGCAAAAAAGAGCACAAACATGCACAGGATAACCATCACCAACACGTAGAACCCCTCGGCAGTTATTGTCGTGGTCTTTCGCGCTGCCTTCAGCGTGCCGAGCTGGTAGGAACTGGTGATAAAATCCTCGACATGCTCTGCAAATGTTTCCAACTGGTTTTTTCCTTCTTCCATACAATTTATTTTTCTATCTGTTAACTATTTTTTCCCTTTTTCGCACAATCCAAAAGAACATGCCACGTTCTTAGCCTGCCGGGGGATGCTATGCCTCATCCACCTGTATGACCGGGAATTATGGGAAAAAACCGCTACATCCGGCACCATACATTAGCTTTAATATAAATTGGTAAGGTTTTTTATAATAGATACTACATGGACAAGAAGAAAGTATTGATAATTGATGACGAGACGGATTTTTGCCTGCTGCTCAAATCCTATTTTTCCCGTCTTCAATACGACGTGAAAGTGGCGCACCGCCTCCAGGATGGTATGAAATTGTTGCAAAACGATACCCCGGACATTGTTTTCCTCGACAATAACCTGCCGGATGGCTACGGGTGGGATAAGGCTGATTTTATATTGACCAATTTCCCCGCCCTTCAGCTGAATCTCATCAGCGCCTACCATTACGATAAGCCAAAAATCAAATTACCCGCCATTTTAAGAATCTGGGAAAAGCCCATCAATCTCAAGGAATTGGGCAAGATATTTTACGCCTGGTAATCCTGTCATTATCCCCGTCAACACCGCTTTCCAGCTCATTTACAGCCTGTGGTACTATGGTCTGTATTTTGTCATTAACTTACAAGTATATGCAATTAAATACCTGTTTGAAATGGATCGCTTATGTCCGCTAATCCCCCCGTTCATAGCTACGGTAGGCGTCTCTTTAGAAAGATCGCGAGGATCATCCTGGTATTCCTGGGATCGGTATTATTGCTTATCATCATCATCATCCTGCTGGTTCAGACCCCCTGGATACAAAATATAGCCCGCAAAAAAGCACAGCGTTATCTCGCTGATAAACTGCATACAAGAGTTGAAATAAACAAATTGCGCATCAGTTTCCCGGACCATGTATCCCTGGGAGGCATCTACCTGGAAGACAGGCAGCAGGATACGCTCCTTTCGGGGAAAAAAATAGAAGTTGGGGTCAACATGTGGAAATTATTCCACGGCGAACTCGCCCTCGGGGACGTAAAACTGGAAGGAATAACCTGTAAAATAAAAAGAGCGCTTCCCGATACAACTTTTAACTTTCAATTTATTATAAATGCCTTTGCTTCCAAAACACCTGCAGCCCCAAAGTCGCCGGCGGACACCTCCACCTTCGCGGTAACGCTCCGCTTCCTTCAGCTGGATTCGGTGCGCCTGGTATATAAGGACGTAGTCACCGGCAATGACCTCGAGACATGGATAGGCCATACCCGGGTCAGCATGAAAGAGCTGAACACCGCTGCGCAGCAATTCGCCGTCGCGTCCCTGCAATTGAAAGATACCCGTGTAAGGTTCTACCGCACCCGGCCACTATTGACAGCCATACCGGCTAAAAAAGAAACGAATACCCCACCTTCCCGGGGGCCCTATTTTTCATTGCAGTCATTCCTTTTGGACCATGTGCTGCTGGATTACCGTGATTCGGTAAGCGCCCTGTACACACAGGCGGATGTCAAAAGGCTGGCAGGCGAGGTACAGGGAATGGACATCGAACGGCAGGTATTTCGTCTCAAAAGCATTGCACTCGATAGCTCCGCCGTACAATTCGACAACGGCAACGATCCCCGCAACAGGCAGGGTATGGACTATTCCCATATCAAAGCAGAAGGGTTTACACTCCATGCGTCCAATCTTTTGTACAACCACGATTCCATCAGCGCCATTATCACCGCCGCCAGCCTGAAAGAGCAAAGCGGCTTCGAACTGGATAAACTGCAAACAAATTTTCTCTATAGCTCCAACGAGGCCCGGCTCGACAATCTCGACCTCCGCACCCCGCATACCGTCTTACGCGATTTTGTCCGCGTTCGTTATCCGGCGCTCACCGCCTTTAGTAAAAAGCCCGGCAGCGTGAATATAGACCTCTCCCTGCGCAACAGCCAGGTACAGCTAAAGGATGTGCTGAACTTTGCGCCGCAACTGGCCAAACAGGAGTTGTTCCGTCATCCCACGGATATTGTGCGGGTCAACACCCGGGTCACCGGTACGCTCGGATCGATGAACGTACAGCAATTACAGGTAAGCGGCATCGGTAGCACCGTTGTCGACCTGTCGGGAACGATCCGAAACCCCACCGACACAAAAAACTTCCAGGCCAGCCTGCAGGTAAAAAACATCATCACCACTAAAAAAGACCTGCTGGCCCTGCTGCCCCCCGGCAGCCTGCCTTCCAATACCTCCATCCCCGAAAACCTGCGCCTGTCGGGCAGGCTGGATGGTGGGACAAAAGAGATGAACGCCGACCTCGTCCTCGTCAGTAGTTCGGGGACGCTTATGCTGAAAGGATATATTCACCCGCTGACGGATATAAAAAACGCAGCGTACGACCTCCACCTCGAAACCCAACAACTCGATGTAGGGTATATCCTGCAGGACCCCGCGAATTTTGGTACGCTCACCGGTGTTTTTTATGCCAAAGGAAAAGGAACAGACCCCCATACCGCCGACGGCGCTATCCAGGGAACGATTTCCGATGTGACGTTGAAAGGATACGATTACCATCACCTGCTTTTCAACGCCGCCATTGCCGCGCAGAAAATAAAGGCGACGGCCGCTGCCGAAGATCCCAACCTGCGCTTCCACCTCGACCTCCACGCCGATATTGCCCATAAATACCCCGCACTGCAAATGGTATTGAATGTCGATACGGTAAATGCCTACGCCCTTCACTTCGTTGATTCGGTAGTGACGTACCACGGAAATATTACAGCCGATTTTGCCAGTATCGACCCCGATGCATTGCAGGGGAAACTGATCGTCGCCAATTCAATACTGGTAAAAGCAGGCAACCGTTTGGCCGTCGATAGCGTTCAATTGCTGGCGGGTGCAAACGACAGCGGCCGGTTTATTCATATCGACAACGAAGCCCTTGCATGGCGGTTGTCCGGGCAGTACAAGCTCACACAGCTCGGGGATGTTTTCCAGCAATCCATCGACCCGTATTTCTCCCTCAATAAGGACTCGGCTAAAAAAGCTATCGATCCCTACCACTTTTCCGTCAACGCTACCCTTACGGATAAACCCATTTTAAAGACCCTGCTGCCCGATCTCAAAAAACTTTCCCCCATAACGTTCGACGCCCGTTTTTCCAGTAATGATACGTTGAAACTGTCGCTCGATGCACCGCTTGTCATCATCGGCGCCAACGAGATCAACGGTCTTCAGCTCAGGGCAAACGGCGACAGGAGCCGGCTCGACATCAACCTCTCTCTTGCCCGCGCCAAAGCCGGTAGCCTGGACATTTATAGCACCAGCCTGGCGGGGAAACTGGCAAACAACAAAGCGGATTTTGCCCTGAACAACAAGGACAACAAAGGAAAAGACCG
>DASYCT010000305.1:0-5660 GCA_036500065.1 Chitinophagaceae bacterium | reverse complement strand
GATTCATATACTGATCTCAGTTGTTCATACACAAACTACCGCTATTGGCTGCAGAAACTCTTATGCCCCCGGCCGATATAATAATTTAGTGGCATGCTCCTTTATGTCCCCAAAAACAGTTAAAGTAGCAAAATTCTAACGCTCCTGTGATTCGACAATTGATTATTGCAATAGGATGTATGTCATGTGTGCTGTGTGTAGCCGCACAAGACAAGCCACTCGTTTCCTGCGGGGAAAAAGACATTACACAGGTGCTTTTCAGCAATAGTCCGGTTTTCAAACGGTTGAACGAACAGATAGAAGACAGGCTGCTGGCTTATAAGCAGGCCGTACGATCCGGGGAACTGCCCGCACCGGGCGTAAACGCCCTGGTGACCCTTCCGGTGGTAGTGCATATTATTCACAACAATGGCGCGGAAAATATCAGCGACGCGCAGGTGCTTACGGGCATACAGCACCTCAACGAGGCATTTGCCAATACCGGTTATTACGACCCGTCGGACGGAGTTAATACCAATATCCAGTTTTGCATGGCCGAGCGCGACCCGGCTAATAACGCTACCAATGGCATTACCCGTAACGTATCTGCTTATACCGTAATGGGCGGGGCGGCCTATTACAGCGACGATCAAAATGTCAAGAACATCAACCGCTGGAACCCCGATTGTTATATCAATATCTGGCTTGTGCGCAGCATCCCCGGCAACGTATCGGGGTATGCTTACCTGCCTTTTGCACATGGCACCAATATCGATGGCATCGTGATGGAGGCTACTTACTTTGGCAGTTCCTATCCCAACGACGTGGTGACCGTTCACCAGATGGGGCACTACCTCGGACTGTACCATACGTTCGAGGGCGGCTGTACTAATAACGACTGTTCCACGGATGGCGACAAAGTGTGCGATACGCCGCCGGACCAGACCACTGCGGCTACCGGCACCTGCGGCGAGACGATGAACAGTTGTTCCACCGATGCACTGTCCGGTTTCAGCACCGACGTCAATGATCTTACACAGGATTATATGGACTATGGCAACCTGAACTGTATGAAGGTCTTCACACAGGGACAGGCCGACCGTATGAACTGGTATATCACCAACGTGCGGGCCAGCCTGCTGGCATGTAAATCCTGTATGGCTCCCTGTGCGGCGCCGGTAACCGCCAATTTTACGGCGCCTGCTCCTCCCTACACTGCCGGTACGCCATATACATTTACCAATACATCCGTCAATACAGCGAGCTGGCAATGGTATATAAACGGCGTATTGCAAACAGCCACGGGCAATCTCGTGTACACGTTCCCAATTGTCGGCGCCGATACCATCCGGCTGCTGGCGCATAGTAACGATGGCGGCTGCCCGGATAATTCAAAATCGGTTGTAGTGCAGGCCGTATGCCCTGCAAAAGCGGCTTTTACCAAATCGGCCGCGACCGCAGCAACCGGCACAAACATTAATTTTACGAATACGTCCACCAATGCCAATTCGTATCAATGGTTGGTGGATGGGGTGGCCAAGGCTACGACCACTAATTTCAGCTATACCACGACCATCGGCGGTAAGCATGCCGTTCAACTGGTAGCCAGTAATGCCGCCTTTGGCTGTCAAAGCATATTTACGGACACGGTCACTTATAACTGTTCTTTTACCGCATCGTTTACCCCGGCGCCGGTGAATGTAAACGTGGATGCTCCTGTTGTCTTTAAGAGTACCAGCCCCGGCGTCACAAACTGGTACTGGTCGGTGAATGGTGTTCCTGCAGGCTCCGATAGTGTTGCGCTTATTTATATGTTTCCCGCGCAGGGTGTCTACACCGTCCGGCTAACGGCGGATAATGGCGTCTGCACGTCATCAACCGTTAGCTATGCATACGTTGGCAATCAATGCAACAACCCATCCGGGATCTTTCAGAAAAGTTATGCGCATGGAGCTTACGCCACTCCCGAGCGTGTAGCCGCCACCAGCGATGGCGGTAGCATCCTCACCGAATACTTTCAACAGACGGACGCAGATATTCATCCATACGGTTCGATACTAAAACTGGACGCGGCAGGCAATGCAAACTGGTCAGTGACTTATGATCTCTACACGGACGTCAACCTGACAGGTACATGCCAGGCGGCCGACGGTGGTTATATTACTATTGGCATGCTGGGTAGCGGGGCAGCTATTCTTATTGTAAAAATGGATGCATCGGGGAATACGCAATGGACCAGGCAATACTCAGGGTTACCCAACCAGGGTGGCGCTGATATCATACAGGGCACGGATGGCTATTTTTATTTTACTGCGACCGGCGACGGTTCAGGTGTTATAGCAGGTAAGCTGGATAATACAGGCGCGCTGCTGTGGATGAAAACGTACTTTACCCGCTATGAAGATGTGGCAAGTATAGCGCAGGACAATACTTATCTTGTTATTGCCGGTGATACGTACAACGGTAAGGGTGCTGGTATCCTGCTGAAAGTACAAAAATCAGATGGAAGCCTGGTATGGGGTAAAGAATATGCTTCTACCGATGAATTTTTTGAGAAAGTAGTGGTTGCCCCGGATGGTTATTATGTTCATGGCTTACGGGCAAATACGACCACGAGCGATTTCAGCGATCAAATAATCCTGAAAACGGATTTCAACGGCAATCTGCTGTGGTCCAAATTCCAGCAACCTTTTGGCCCGAACGACGACTTTTCGCGCAGTGATATACTGATCAAAGCCAATGGTAACCTGGCGTGTTTTTTTGCATCAACCACTACCAATGCCCTGTATATTCAGGAGATCAGTACGGCAGGCGCATTGCTGTCAAATAAATTGTATAGCAATAACCCGGGCTTTCCCTGGGCCTTTATTCAAAAGAGTAATCAAAGCTTCTTACTGGCCGGGGGTATCGATGAACCGGTAGCGCCCACTACCCGCGCGTTTGTAATACAACTGGACCCTGCGGGCAATTCGGGCAATTGCCCGCCCACCACGCCTGCTGCTACCTTAATAAATTATACACCGGTAGTGACAACGCTTGCCCCGACGGTGGCGAATGTAAATCCAACGGTAGGAACCACTTCTGTAACAACAGTTGTTCCTGTCACGAGGGTGGAATGTCAACTGGCTGATTGTACCCCCTTCCCAACAGTACCGCCCGATACCTGCGGTGTTGGATGTACGACAAGTGGCATTACCGGCGCTGCCGGCATTTGCGATAAGACCGCCAGTTATACTTATTTGCTGAACCGCAACAGTAGTTGTCCCGCAGTACCGGTGTGGACGATAGACCCTGCGTTTGCTACCGTGGTAAAAACAACGGACTCTTCGATTGTATTGCAGTTTACGGGCAGTGGCTCGGCCGTGCTGCACAGTACGCTTACCACGCAATGTAAAGTATGGCGGGATAGTATAACCATTTCAACCCACTCCCCTTCCGGCACGTTGAACCTCGGGCCGGATATCAGCCTGTGCACTTCGAGCATCTATACCCTGCATGCAGGCAACAGCTTTGCTTCGTACCGTTGGCAGGATGGTTCCGCCGATTCAACATTTACGTTGTATACACCCGGCACCTATTTTGTGGACGCGACGGATTATTGCGGCACGCTGTTCCACGACATGGTGGTTGTCACACAGGCCCCGGCTGTTCCGTTTAACATGGTCACCGATATGGTGGCCTGCAAACAGGATACCATAGCGCTTACAGCGCCGGCCGGCTTTACCAAATATTACTGGAGCCCGAATTACAATATCAACAGCCGTTATACCGCCAGCATACAAATCGTAGCCAACAGCGATACCACCTACACCGTAGTGGCGGAAAAAGCACCCGGCTGCCTCGTGGTAGACACCATGCATTTGAAGGTGAACCTGTCTACTCCTGTTCTGCTCGGCAACGATACCAGTATTTGTAAACTCGATACCGTCATGATAGACGCCGGAGCCGGGTTTAATAGTTATTTATGGAATACCGGCGCCCTGTCGCAAAGCATTCGCGTAGGCGCTGCCGGGGAGTATTCCGTCACTGCCACGAATACGAATAATTGTAAATCGCGTGATACGCTGGATATACTGAATATATATAACCTTCCGCTGCTCAACCTGGGTACGGACCAGCCCATTTGCACCAACACCACCATCGTATTTGATGCCGGTGCGGGCGAAACCAGTTATACCTGGCAGGATGGCTCTGTGGGGTCGAGCTTTACGGCCTCCGCCCCGGGCACTTACTGGGTGCGGGTAACCGATGCCAATGGATGTCACAATACCGACACGGTGCTCATCACGGGATTCAATCCTTCACCTGCCGGTTTCATCCCCCCTGATACGGCTATCTGTTCTTTCCAGCCGCTGGATCTGAAAGCAAGCGGCAGTTTTGTACAATACAACTGGAACAATGGTTCTACCGGTGACGATATTATCATCACCTTGGCGGGCGACTATTGGTTGCAGGTAACCAATGCTTCCGGTTGCAGCGCCACGGACACGATACATGTGACTACAAAAGATTGTCTCCTGAATGTCTTTCTCCCCAACGCCTTTACACCCGGCGGGGCCAGCAATACTGTTTTCCACGCCCTGGTGCACGGCAACCTGGACAATTTCAGGCTTATGATCTTTAACCGCTGGGGGCAACAGATCTTCGCCACACAGGACCCATCGAAGGGATGGGATGGCACCTTCAACGGCGCACTGCAAAGCACCGGCGTTTTTGCCTGGGTCTGCACGTACAAGCTCATCGGCCCGGGGCAGGTGCAGTCCACGAAGCGGGGAACGGTGACGCTGATCCGCTAGCCGGGCCGGCAGCGGCAAACTATTTTTGGGCGGTTTTGAACAATTGATGAACTTAGGTTGAAAACAACCAACCATCACCGTCAATTATTCAACTTATGATCACCGGCGCCCATGCTATTATCTACAGCAAAAATTCAGCAGCAGACATTGCTTTTTTTCGCGATATACTCAAGTTAACCAATGTAGATGCCGGTAATGGCTGGCTCATCTTCGGACTGCCTCCTTCAGAAATTGCCGTGCACCCGTCATCAACCGATGATAAACACGAACTCTACCTGCTGTGTGATGACATCGATGCCTTCATTGCTGAAATGAAAAAGGCTGCTGTGCCCTGCGGCCCGGTACAAAACCAGCGCTGGGGACAATTGACCGAATTAACGCTGCCCGGCGGCGGCAAACTGGGCGTTTACCAGCCGCGCCATGCACGGCCGGAGCCGATGAAATGACGCCGGCGATTTAGCTTATATTTATTCCCTTGTTTTAATATATATGAAAAAGATATTTACCCTTGCGATATGCCTGGCGGCTTTGTCGGGCCGGGCACAGGATGCCGGCTCATGGAATCATAAGCCATGCGCCGTGGTGCTGACGTATGACGACGCTATCAATGTGGATTTGGATAATGTGTTGCCGGTACTGGATTCGATGAACCTGAAAGCCACGTTCTACCTGATCGGTTCGTCGCCGGTAGTGGCGGCCCGGATGAAGGAGTGGAGGGCGGCGGCCGGGCATGGTCATGAGCTTGGCAATCATTCCCTGTTTCATCCCTGCGACGGCAGCCTCCCCGGGCGAAGTTTTGTAACGGCTGATCATGATCTTAGTAAGTACACGGTCACGAGGGCCGTAGAAGAAGTCCGGGCGACGAACACGCTGCTAAATGCCATC
>DASYCT010000304.1:0-4103 GCA_036500065.1 Chitinophagaceae bacterium | reverse complement strand
TAGCAGCTCAGCTACTGTCGACAGACGACAATCGGAGAAAGTACCACACATTTCTTTTTATACCTAACTGCCCTCCAGGGGCGGGTTGGGGCGGCATCCCCAATTATCCCAATGTCGATACCTTGGTTTTTGATGCAATTACAGCGTTGGACGGACAGTTCAATATTGATGAGAAAAGAAGGTACGTGATAGGTTTATCAAGAGGCGGGTTCGGAGCGTGGGATTTCATCTGCCAACGTCCGGAAATGTTTGCCGCTGCTGTACCCGTCAGCGGAGGCGGCGATCCAAGTCTTGCCCCGAAGATCGTTAAGGTAGCCGTATGGGCCTTCCATGGTACGAAAGACAAGAACGTTCCGGTCATGGCCTCAAGGAACATGATCGATGCCATCAAAACCGCAGGCGGCAATCCAAGGTATACGGAGTACCCGGACCTGGGGCATAATATCTGGGATCAGGTCCGTACAACACCCGGCCTGCTGGATTGGCTATTTGCGCAGCACCGCGACTAAATCATTTATTTCCAGCGATTTGAAGCGATTTCCTCCTATATGTATACGTTTAGTCATATATCGGCCGTTATAGTCAGGTAGAATAGTCCTAATCACCCTAAAAATCCAATCAATGAAGAAACTTTTATTCCTCTTCCTGGCTGTCTTATGTTTCAATTTTTCCCAGGCACAAACATTCAATCCCTTTAAAGTAGATCTGGCCGTAGGAGCTGCTATTCCAAATGGTTCCGGGGCCAAAGGCGGTGTCTTGTTATCGCTGGAACCAAAGTACGCCGTTATCAGCCGCCTGTCGGTTGGTCTGCGGATCGAAGCCGCGATCATGGCCCGCGGGTATGTATCGGGTGATGGAAGCAGTGCAAGCGCAAGCGTGTCCGCCGCTGCTTCTTACATCGCCACGTCAGACTATTATTATACCAATTCGTTCTTCCGGCCCTTTTCGGGTGTCGGCTTAGGTCTCTATCGCTTTGCCAGCGCCAGCATCGACAACTCAGGTAACGATGTAGGCACGGCCGCAGGGTCCAAGTTCGGAACGATGGTACGCTCGGGCTTCGAGCTGGGGCATTTTCGCTTTGCCGTCGAGTACAATATCATCGGCAAGAATACCCAGACATACATCGATGGTTCCACCGGTGATAAATATACGGTCAGCTCCAAGAACAGCTATATGGGCATCAAGCTCGGGTTCTTCTTTGGCGGTGGCAGGACAAGCACCGACAAGAATGTAGCAAGTCCAATAAAAATGTAATTTTTCCCCGCACATCAGATAAAGAGCCATCCTTAGGGATGGCTTTTTTTACGCCAGGCTGCTCCTGATCCCCTGCAAAAACCTTCAATGCCGGCTATTATCCATGGCCGATACCCCAAGTAGAAATAAACATTAATCCAAAATTGAAATAGATTTGCAATAATGAAGAATGCTTGTCTATTCTGCTTTTTGCTGATCATCTCATCGGCCGTTCGGTTAAACGCCCAGCAAAATCCAAATGTTCTGATACTGTATACGGATGATTTGGGATATGGTGACCTAAGCTGCTACGGCGCCATGGCCATCTCCACCCCGCAGATCGACTGGCTGGCTCAAAATGGACTACGGTTTACAGATGCACATTGCACTGCATCTACCTGTACGCCATCGAGGTTCTCCTTGATCTCTGGCAGGTACGCCTGGCGGAAAAAAGGGACCAACATTCTACCCGGCACTGCAAACCTCACCATCCCTACCGATATTACCACCCTGCCCAAAGTATTTCAACGGGCAGGGTATTTTACGGGTGTTGTTGGTAAATGGCATCTGGGCTTGGGCAGTTCATCGCCGATTGACTGGAACAAAAAGGTATCACCCGGCCCCGGCGAAGTTGGATTTGATTACTCTTTTATTTTCCCGGCTACGGCCGACCGCACGCCAACGGTGTTTATGGAAAATCAAAAGGTCATTGGCCTGGATACTACAGATCCAATCGAAGTGAGCTATGCGGAACCTTTCCCGGGGGAAATGCTGGGGAAAGAGCATCCTGAGCTGCTAAAGATGAACAGCGGTATCAACCAGGGCCATAACGGCCATATCGTAAATGGCGTAGGTCGTATTGGGTTTATGAAAGGAGGCAAGCGTGCCGAATGGACTGATGAGGAACTGGGATTCACATTTAATTCAAAAGCCATTGAATTTATTGACGAAAGTGTAAAAAAGAAGAAACCATTCTTTCTCTACTATGCCATACACGATATACATGTTCCACGAATGCCTGCCTCTATATTTAAGGGTAAAAGCAAACTAGGCTATCGTGGTGATGCCATCCTTGAAATGGATCATACAGTCGGTGTAATCCTGCAAGCTTTGAGACAACGGGGGATATTAAATAATACATTGATTATTTTCAGCAGCGACAACGGGCCTGTGCTCAATGACGGTTACTCGGATCAGGCTGCGGAAACTGCGGTTTCGGAAGACTACCATCCAGGCGGCATATACCGCGGCGGGAAATACAGCGTGCTTGAGGCCGGTACAAGAGTGCCTTTTATCATTTACTGGGCCAATAGAATAAAGCCGCATACAGTATCCGGCGCATTATTCAGCCAGATAGATCTGATGGCTTCTTTCGCGAATATGCTGCGGGTAAAGGTGCCGTCGGGCGAATTTACAGACAGCCACAATCATTTTTCCACGCTCACCGGAAAAGATAGCCTGAGCCGGGATTATAATATTGAGCAGCCGGCAAATGAAGCCAACCTGGCAATAGTAAAAAATGGGTGGAAATACATATCACCCGGTAATGGCCCTGCGCTTTTGAAAGCGGTAAACATTGAAAGCGGATATAGCAGAGAGGAACAACTATACAACCTGAAAGATGACCCGAAGGAATTGAACAACCTTGCTTCAAAATTCCCCGAAAAATTAAAGGAGTTAAAGGATTTGCTGGAGAAAACGAAAGCTGCGCTGTAACAAGCAGGTATCCCCGTCTACGGATCCAATGTCGTCCCCAATTCATAAAACTGAACAAAAGGTGTGCGGAAACGTACATCTCAAAAAATCAATGATTCACAACAAATTGATTGTTAAGGTGAAAAAAACAGGTACGCTTCTGGTTTCATTTTATCCGTATCCAAAACCAAGCGCATGTTTAAACACTACTTCACCATCGCCGTGCGAAACCTCCAACAACAACGGGCGTATTCCTTCATCAATATCGTCGGTCTTGCCACCGGCATGTCCATCGCCCTTGTCATCGGCCTCTGGTCCGCCGACGAGCTCAGTTACGACAAGTCCTATCCCGAACACGAACGCATCGCCCAGGTCATGCAAAACCAACAGCAGGTCAGTCAAATTGCCAAAGACTACCTGCGAAAACTCAGGGGCGCTGAAGTAAAAGACGCAGACCTGGCCTACACTGGCGAGACCATCTCCTCCGCCTTGCAACCCTTTATCAAAAAAGGCTATGAGGATGTCTTTGCCCAGACCGCCATCCTCACATATCCCGACGAACAGCTCCTTGTCACCGGCGACAAAAGCATCTCCCGCCAGGGCTCCTGGGCGGAATATACCTTCCCGCTGATCTTCGGCTATCACTTCGTCAGCGGCAGCGCCGAATCCCTTCGCGATCCTTCCACAGCCCTGATTTCCCGGTCCACCGCTATTGCCCTCTATGGCAGCGAGAACGCCGTGGGAAAAACGCTTAAAGTCAACAACAAGGTCCCTTTCACCGTCGGCGGGGTCTTTGCCGATCTACCGGAGAATACTTCCTTCCATGACATCGCATTCTTTGCCTCCCTGGCGAACCAGAATGTAAATTGGCTCACCACCAACACGAATTTCGCCGACCATAACTGCCGGATGTACGCGAAATTGGCCGGTAAGGCCACCGTGGATCAGGCCACCGCCCGAATAAAGAATATCTGCACTCCCTATGTAAAAAATTCCATCGAAACCTATACCGTCGTCCCGTTTGAGGACGTACATCTCCATTACAACGAGAGCTATGGCGCCATGCTGGGCGGCCGCATCGGTTTCGTCCGTCTTCTCGCCACCATCGGCGTATTCATCCTGCTGCTGGCCTGCATCAATTTCATGAACCTCTCCACGGCCCGGAGTGAGAAACG
>DASYCT010000303.1:0-6410 GCA_036500065.1 Chitinophagaceae bacterium | reverse complement strand
CTATCTCTCCATTTTCCCAGTAGACCAGGGCATCGAACACAGCGCCGGCGCCTCCTTTGCCCCCAATCCCGTTTATTTTGACCCGGAGAATATTGTGCGACTGGCCATCGAAGGCGGTTGCAACGCAGTAGCCTCTACGTTTGGCGGCCTGGCCATCATGAGCCGCAAATATGCCCATCGCATTCCTTTCATCGTAAAGATCAATCACAACGAACTGCTCACCTATCCCAACCGCTTCGATCAGACCCTGTTCGGCACCGTTAAAAGCGCCTGGAACATGGGGGCCGTTGCCGTCGGCGCCACCATCTATTGGGGCAGTGCCGAAAGCACCCGCCAGTTGAAGGAAGTATCCGAGGCGTTCGAGCTTGCCCATGATCTGGGCATGGCCACCATTCTCTGGTGCTACCTGCGCAATAATGCGTTTGTAAAAGATGGAGTGGATTATCATACCGCCGCCGATCTCACCGGCCAGGCCAACCATCTCGGCGTAACCATCCAGGCCGATATCATCAAACAGAAACTGCCCTCCAACAACGGCGGGTATAATGCAATAAAATTTGGAAAGACATCTCCCCTGGTCTATTCAAAACTAACGACGGACCATCCCATCGATCTCTGCCGTTACCAGGTATTGAATTGCTACAGCGGCCGCGTAGGCCTTATCAACAGTGGAGGTGAAAGTAAAGGCGCATCCGATTCCGCGGAAGCCATCTATACAGCGGTAGTGAATAAACGCGCGGGAGGCATGGGGCTTATCATGGGCCGCAAGTCCTTCCAGAAACCCATGAAAGAAGGGATTGAATTATTAAACGCCGTCCAGGATGTTTACCTGGACAAGGATATCACAGTAGCTTAACCAAATAACCAAAACCCGCAATTTTATCGTACTTTGCCAGCTACCCAATCCTGTATAAAGTTCGCGACCCTACCCGCTTCGGCTCGTAGGGTTATTTTTTTGTACGGTGGGTCGCCCTTCGGGGGCGGCTCACCGTTGAGTCCACTTCTCCAGGTCATCCGCAATCTTCCTGTCATTACTCAACCGCGGCACCTTATTCTGCCCCCCGAGCTTACCGATACTCTTCATATAATCGATAAACCCGTTTTTCTGCACAGTCTTGATATGAAGCGGGTTCAATATATTCCCCGCAATAAGATCATCATAATATATATTCTTCTTCCGCAGGTTGTTATCCACCTTGTTCGCAAACTCACCCAGGTTCTGCGGCGCTTTCTCAAACTCCACGAACCATTCGTGGAAGCTCTTGCCCTTGCCCTGCTCAATCATAGGCGCAACCGTAAACTCGGTAATGCGCACCCCTTCTTCTGCCGCCGCCTGCATCAGGCTGTATTCCACTTCCTCCCCGATTACATGCTCCCCAAAAGCGGAAATAAAATGTTTCACCCGCCCCGTTACCAGCAGCCGGTAAGGGTTCGTCGAAACAAACTTTACCGTATCACCTATATTATATCCCCACAAACCCGCATTATTATTAATGATCAAGGCATAGTTCTCGCCCACCTTCACGTCTTTCAGGCTTAGCCGCGTGGGGTTGGCATTGAATATCTCCCCGGCCGGCACAAATTCATAAAAGATACCACTGTTGGTATTCAATAAAAGCCCTTCTGCCTCCTGCGAATCCTGGAAAGCAAAAAAGCCTTCCGAAGCAGGGAAGGTTTCCACGGCCGCGATCTTGCGACCGATACTGTCAAACAACTTGGCCTTATACGGCTCAAAATTGACCCCCCCATGCGCCAGCACGGAGAAATTGGGAAACAAATCCCCGATATGCTTCCCGCTTTTTTCCATCAGCCGGTCAAAATACATCTGCATCCACGGGGGTATCCCGCTGATAAGGGTCATATCCTCGTTGATCGTCTTTTCCACGATTTTATCCAGCTTGGTTTCCCATTCCTCGATACAGTTGGTCTCATAATCCGGCAACTGGTTCTTGCGCAGGTAGCCCGGCACATGGTGGTTCACGATACCGCTCAGCCTCCCGGTAGGGACGCCCCCCACCCGTTCCAGCTCCGGGGAGCCTGACAGGAAGATCATCTTGCCGTCCGCAAACTTGTTATTGCCGCTTTCCGCCATATAGCAGAGCAGGGCGTTACGCGCCGTATTAATATGGTTGGGAATGGACTCCTTGCTGATGGGGATATACTTTACCCCGCTGGTGGTGCCCGATGTTTTGGCAAAATAAATGGGTAACCCCTTCCAAAGCACATTGTGCTTGCCCTGCTTAACCTGCTCTATATAAGGCTTGTATTGCTCGTAATCCCGGATCGGCACCGCCTGGGCAAACTCCTCGTAGGTTTTTACCTCCCCGAGCTTGTGCTCCACCCCAAAAACGGTCGTTTGACCCGTTTTCAGCAGTTCCAGGAAGATTTTTTGCTGGTCTTCGAGCGCATTAACCATGTCTTTTTTTACCTGCCGGGAGATATAGGATGCAAAAGGCTTGGCAAGGAATGACTTGAATTTCATACTTTGATAGTGTATCGGACAGCAAATATAGACCGATGGAGCGTTCCGAATACGTTAATTATGGGGCAAATAAATGAATTTTCTGTTGGCCCGTATCAAAAAAACGCTTACTTTTGCACTCCTTAAATCGGGAACCCACCCACCGCCGATCCGGCTGTTTTGCAGGGTGTTTGGACGGTAAAAAGGTTCGCCAGGTATTAAAAACATTCTTAAACGGGAATTATATGTTCGCAGTAGTAAAAATCGCTGGCCAGCAATTCAAAGTTGAAAAGGACCAGACCTTGTACATACCACGTGTAGAAGGTAACACCGGTGATAAAGTTGAGTTCGGCGATGTATTGCTGACCGACAATGATGGAACCGTAAAAGCAGGCGCTGACCTGAAAGCCATTGTAAAAGCAGAAATCCTCGGCCATGTACAGGGCGATAAAGTGATTGCCTTTAAAATGAAGAGAAGAAAAGGTTTCCGCAAAAAACACGGTCACAGGACCCACTACACAAAAATCAAGATCAGCGCTATCGCTTAATCAAATTATCAAACAAGTAATTTTAATAGTTAAAACTCATTTCTCATGGCACACAAAAAAGGTGAAGGTAGTGTAAAGAACGGCCGTGACTCACAAAGCAAACGCCTCGGTGTAAAGATATACGGTGGACAGCCTGCTATCTCGGGCAATATCATCGTTCGCCAGCGCGGCACCGTTTACCATCCGGGTAAAAACGTAGGTGTTGGAAAAGATTTTACATTGTTCGCATTGAGCGACGGTGTTGTTGAATTTAGAAAAACACGCAGCAGCAAAACAGTTGTTTCTGTCAACGCGGTAGAAGCAACAGCATAAAAACACTGCCTTTCTTTCAGTTTGTTTAACGTTTTTTTCCTGGCAACAGGAAATAGGGAATTACACGGCAATTAAAAAAAATTGCCGTTTTTTTTTGATAGTTAGCAAGAAGTTTATACTTTTAACGTTGTTATTCTTTTTACTAACCATTTAAATTCAAAAAACATGGCAACTGCAAAAAAAGCCGCAAAGAAAAAAGCTGCTCCTAAAAAGAAAGTAGCTAAGAAAGCTGCTCCTAAAAAGAAAGCCGCTAAGAAAGCCGCTAAAAAAAGATAGCCTTTCAGCAAGAAAATAATACCAAGTCCCGGCCCTGCCGGGACTTTTTCACTTCCCACCGCTCCCACTCCCTTCCTTATAGCGCCCTTATAGGACCATTATAGCACCCTTATAGGGCCATTACTAAGGTGCAACACCCATTATACAACGCTCCATCCCCTATGACAGGTCGGTGATCCTACATTCCACCCCTTACATATCCCTTTTGTCGAAATCCGCGTCGATCCCCCCATTCGCGTTCCTATTCGCACCAATTAGCACCCATTAGCGTCCCCAATTCGCGTTTCCAATACACATCTGCTTGCATATATATAACCCTTTGTCTTACTTTGTCCCCAATCGCACCATCTCAACAATAAGTCATGATAAAGAAACTATTGGTCGCCAACCGGGGTGAAATCGCCATTCGTATTCTCCGTGCCGCTTCCGAACTCAACATGCGCACCGTAGCCATCTACACCTACGAGGATCGCTACTCCCTCCACCGCTATAAGGCCGACGAAGCCTGGCAGGTAGGAAAAAACGACGACCCCCTCAAGCCCTACCTCGACATAGAAGCCATTATCAACATCGCCCGCCATGCCAAAGCCGATGCCATCCATCCCGGCTATGGCTTTCTCTCCGAGAACGCCGTCTTTGCAAAACGCTGCAAGGAAGAAGGCATCATTTTCGTTGGTCCCGCCCCGGAAGTAATGGAACAGCTCGGCGATAAGATAGCCGCCAAAAAAGTCGCCCGTGTCGCCGGCATACCAATGATAGAAGACAGCAAACTGGATTTAAGAGATTCTGTCAACGCCCGCAAAGAAGCCCAGCGCATCGGTTTTCCCATCATTATCAAGGCCGCCGCCGGCGGCGGCGGCAGGGGCATGCGCGTCGTGCGCAACGAAACACAGCTTGAACAATCACTCCCCGAAGCGCGCAACGAAGCAAGGGTCGCCTTTGGCGATGACACCGTTTTCTTTGAAAAGTTTATCGAAAGCCCCAAACACATCGAAGTACAGATCATCGGCGATAACCACGGCAACATCGTCCACCTGTTCGAACGTGACTGCTCCGTGCAACGCCGGTTTCAGAAAGTAGTGGAAATGGCCCCGGCCATTTCATTGTTGCAGGAAACAAAAGATAAACTTTACGACTATGCCGTTCGCATCTGCCGCCAGGTGAATTATAATAATGCCGGCACCGTGGAGTTCCTCGTCGACAAAACCGGCGAAGTATATTTTATCGAAGTAAATCCCCGCATACAGGTAGAGCATACCGTGACCGAAGAAATTACCGGCGTCGACGTGGTAAAAACCCAACTGCTCATCGCACAGGGGGTTCGCCTCACCGATCCTGAAATCAACATACAATCGCAGGAGCAGCTCCACTTTTCCGGCGTAGCCATTCAATGCCGGGTTACCACCGAGGACCCTTCCAATAATTTCAAACCCGACTACGGCACCATCATCGCCTACCGCAATGCCGGCGGCCCCGGCATACGCCTTGACGAAGGAAGCTCCTATCCCGGCGTTACGATCTCTCCTTTCTTTGATTCCCTGCTTGTAAAAGTGACCGCTTCCGGCAGGAACCTCCCCGAAGCCTGCGAACGCCTCGTGCGCACACTGAAAGAATTTCGCATCCGCGGCGTAAAGACCAATATTCCCTTTTTGGAAAACGTATTGCAGCATCCCAGTTTCCAGGAAGGAAGGGCCCCCGTTGATTTTATCGACAACCATCCCGAATTGTTCAAAATGGCCGCCCGGCAGGACCGCGGCACCAAAGCACTTAAATATATCGCCGAAGTAATTGTAAACGGCAATCCCGATGTGGCGAAATCCGATCCTTCCATTCATTTCAGAACACCCATCATTCCCGAATATTCCGCCGCCGCTCCCACCAAAGGCTCAAAAGACCGGCTCTCCGAACTGGGCAGGGAAAAATTTATCGAATGGCTAAGCGCATCAAAAACGATCCAGTACACCGACTGCACCTTTCGTGATGCACACCAGTCATTGCTCGCCACCCGCGTACGGACTACCGACATGCTGCGCGTGGCCGAAGCCGTATCAAAAAATCATCCCGAGCTGTTTTCGCTTGAAATGTGGGGCGGCGCTACCTTCGACGTAGCCCTCCGCTTCCTCCACGAATGCCCCTGGCAACGCCTGCAACTGATGAGAGAAAGAATACCCAATATTCTTTTTCAAATGCTGATTCGCGGGTCCAACGCCGTTGGATATACCGCCTACCCCGACAACCTCGTGGAAACCTTTATCGAAAAATCATGGCAGGGCGGCATCGACATATTCCGCATCTTTGATTCCCTTAACTGGCTGGAAGGAATGAAGGTTAGCATCAACGCCGTACGCGAACGTACCGGCGGCCTGGCCGAAGCCTGTATCTGTTATACCGGCGATTTCACCGACCCCGCCAAAAATCATAAGTTCAACCTCAATTATTATCTCGACCTCGGCCGCCGTCTCGAAGATGCCGGCGCACACATACTCGGCATCAAAGACATGGCCGGCCTGCTCAAACCCCTGCAGGCAAAACAACTCATCGGCGAACTGAAAAAAGCCATTCATATCCCCATTCACCTCCACACCCACGATACGTCTTCCATACAGGCCGCTACCTACCTCAATGCCATCGAGGCAGGCGTGGATGTGGTCGATGTGGCGCTGGCTTCTGTATCGGGCCTTACCTCGCAGCCCAATTTCAATTCCATCGTAGCCATGATGAAAGGACACCCGAGAGAGTTACCCATCAATCTCGGCAGGCTCAATGATCTTTCCGATTATTGGGAAGATGTCCGCGAATATTACTACCCGTTT
>DASYCT010000302.1:0-11480 GCA_036500065.1 Chitinophagaceae bacterium | reverse complement strand
TTCGATATAGGAGGGCGGGACGAAGGTGCACAACCCTTCTGTCGCTATAACGTCAAAATAAGGCGCTGCGGCGCGTTTCACATACGAAGGTGAATAATACCAGCAACTAAAATAAGCGCCTTCTATATGAGCCCGGCGGCCCCTGCTGCTAAAGAAGCGACGGAAGGCGGTTTTGATTTTCCCCCGGAGCAGCAGCGATGTTTCCCAAAGGCAGAAGCCGGGCAAAATAACAAGGGTGGCGGTTCCTCCCGGTTTCAGGAGATCGGGGAGCGACTGTATCACCTTATCGAGCTGGTCGGTACAGTTGAGGCCCGCGAAATTGGAGAAAACGGCATCATAAGGGCCTTTATCTTTTAAATGGCCGAGATCGGTAAAAGAACATAGTTCATTGCTGATTTTATCGCGGAGCCCGAGATGAATAGATTTCTGTTTCAGGATTTCCTGCATACCCGAAGATATATCGGTGGCGTGTACGTTATAACCCTGCTGTGCGAACCAGACGGCATCTTCGCCGGTGCCCGCATTCAGTTCCAGTATGCGGCCGCGGAGAGGCAGCAGGTTCAATACGTGGCTGCGCACGCGCCGGCGTTTGTAATGAACGATGGTATTGGCCGCATATATCTTATCGAATAGGGTCGACTGGCGGGTAAAGGCAGTGGCTGCCTGTTCGGTGCTGGCAGGGGATTTCAAGGCGTGGGTGTTTTTTCGAGTACGGATAGTTTCCGCCGGGCGAAAAAAGCAGCGGGGAAGTACCAGGCAATGGAAGCTGCTTTTTTAATACCTGCCGGTGTGGCCGTACCGGGATGTGAAAACAATTGTTTTACTTTTTCAAGCGCCATGTGTTTCCGGTAGCTTTTGTGTACGTACCGGTGCAACTGTTTATAGAAACGGGGCGAATAATTATTCCTGAACATCACGAGCAGCTCGTCCGAATCGGTCCAATTGGCTTTTTCCTTTAATTCGGTTTTTACCTTCTCATAAAAAACAGTGCCCGGCAGGGGGTAGGACACCGATATGCCCATTTCGGAGGGTAGTAATTCGTTGATCATCCCGATGGTCGATTCAATGTCTTCCCGGGTTTCACCGGGATAGCCGAATTGTATGAAGAAGGCGGGGCGGATGCCATGTTCCCGGAGCAGGCGGGTAGCTTCGTAGATCTGGGGAATGGTGATTCCCTTGTCCATTGCATCGAGTATCTTCTGTGAACCGCTTTCAGCACCCATCCATACATTTTCACAACCGGCGCGGGCGAGGGCGCGCACATAGTTTTCCTGTACCAGCAGGTCGGCCCTTGACTGTATCTTGAATTTAAAACGGAAACTCTCTTTTTCCAGCAGGTCGGCAAAAGCAGCCACCCAACCGGGTTTCAGGCCAAAGATATCGTCGCAGAACCAGATATGATCAAAGTGGTACCGGTCGTGCAACTGTTTTAATTCTCTTACCACGTTTTCAGGCGAGCGGGAGTTGTAGCGATTGCCGTATATCGGTTTGGCGCACCAGTTGCATTTAAACGGGCAGCCCCGGGTAGTGCCCATATTCATGGAAAAATAGCCTTTGTGTTTGAGCCACATCTGCCGGTAGGGATTTATATCTACGAGGTCCCATGCGGGGAAGGGCAGGGCATCCAGTTCCCTCATGACCGATCGTGCTGCTGTCTTAACGGGTCTGCCTTTTTCGAGGTAGGCCAGTCCCTGTATCTTTTGAAAATTACTGCTCCCTGTCCGAAGGACATCGACCAGTTCCAGCAGGGTTTGTTCGGCTTCTCCTATCATTACAAAATCGGCGCCTTCGCCGAGGTACTGCGCATAATGATCGGTGGAGTCCGAACCGGATACTATCACCGTGCAACCCCTTTCGCGGGCCAGCTTACACATGCGGAAAGCGGCTTCCCGCATATTGGTAAGGCACATTTTGGTGAGGTAGTTGAACCCATCGTCGTATAGTACAAAAAAATCGGGTTTCTCTTTATCGATATGGGCAATGGCCTCATCGGCCTGGTGGGCAAACATCGTGTCAAACAAAGATACCCGGTAACCATTTTCTCTCATCAGCGCGGCGGCATAGAGCGTGCCAAGCGGTGCATAAGGCTGACCTGTAGCCCATTGCTTGGGATCGAAGCGTAGAAAATAGGAATGAGAAAACAGGATATTGTACATCTTATTCATATCCCGGGAAATAGGTGAACGATTCATGTATAAATTGAGCAGCCTTCCTGATTGAAGGGCCCTGTTCTATAAACGGAATAAAACGGGGGAAGGTTGCCTGCCGGGCTACTTATTTTATTCTTCGACGGGGGTGCATATAAACCACTTAAATGATCTCTATATTTACAGGCTGGAACCAAAAAACAGGACAGATGGACATCAGCGTGGTTATTCCAACCTGCAACCGCAAAGCACGCCTGCTTTCCCTGCTGGGCAACCTGGATCGATCGTCCTGTCCGCTGCTGGAAGTGATTATTGTCGATTCGGGGGAGGACAGGCTGGCGCCTGCGGATTATGAAGGTTTTAACAACCTGTTTATTCTCTATAAGACATCGGAAAAATCGGTTTGCGTGCAACGCAATACGGGCATAGGAATTGCCCGGGCATCGTGGATATTCCTTTGCGACGATGATATTGAAATGCCCCCGGCTTACCTGCAGGAACTGGCGGCGCATAGTCGTCAACACCCGGAAGCGGGCGCGCTGTCGGGTCTTTTTCTTCAACAGGAGAAAACAGGATGGACCGCCCAGTATCCCGTCCGCTCAGCGAAGGAACTGCTGTGGAAATATATTTTTCAACTGGGTATATGGGGGTCGATCGATTGCAGGAACAACAACTGGCTGTTCCGGAAAATAAAAAACCATTACCGCCAAAAGGGCAATCATATTTCGAAAGCGGGCTGGCCGGTGCTGACCGATTTTTCCGGCGATTGGTTTATCACCCCTGTCTACAGCCTGGGGGCATCGCTGGTAAGAAAGGACTGGCTGCTGCAATCGCCTTTTGATGAAGTGCTCGACCGGCATGGCATGGGCGATAATTACGGGGTGGCGGCGGGTTTTCCTTCCGAGGGCATCCATATCGTCAACCATGCCTTTGTGTATCATCACCGCGAACCGCTGAACCGGCTGAAGCGGCCGTTGCAATATTCCCGGAGAGTGTTGGCGCTCGATTATTTTATCGGGACGAAAAAGAAATGGCAGCAGCCTAAAAAGGGCTGGCTTTTATGGTCACTCACAGGAAACTTACTCAACTTTATTCTCGTATGGGACAGTAGTATGTTTTGGCCGTCGTTGAAATCAATGGGGAAAATAGCTTTTGGCAGGAATCCCTATCGACGGGCGGCCAACAAAAAACAAAAGGGGGTTCAATGAATATTCCTGCAAAACCATGGACAAAGAAGGAGCCTCCGAAACGGGTGCTGATCATTCGTTTACAGGCGATGGGGGATATGGTCATCACGCTTCCCTACGTGCAGGCATTGCGGCAGCAGCTTCC
The DNA here is from genome assembly GCA_036500065.1 of Chitinophagaceae bacterium. Taxonomy (GTDB): domain Bacteria; phylum Bacteroidota; class Bacteroidia; order Chitinophagales; family Chitinophagaceae; genus JACMLD01. Next base: position 8,001 of record DASYCT010000302.1, on the reverse strand, counting down.
TGCGACTACCACGATCGACCTGCTTACACGGAAAGAAGTAGATCCCATACCGGGGAATATTTATCTTTTTGATAAGGTATATTCTATCGGTGGCGGAAGAAATTTTAAGAAAATAGTAGTAAGCGCGCTGTTGCTGATGCCGAAATTGTTCATGCGCCGATATGATATGGTCATCGATTTGCAGAATAATATCATCAGCGAAATAGCGCGAAAAACCTGTCACCCGGCTGCCTGGTCGGTATTTGACCGGTTTTCGCCGGTAGCCGCCGGGGAAAGGACCCGCCTGACGATTGAAGCGGTGGGCCTGGGGCCTATCCGCATGGACCATCGTTTCCGGCTGAAGGATGAGAACAGGGGACATACTATTTTAAAAAACAACGGATGGAATGGTACTGATCCGTTAGTGATACTGAACCCGGCGGGTTTTGTGGAGACAAGGAACTGGGCTATTCAGAATTATGTACAGTTCGCCCGCTTGTGGCTCGGGCAATTCCCGGACACGCGGTTCGTGGTGCTCGGCACTTCACTTATCGAACAAAAGGCTGCCCTGTTGAAAGATGAACTTGGGGATCGTCTGTTGAACCTGGTCAACCAGACGACGCCGCTGGATGCGTTTGCGGTGATACAACTTGCCTCGATGGTATTATCGGAGGATTCGGGCCTGATGCACATGGCATGGGTTTCGGGAATACCGACGATGGTATTGTTTGGCAGTACAAAGAGCTTTTGGTCGAGACCGTTGGGGGGGCATAGCGCCTTCCTCGATTCATCCGATCTGCCCTGCGGTAATTGCATGGAATCCGTTTGCAGGATGGGCGATATGCGTTGCCTGGTGCGGTACACGCCTGAACTGGTGTTGGAGCACGCCATGGCGCTGATTCGAAAAAATAAACCTGCGGGACTGGTAATTAATTGATATGATGGAACCGGATAAATGTGCACTGGTCATTACGTCGAGCGTTTATGTGAACGCTCCCTATACTGTTCTGTCCGATCCACAGCAACGGGCATCGCAGTATATGGATTCGATAACGTTTTTTATCCGCGATAGCCCGTTGACAAAGATTATCGTTTGTGACAACTCGGGCTACCATTATCCTGAATCGTTGTATGAACTGGCCGGGTCCTGTAACAAGCAACTGGAATTATTGTCTTTTACCGGCGACAACGAACTGGTAGGATTGTACGGGAAGGGATATGGCGAAGGTGAAATCATGGAATATATCTTTTCCAACAGTATTCTTATCCGGCGGGCGGAAGACTTCCTGAAAGTAACGGGGCGGTTGAAACTGGTGAATATCGACGAGCTGTTGCAGCAAAGCGATCACGGAGTGAACTATTTTATGCCGGTTTCGCTGCTCCGTCCCCGTTGGCTGGTGCCAAAGGCGGCGAGGCCCTGCGTGGACATCCGGGTCTATTATACCGGCACGGCTTTTTTCAGGGATAACCTGTTGGCGGTTTATAAAGAAGTCCGGGAACGTGACGTATATTTCCTGGAGCATGCCTACCATGATGCGCTGGCCCGGTCGGGAGCAAGGGTAAAGTGTTTCCCGGTAGCGCCTGAATTCAGTGGCGTGTCGGGTTCCAACGGCTGGGAGTTCAGGGAACGAAGCTGGTGGAAAAAGAAACTGGTTAAGTTGGTATCTTATTTGGGTTTTATCAGGCCGGTGTACCGGGTAAAATAAAAATATGCAGCTATCCAATCTTAGTATTGCCGGACAAAACGGGTTGAAGCGGATTCATATTGAAAAGGGTAGTATTATCCTCGTAGAGGATATGGAAATATACCCGCCTGCGATGCCGGATGATGGTGAACTGTCTTTTAACAACGCGCTTGCTTTTCCCGGGCTGGTCAATTCCCACGATCATCTTGACTTCAACCTGTTCCCGCAGTTGGGAAACGGGGTTTACAAAAGCTATAAGGAATGGGGAACCGATATTCACCTGCAGAACAAGGATAGTATAGACCGCGTGCTGGCGGTGCCCCGGCAGCTCCGCAGTCGCTGGGGCGTTTATAAAAACCTGTTAAGCGGTATTACTACCGTGGTGCACCATGGGGCAAAAACGGGGATGGAGGAGGATATTATATCAATAAACGAAGCGACCGATTCTTATCATTCCGTCTCGGGTGAAAAGGGCTGGCGATGGAAACTTATCAACCCATTTGGCAAACACGGCCCGGTTGTCATACATATCGGCGAGGGAACAGCTCCCGATGCAGTTGCGGAGATCAACAGCCTGCTCCGCTGGAATATTTTCAGGCGGAAGCTTACCGGCATCCATGGAGTGGCGATGAATGAAAAGCAGGCGGCTGCTTTCCGTTCGCTGGTATGGTGCCCTGCTTCCAATTATTTTCTATTAAACAAAACGGCCCCGATCGACCGGCTGAAGCATGCAACCACTATGCTTTTCGGCACGGACTCTACCCTGACGGCTTCATGGAATATATGGGAACATCTGCGACTGGCGAGGAAACAGCAAATGGCAAGCGATACGGAATTATTTGACATGCTTACGCTCAATGCGGCGGCTATATGGCGGTTAAAGCATAGCGGTAGTATCGAAGCGGGTCAACAGGCGGATATAGTGGTGGCGGAACGGGCCGCCGGCGTTACGGGATGGGATGCTTTTTATGCCATCAACCCGGAAAATATATTGCTGCTGCTTCATAAGGGAACTATCCGGTTGTTTGATGCTGTGGCGTACGACCAACTGGTTCGTGCGGGGTTGCTTCCGGAAGGTTTCTCCAAAGTATTTGTAAAGGGAAGAGTCAAATACGTACAGGGCGATCTGCCCGGCCTGCTGGAACAAATCCGGCAATACGACCCGTTGGCATCATTCCCGGTAAACTATGCGTAAACCGGCGGCCGCCGGTTAGCGTTCAAACAACTGCATGACAGATTGCACCGTTTTATCCATTGAATGCAGGAGTACGGGCGTATATTCCGTACCGGTATTCTGAAGAAGTTCCAGCGTTTTCCGGGTCATCTCTTCAAGGGTGGTTACGATATGCCAGTGGGGGGTATGGGGTTCTACCGGGTCGCAGAAGCTGACGACATGAGCGCCGGCGTATAAGGCTTCAAGGCAAACGGTGCTGAAGCCCTCGTAAGAAGAAGGATGCAGCAATACTTTGGTTCGCTGCATTAACTGTAAGATGTCCGGGTGCGATTGCTTACCGGTTAATGAAAGATTGTTTTCCAGTTGATAGCGGGCTATCAATGCCTGCAGCTTTTCCCTGTCTTCTCCTTCCCCGCAGTGGATGACCCTGATAGCGGGAAGGGATTGCTGCAGCGCGTGAACGGCTTCCACCAACAGCTCATATCGTTTCAGGGGCATTAATGAACCAACACCGAGTATATCAATATCCCTTTCTGCCGGGGCGGGTGGAAAAAGCTGCGGATCGATGGCATTGTGTATAATGTATTGTGGTCGTATGCCGTGGTTGCGGTAAAATTCATCGGCGAGGAATGCCGACATGGCCACCAGTTCAACCGGCCGGGGCCGGATAAACTTCACCAGCTTATTCGTTTTTCTTGCATCCTGCCCGCATATCCAGCAGCGATGCCGGATATGATAGCGCCTGCCGAACCAGGAGCCGATTAAGGCGCATTCGCCGCACCAGAAGCTGAAGATGCCCTGTATGTTATTTTCCCGGTGCAGTGCTTTCAGCTTTTTCCAGGTGTCTTTCCACAGCAATATGCGTTGCAGTTTCCGCCGGCGCATCCCGTCGAAAGCGATCACTTCGGCATCGTTCCAGAAATAGGTGGAAGTATGATCGGGGTAAAAAAAACTGAGCACGACTACCTTTAGCTGTGGGAAGCTGGCTTTTAATGTTTTTACAAATAATTGCTGTGACGGTACCCAGGTGGAATCCGATTCATCCCGTGGAAAGGCGGGCGTGAGCACTACCAATGTGTCAGGACGGCTCTCCATCTAGCGAAAGGATTTTAGTACAGGAAGAAAGGCTTTGCCTGTTGTGGGTAATCAGGACGATTGTTTTTCCCGATTGCGCCAGGTCACGGAAAAGCGATAACAACGAAGATTCGGAGGCTTCGTCCAGTTCATTAAAGGGCTCATCCAGCAGGATAAGATCGGCTTCTTTATACAAGGCCCTTGCGATGGCGATGCGCTGTTTCTGTCCGCCGCTGATGTTTTTACCGTTTTCGGCGATTAGTTTATTCCATTTTTCGGGAAAGCTGTCGACCAGGGCGGTGAGGCCGGACTGTTTGATTGCTTCCTGTAATTTTTGTTCGTCGCCGGGCTTCCCGTCCAACGTGATATTGTTCAGGATGGTATCGTGCAGGAGGAACGGCTGTTGCTTTACGTAAGCGATACGCTGCCAGTACTGTTGCCGTTGCTGCGTATCGCAAACGGTATCATTCATGCTTATTTCTCCCGCATCGGGGGTGAGAAAGCCGAGCAGCAGGTTTAAAATAGTCGTCTTGCCTTTTCCCGAATCACCGGATATGCCGAGGAAGTCGCCGGGCGCAAGGGACATATCCAGTTTGTCCAGCACGAGCCGGCTGCCATAGAAAAAGCGGACATTGCTGAACCGGACCGACCGGAGAGCGCTTACAGGGACTGTTTCCTGTTTTGGGGGCTGCAGGGAACTGTCCTGTACGAGGTTGGCTACCGTAAAGGAATAGGTATTTATCTGTCCGCCGATGCTTAATATCTTGACAATGCCCGGTATGATCTTATAGGCGGCGGCCATAAACACGCCGATGGTGATGACGGCGGAGCTATCGGTTGTTCCCGACCAGCGGTTGATCATTATCAGTATGACCACGCCCAGCAAGGCAAATATTTCAATCATGCGGGAGGGTATACCCTGTACGATCAACTGGTTGGAGATATAGTTGTTGAATTCTTTCTGCCGGGTCATATACCGGTCGAGAAAAACATCGTTTTTCCGGTAGATATTGCTTTCAATAAAACCGGTAAGGGCTTCCTGCAGGTGTTGCAGGGATTTTTCACTGCTTGTCTTTGCATCATTTTTTACGGAACGTCTTTTTGCTTTTACAAAATAAAAAACGGCAAAGACGGGAGGCAGCAGGATGACAAAAAGCAGGAGAAAAAGCTTTGCATTGAAAAAAACAATGGCGATGATGGACAGTAATATCAGTACGGACTGGGTGATGATTTGCTGGATGCCGCCGAGTACATGCTGTGCAAATTCGCTCGGGTCATGGCTTATCTCCCGTACGTTCACGGATGAATCTACGTTGATATAGCCGGTGTAAGGGCCTTCGAGATACGCCGATAATTTATGTTCAGAGATACGGGAAGCTACTATGCAGAGATACCTGCATTGGGCTCGATAGGACAGGAAGCCGGCAAGGTTTTTTGCACTGAAAAGAAGAAAGAAGACAAGGATGGGCAGCACGGAGTTGTAGCCGCTCAGCCATGAAAGCAGGAAAGGGGTTTTCACGCTGCCGGCAGGTTCCGTATAAAAATGAATAATGAATAGTAATAAGGCCAGGAAAAGAATATCGGCGATGCTGATACAAATATCCAGTATGATGAGCATGCCCAGTCTTCGCCGTTCTTTGGGAGTAAGAATGGCCAGGGTATTTTTTAAGATATGCTTCAAGTGTTCGCCAATCGGTCGTTTATAGTGGTAAAATAAATTATTTCCCCCTAATCTATACAGCAAATAGTTAAAAGGGGTTGCTTTTGCCTTAAAAGCTGCACAATTGGTGGGGTAAACTTCCGTATTCCCTACCTTTGCCGTTTAAACTTCTATGCTGTTATGGGGATTCTACGACAACTGGCCGAATATCTATACATAAAGAAGAAAGACCCCAATGCGCCTTCCACGCGGTGGCTGAGTTATATGCACGGCATCAACCGGATCTCCCTCCTGATGTTCGTGGTGGCTATTATCATCATTATTGTCAAAGTGCTGTTTCTCCGTCATCACTGACGGGCGGACAGGAAACGGGTGATGCTTTCCGCGGCGTTGCCGGAAGCATTGCCGCCGAGGCTGAGCAATTGTTTTAATGCCTGGTAATCGGCGGCCAGCGCCGCTTTTCTTTCGGGATCGGTCAATAGCCCGGTTAATTCCCTTTTAAGGTTCTCCGTGGTCAGTTCATCCTGTATGAGTTCCTTTACCACCGGTTTATCCATAATAAGGTTGACGAGGCAGATGTATTTTACTTTTATCAGCCGTTTGGCGATCTGGTAGGAGATATTACCGCCTTTGTAACACACGATTTCGGGTACGCCAAAAAGCGCCGTTTCGAGAGTGGCGGTGCCCGAAGTGACCAGGGCTGCTACGGATTGGGAGAGCAGTGCATAGGTTTGATTGCGTACGGAGGATACATTGTTATAGGGTTGCAGCAGGGGTTCATAAAAACCGTCTTCCAGCCCGGGGGCTTTGGCCACTACAAACTGGTAGGCGGGAAACTGGCGGGTCAGTTCCAGCATGATGGGCAGTTTTTTTAGTATTTCCTGTTTCCTGCTGCCGGGCAGCAGGGCGATGGTGGGCTGGCGGGTGTTGAGTGCGGCGGCAGTTTCATTGCCCGCTATTTCATTGCTGGTGATGCGGGGTTCAACTCCCGGCAGGGGTACGGGAGGTTTGCGGCCATTGAACTGCGAGCGTTGCATCTTGAAGTCGTCTATCACTTCCACCAGGGGATGCCCCACGTATTCTACTTCCCAATTCCATTTATCGCGGAAATAGTCTTTTTCAAAGGGAAGTATCACCAGCATTTTGTCGATATGCTGTTTCATCTTGCGCACGCGGCCTTCTTTCCAGGCCCATACCTGCGGCGATATATAATAGATGATGGTGAAGCCTTGTTGTTTGGCCCATTCGGCAATGCGGAGATTGAAGCCCGGGTAATCGATAAGTATGAGTGCGTCCGGTTTGAAGAGAAGAATATCTTCCTTGCAAAACCGGAGATTGCCGAGAATGGTCGGGAGGTTTTTTATCACTTCCGTAAAACCCATAAATGCCAGTTCGCGGTAATGTTTTACGAGTTCGGCGCCGGCCTGTTGCATGAGGTCGCCGCCCCAGCAACGGAGGGTCGCCGTGCGGTCACGTTTCTTTAATTCTTTGATAAGATTGCTGCCGTGCAGATCGCCCGATGCTTCCCCTGCTATAATGTAATAACGCATGCGCGGTGTTGTCTTTTTAGCTGTGACAAAGAAACGCAAATAATCCTCATGACCGCGTTACCAATTTCTTTTCCATACAGATGGACGTGTCGATATGCCTGTAAACGCCATAGGCGGGGATGAGCTGGTAGCCGTGGCGGGTGTAGAGCCCGATGGCTTCGGGTTGTTTATTGCCTGTTTCCAGCCGGATAAAGTGATAACCGGCTTCTGCCGCCCATTGTTCGAGTTCCTCCATTACGCGGCGGCTGATGCCCCGTCCGCGGAAGGCGGGCTGTACGTACATGCGTTTTAATTCGATCGTTTTTTCTTCTTCCAGCGGGCGCAGAGCGCCGCAGCCGATAGGAGTGGGGCCGTTGCAGGCCAGCACCACTTTTACCGACTCATCCATCTTGTTGAGGGGGTCGAATTTGTCCTGTTCTGTCAGGTACCTTGCGCGCAGGTCGGCATCCAGTTCGCGGGTCAGTGATTTAAACGCGGGATCATCGTAACGGGTTCGATGAATGGTTATTATGGGTTCCATGCGGTAAAATTAGTACTATCTCTTATTAACACAATTTTTAGGATTCGGCTTGTTGCTTTTGTTCTTGTTTGGCGTCCAATAAGTGAACCTTTTTTAAACATTTTTATATGGAAACAAATTCTACTCAACTCGAAATATTGCTGCTCACCGGTACCAGTTTCGCCGCCAGGCAGTGCTGTGAAAAGGATGATTTTGGTAACCCGAATCCCTTATCACCGGTCGACCAGTTACAGGCCGCCTGCTGGAATGGTTTATTGCCCGAAATGCTTCCCGAGGTAATGGAGGAAACGCCAAAGCAATTATATCTCTGGCAGGTATATGAAACGGCTTCTTTCCTCGAACTGGAGCTGGGAGAAAAG
>DASYCT010000301.1:0-3886 GCA_036500065.1 Chitinophagaceae bacterium | reverse complement strand
AAGTGACGGCGGGTTTGACGGTGCCCACCGTAGCCGAATCCTGCCGCAGCGGTGTGCCAACCTGCTGCCGGGTGGGGGCGTTGGCAATGGTGACCGCGGTGGAGTCTTCGGGTGAGCGTTCTATCTTCAGGTTGGTGAGATAATCTTCTATCTGCCTGCGCCGGCCCAGCACTTCCACCAGCTTCTTCGCACGATCTGCCATAGGCGAACCGGGATAAAGGGACACGATATGGTTGAGCGATTTGATGGCGGTGGAATCATCGCGCTGCTGTATATGGTACACGGCTTCTATGTACAACAGCTGGGGGGTCCAGTAATGATTGCCGTAGAGGCTGTCGGCATCATGTTTCCGGGCAAGGGCCTCGTCGAATTTGCCTTCTATAAACAGGTTGTAGATTTGATCGTACGATTGCTCGCTGCTTTTCTTGTGCAGGCTGTCGGTGGATGCTTCGGGATTGTTGACGCGGGCAGTCAGCTTGCCGGTAGCAAAGTGCTGGCTCATCCGTGTCTTTATTTCATCCATCTTCGGCTGGTTACCGGTTTGCCGGTAACAATAATACAGGTTGAACAGGGTTTGTTCTTCTAGCGGTGTGCCGGGGAAGCGTTGCAACAGCTTTTCGTAGACGTCGATGGCGGAAAGATAATCTTCCAGCCCGTCCTGCAAGGCCCTGCCCTGTGCGAATTCGGCATTCATGACCGAATCGTTGGAAATCTTCAGCTTTTCGGGGGCCACCGGTATATTTTTCATCAGGCTGGCATAGCTCAACGGCTCTGCCATGCCTATCGGCAAATTGGTGGTGGTGCTTCCATCGATCCCCGCTCTATTGCCGGGCATTTGGTTCTGCACGGCGGCGCTGCGCTGCCAGTTGTCTACGTTGGGACGGCTGCCCCAGCGCGTTTTAAAATCCGTGTATCCCTTCGATTTCAGCGCATCGTTGGTAAAGTACCAGTCGGTGCTGGCGCTGCTGTTGCTGAACAGATCGGTCGGGCCGCTATTATTATTAAACCCACCGATCGCAGGATTGGTATTGCCAAAGCTGACATCTTCCTCTTTCAACCCCTGGGCGCGGCGCAACTGCCGGGACAGTTTCTTTACATAGGCTTCCCGTTCGGCCAGCGGCATAGCGGCCAGCCGCTGCAGGCTGTCCTGGCGATCAATGATTTCCTGCTGGCGGGTAATGTCCGTCAGGGTCTGCTTGCGGGCTTTAAATGCAGCGAGCGCGTCGGGGTCTATGGTGCTGGTCTCCACACTATCATAAAAACGCTTGGCGCTTACAAAATCTTTTTGGGCAAACGAGATGTCGGCCAGCGCCAGGAACGACTTGCTTTTTTGCCTCGGGTTGTTGGTGCTGTATTTAATGCTTTTACCCAGGAATGATTTTGCCCCGGCAATATTCTTCCGGTCGCTTTCCATGGTAGCCGCGGTGTAATAAATAATATCGCGGTAATCGACGTATTTATCGCGGTGCGCCATCTTTACCAGCCCGTCGATGGCGTTTTGAATGCTTTTATCTTCATTGCCGCCTTCCTGGCGGATGGCATTCAGCAAAGCATATACTTCGAGAATGGGGTCGACGGTCCTTTTCTGCGCCTTTGTGTAAAACATTTCCGCTGCCGCCCTGTTGCCGGTTCTTTCGTATAACTGGGCGATCAGGTATTCCCATCTTGCCCGCTCCTGCGAATTGGCGGCATTGGGCAACGCACGTTGCAGGTACAGCGCGGCGCTGTCGTACATGCCCTGTTTATAGAAGTACAGGGCCTGCACTTCATTGAGATCCGTTCTCAATCTTGGTGGAAACAACTGGTCGTGCTTCAGCGTTTGTATCAGCCCCGCGGCTTCCGGCATCTCGTCGCCGGCCAGGTAGGTCTTTACCTGCCATACCAGTGCGTCGTTGCGGCTCGGAGGATCGGAAAGCAACTTCTTGGCAATGTTTTCTTTTTCACTGGTGGACACCGCAAAAGCGCCTTCGTTGGAATTGCTGCCGATGAGTTTGTCGTAGCCATCGGATTCCTTGGGAGCAAAGGCAAAATTGACATATTGGAAAGTGGCATAGGCCGAATCCAGCTTGTTGCGAAGAAAATAAGCCCGGCCAATCAAAAGATAGAGGTTGTCGATCCAGGCATTGCGCAAATCGTGCAGCAGGATGCCCGCGGTGGATTTATAGATCACCGAGTCAAGGTCGCCCTTAAAACGCGCCGTCTCCTCCAGGCTGTAATTGTAAAAGGAGAGGAGTTTGGTATAATCGTCCTTATGACCATCCTTGGCCCGGGCGAGGACCATTTTTATTTTTTCGTTGGCGTTGAAATAGAAATTGTAGTGGGTGATCATGCTTTGCATGAACTTGCGGGGAACGGTGAACTTTTTTTCGCCTGTTTTTTCGGAAGCGAGCCTGCGGTTTTCGAATTTCCGGGGCTTTTTTAGCTCATAGGGGAGCCCGCTCACCTGTGCATGCACGGTCGCCGTAGTGGTAAGAAGAAGAAAAAAAACCAATATCCTGTTCAGGTTCTTGTCCATGTACACCTCAAACTGAATTCTTAATAACTGATTTTCAAGAAATTTATTTCAAAACTACGGCAATTATTCGGCCGATAAAATTAACCGGCTGTTCAGGCGTTTTGGGTTAACTTTAATGTGCCCCCGGCGAGCTGTCTTTGTCCCATCGGGACAACTGCTGGGTAGAAATGATGGATGCCGCATCATAATCGTTCCGGTAGGAACGTTTGATGGGTTAATTCAATCATGAAACGTCCCTAGGGGGCGGAAAACAATTAAAAATGAACCTGTTAGGCCCCCAACGGCCTGCCAAAAAATAAAGAATGCCCTATTATGGCAAAACTGTTTGATGCAGATACCACGCTGAAACGGCTGCGCAACCGCTACCGGCTGGTAATCATGAATGATGACACCTACGAGGAAGTGGTTACGTTTAAATTGTCCCGCCTGAGCGTTTACGTATTATTGAGCACAATATTTGTAGTACTCACGGGCCTGACGGTGGCCATTATCGTATTTACGCCGTTGAAATTGTACATACCGGGTTTCGGGGATGTGAATAATACCCGGGAGCTCCGCGAACTAAAAATACGTACTGATTCGTTAGAGCAGGCAGTAAGGTACAAGGACCAATACCTGCAAGGCCTTAAAGGCGTTTTAGGGGGAGATGCATCGGTAAAGCTGGACACGACGGCGCTGAAGCTCCCCACGCCTGAAAAGATAAACGACTAAAATCTGATACTATGTTTAATGGAAAATCCAAATCCGAATTCTCTCCTGAAACAGGAGGGAGTACCAATTCTGCCAGCCTTATCAGCGCCGGCACTACGCTGAAGGGGGATATTACATCCAACTCCGACCTTCGCATCGACGGCACCCTTATCGGCAATATCATCAGCACCGCCAAAGTAATCATCGGCGCCAATGGCGCGGTGGAAGGTGATATCCAGGGTCAGCAGGCCGATATTCTTGGCAAGGTAACCGGCACCATCAAAGTAAAGGAATTGCTGCAGTTGAAGGGCACCAGCCTGGTAAACGGCAATATCCAGGCCGGCAAGCTGCAGGTAGAGCCTACCGCTTCGTTCAACGGGGAGTGCCACATGCTGGCGGAACCCAGGAGAGAACCGGTAGAAAAAAAGCAGGGCTTGCCGATAGAAAAGAATGTCCTCGCCGTCCAATAACAATAAAGATATATGGCGCTATGCCGGGCTGGCATCCCAGATATTTGTCAGCCTCGGCCTCGCTGTATGGGCAGGCGTCCTGCTGGACAAGCGGGTAAAGCTTTCTTTCCCGTTATTCAGTTGCGCATTACCTTTGCTGGTAATCGTTGGCTTGATCGTGAACCTGATAAAACAAGCCGGCCGCAAACGGAATGACAAACAATAAGACGAC
>DASYCT010000300.1:0-9497 GCA_036500065.1 Chitinophagaceae bacterium | reverse complement strand
AAGCGGGCGTATCAATACAAAAGAGAATTTATTTGACCTGGATGCGGATGTACCGCAATTCAGCTACCGCGATATTTCCTTTTATAACGTAAACCTGCAGGGCCGGGGCACCATCGATTCGCTGGCGCTGGCCACCAATATAGGCGATGTGTTTGTCAATGACAGCCTGCATTTCCCCGGCACCCATATCAACATCCGGGCAGGCAATGATGTCTCCAGGATTTTAGTGACCACCAGCGCCAACCAGACGCTCAACTCCGCCAGTGTGTCGGGCACCCTACACACGATGCAAAACGGGTTTAATCTTGTCTTTAACCCCTCCACCTTCGATATCAACGGCAAGCAATGGACGATCGACAACGGGGGGGAGCTAACGATGAGCCAGAACATCGTAACGACCGAAGGCCTGAAGATATACAGCGGCGACCAGCAGGTATTGATTACTTCCCACCCTTCGGAAGTTGGCAATGGCACCGACCTGGGCATCGACCTGAAGAAAGTGAACATTGGCGACTTCGCACCGTTTTTTGTAAAAAGCAACCGGCTGGAAGGCCTGTTGACGGGTAAGGTGGATGTATCGGACCCGTTTGGAAACATGAATGTAGATGTGCAGGCGGAGGCCGAGCAATTCCGGCTCGACAACGATTCTATCGGCAAAATCCAGGTTAATTCCGGTTATTCAAAAGCTACGGGCCGTATTACGGTAAACGCGGTGTCGGACAACCAGAATTATAATTTTGATATGAACGGTCTTATCAATGTCAGCGACAGCACCGGTACCGGCATCGATATCTCCATGCATCCCAAACACCTGAGCGTTCGCCCGCTCGCGCAATACCTGGCCGGCATCTTCAGCAATGTGGATGGGTTTGCATCGGGCAATTTGCGCATCGTCGGCAAGGGGAATAATTTAAAATACCTCGGCAATATTACGCTGACCGACGCTACACTGACGGTGGATTATACCAAATGCACCTACCGTATTCCCAAAGCATCCGTAGCGCTGCTGGACGACCGCATCGACTTTGGCAGCTTCCAGATAAAAGACGAACTGAACAATACCGGCGAGGTGCAAATAGGCAAGCTGTACCACAGCAATTTTAAAGACATGGCCTATGATTTCAGGGTGCGGACCAACCGCATGTTATTGCTGAACACTACTTCGCTCGACAATATCCAGTTTTATGGCCGGGCGATCGGCAAGGCCGATTTTAGATTCACCGGTCCGCAGGAAGACATGGAAATGGATGTGGCTGCCGAACCGACAGACAGCTCGACCATCTTCCTGCCCACGGTCAACAGCCGGGTAAAGGGAGAAGCCGATTTCCTGAGCTGGAAGATATATGGCAAGGAGATGACCCAGCAAAAAGTGCAGAAGACGGGCAGTAATCTTTCCGTCGATTTAAAGATGACGGCCAATCCCCTGGCCAAAATAAATGTAATACTGGACGAAGCGGCCGGCGACCAGATAAGCGCTTCCGGTCATGGCATTATCGATTTGCATGCGGGTACACGGGATAATCTTACCCTCAACGGGCGGCTGGACATAACCAAAGGTGATTACACCTTCTCCTTTCAATCCATCAAACGCCGTTTTAACCTGCGTGAAAACGCGAGCAATTTCCTCAAATGGAACGGCGACCCCTACGACGCCACCGTCAACGTTAGCACGGAATACAAGGCGGAAAGGGTTCGTTTCAGCGACCTGGGTCTTGGCAGCAACACTGCTTATTCCAGTGTAATAAATACTAATGTACTGCAATACCAGGGAGACGTACTGGTAATTGCCAATATCGGCAATACGCTTAAAAAACCAAGCATTGATTTTGACATTGAGCTTCCGCCCACCAGCACCCTGGCGAACGACCCTGATGCGGCCACGGTACTGCAACTGATTACCCGTGACAAGAACGAATTGAATAAACAGGTATCCCTGCTGGTGGTCTTTAACAGCTTTGGGCCGCTGTCGAGCACCCGTAATATCGCCTGGAACCCAGGACAAAAAGTATTCGAGGGGATCGTGGTCAACAGCATTTCAGGAGTTATTTCAAACGCATTGACCAAACAATTCAGCAGCCTGTTTCAAAACCTGCTGAAAGACCCTACGTTCCATTTCAATGTCAGCGCCTCGTTGTACAGCAGTTCCAACCTCGCAGATATCAGCAACCAAAACAATTTTCTCAACCGGTCCAGTCTCACGTTTTCCATCAATAAAAGTTATTTCAACGAACGGCTTAACTTCATCGTGGGCAGCGCACTGGATTTTGGATTTACCAATACAGCCGCCGCAAACGCCAACAACAACCTGCAGTTCCTGCCGGATGTAACGGCGCAGCTTAAGCTAACCCCCGACGGGAAGTTCATGCTCAATTTCTTTTACCGCCAGAATACCAGTTATGTCGGCTCACTGGGCAGCACCACCATCGGCAAGCAAAGCCGCAGCGGGATCAGCATTTCCTATCGTAAGGAATTTGACTCGCTTGATGATTTGTTCAGGAAAAAAAGACAGGAGCCTCCACGGGCCGATACTACGGCCACTACGCTCAATAAATAAACAGGGGACTATAAATGGGTCGTTCCCATTCATAATCCCCTGTCTTCAATGCTTAATTATTTCAAAATCTCGTGACCCATTTTGTCCTTCTTCGTTTGCAGGTATTTTTCGTTGTGGGGATTGGGCACTGCCTCGATGGGGATGGTTTCTACTATTTCAATGCCATAGCCCAGCAGACCGGCGCGCTTACGGGGATTATTGCTCAGCAGGCGGAGACGGGTAATGCCCAGGTAGCGTAAAATCTGTGCGCCGATACCATAATCACGTTTATCCATCGGGAACCCGAGGTGCAGGTTGGCCTCTACGGTGTCCATGCCCTGTTCCTGGAGCTTGTATGCTTTGAGTTTATTGACCAGCCCGATGCCGCGGCCTTCCTGGTTCATATACAAAATGACTCCTTTCCCTTCTTTTTCCACCATTTGCATGGCTTTGTGCAATTGCTCACCGCAATCGCAACGCATGGAACCGAGGATATCGCCGGTAAAGCAGGAAGAATGGACACGGTTAAGGACGGGCTCGCCCTTCTGCCACTCTCCTTTTATCAGCGCCAGGTGTTCGTTGGAGGTATTTTTTTCTTTGAAGGCTACCAGTTTGAAATGCCCGAATTTGGTGGGCATATCCACCCGCACGATTTCCTCAATCAGCGAGTCGGTCTTGAGGCGGTATTCAATCAGGTCCTTGATAGAAACGATTTTAAAATCAAACCGGGCGGCAATTTCCTGTAATTCGGGAAGGCGGGCCATGCTGCCGTCCTCATTCATGATTTCGACCAGTACGCCGGCGGGTTCAAAACCGGCCAGTCTTGCCAGGTCGATAGTAGCCTCCGTATGCCCGGCCCGGCGCAATACGCCTCCTTTCTTGGCCCGGAGCGGGAAAATATGCCCGGGACGTCCGAGGTCAGCCGGTGTGGTGCTGTGGTCGATAAACGCCTGTACGGTTTTGGCCCGGTCATGGGCCGAAATGCCGGTGGTGCATCCGTGGCCGAGCAGGTCGACCGACACGGTAAACGCGGTTTCGTGGAGAGCGGTATTATTATTTACCATCAGTTCCAGTTCCAGCTCGTCGCAGCGCTCTTCCATCAGGGGCACACAAATCAGCCCCCGCCCGTATTTACTCATGAAATTGATGATTTCAGGAGTCACATTGCGCGCGGCGGTAAGAAAATCTCCCTCGTTTTCGCGGTCTTCGTCGTCCACCACGATTACCAGCCTGCCTTGTTTAATATCTTCTATGGCGCTTTCTATACTATCCAGCATGTGCGATTTTTATGCAAAGTTAACAATTAACGGAGGCTTTCGGTTTAAACAAAGGCCTCCTGGTATAAATACGCAGATTGTGGGAAATGGTTGTGCAGCTTTTAGGCGAGGGGACTTGCCTTCCTGCGCAGGGCATTGGAAACCATGTGACCGGGGAATTTGGGTAGTTTTAGTTCTTTGACCGTTTAATTACTTGATATGCATCAATGGCTTTTCCGTAGAAAGTCCTCGGTAACAATTTGTTAATGCCCTTAACATGCAGCAGAAAGGAATTGTAAAGCATCTTTACAATGGGAATTTGCAAAAGCTACCTCCAGAGGGGGTGTACCGAATGTGGAATATTATTTATTTGGTAATTAAACGTTAAAAATGAAATATTTGTCCTACTTTAACTGGTCCTAAAAAGTTACGGACTTCCTTAATCCATCTATCCTTACACTTAACAACGCATTGCTTTCCCGATGATTATGCAAGTCAAACGCAGGTTCTGACAAGCGTTTATTTGGCAACAACCTTATCCAGTTACTTTACCATCGGGCCAGGTTAAAATGGTAAAGTCAAGTTACATCACGTTAAAAAACAACCAAGCATATGAGAAGAGTCAGTATTATTTTTGCTGCGCTTTTAGTAATGCTGTGCCGCTCACTAACCGGCATAGCACAGGAAACCACCGCTGATATCCAGGGTACGGTTTCCGATGGAAAAACAGGACTCGCCGGGGCTACTGTCGTAGCTGTCCACACTCCCACCGGTTCAGTTTACACCACCACCAGCCGTAGAGATGGCCGGTACAATTTCGCCAACGTTCGCATTGGCGGTCCTTATGAAATCAAAGTAACCTACTCTGGTTATAAGGAAGAAAAGCTAAGTAATATCACGCTTACCCTCGGGCAAACCTATACCGGGGACGTTGTTATGAAGCCCGGCGGCGATCTTACCGAAGTAGTCGTTACCGCAGGACGGCAGAATAAGCTGTTCAACAACGCCCACACCGGTAGCCAGGAAATCATTACGCACGACCAGATCCTGAAATTGCCGACCATCAACAGGTCCATACAGGATTATACCAAACTGGAACCCACCTCCAACGGCTCCAGCTTCGGCGGTCGCAGTAACCAGCTTAATAATATTACTGTGGACGGCGCCAACTTCAACAATGGTTTCGGTCTGTCGGCTACTATCGGCGGACAGGTAGGTGCACAACCTATCAGCCTTGACGCCATCGACCAGATCCAGGTGAACGTTTCCCCTTATGATGTAAGACAGGGAGGCTTTACCGGTGCAGGCATCAATGCAGTTACCAAGAGCGGTACCAACCAATTCAGCGGTTCCGTCTATACCTACCTGAAAGGGCCCAATACACAAGGTTATAATGTAGAAGATACCAAAGTGCCAAAGGCAGTGTTTAATTATTACACAAGAGGTGCTTATCTCGGCGGCGCCATTATCCAGAACAAATTATTCTTCTTCGGCAGCTATGAAGAAGTAAACCAAACGGCCCCGGCTTATACGGCTGTCGCCAGCACGTCCAGCCAACCTGCCCAGGCAGGCGTAGTATCACAAGTGGGGGCGAGCACGCTGGACTCTTTATCGGCTTTCCTGAAAACCAAGTATAACTATGACCCAGGCGCCTACCAGGGTTATTCATTTGCTACCAACAGTAAGAAAGCAACCATAAAGCTGGACTGGAATATCAACAGCAAGCACACCCTGACGTTTAAATACAATTATTTAAGATCCTTTTCAGAGCAGCCACAAAGCACCAGCAGAAGTGGTAGCGGCTATATAAAAGGACCTGCCAGCCAAAATTATACCTATGGCCTTCCTTTCAGCGGCAGTAAATATTTAATCAATAACAACGCCGACATTTTTATCGTGGAATTGAATTCACGGTTCAACAACAAAATTTCCAATAAGTTCCAGGCTGGTTATACCAAAGAACGTGATCCACGTGCACCCGGTGTTCCCGGAACCACCCTGCCCCTGATCGATATCTTAAACGGAACCGGCAATACCTATGGCACACAGGTATTAACCTCCTTTGGTTATGAAACCTATACATACGGCAACCTTATCAATACCGATGTTTACCAGATTTCAGATGTAGCCACTATCTATGAAGGTGCACATGAAATTACATTCGGTACACAGGATTACTCCCGGAAATATTCGGATGCTTTTGCCCCCAATTACCTCGGCGGATACCAGTTCCCTTCTTTGCAGGCTTTTTATACTGCTGCAAATGGCGGTGCTGCTGTTGATAAGTATTTCCAGGAATGGTCAAATATCCCCGGTGGCCCTTTCCCATTATATTCTGCCGGTTCAACAGAAATCGGTTTGTTTATACAGGATAAATGGAGAGCTACGAAGAACTTTACGCTTACCTATGGTTTGCGTTATGACCAGACCATCTACAAACAGATTTATCTCGACAACCCTTATTTCAACGCATTGCAATTTAAAAATGGCGCCAGCTATAATATCAGTAAAGCGCCGGGTAATGCAATACTGGTTTCTCCCAGGGTTGGCTTTAACTGGGATGCGTTGGGCGACAGGACCCTGCAGATTCGTGGCGGCTTAGGTTTTTTCAATGGCCCCCCTCCTTTTGTATGGCTGGCTAACCAGCCCGGTAATAACGGTGTGTTAATTGCCAGCGGTAATTACACCAATGTTCCCATTACTACCAACGCTATTACAAACCCCCCGGCCGGTGTAAATACTGCACCTCCTACAACGATCCAGAGCGCAACAAGCTATGGTGCGGCTGTAACCAGCGACAATTTCAAATACCCGACCGTTTTAAAAACAAGCATCGCTATCGATAAAAAGATTGCTGACAACTGGATTGTAACACTTGAAGCGTCTTACTCAAAAGACATCAATGCCGTTTATTTCTCCAATGTTAACTTAAATGAAAGCAATGCTTTTGCATTGGGTGGGGCAGACAACAGGCAGCGTTATCTTACCGTGGCCAACAGTAATAAATATTATTATGGTTCTACCCAGGCAAACCCCAACCTTAGCAGCGCCATTTTATTGGCCAATTCCAAAAAAGGCTATGCTTATACTTTGACAGCGAGGATACAGAGAACGTTCAATAACCTGTCTGTAAGCGCTGCTTACACCTATAGCCAGGCCAAAAACGTGGCAACAGGCGGCAGCACTGCTTCTACTTTGTGGAGCGGTCGCTCCGTGGGCAATGCTGACCCCAATGGCGACAACCTGGCTTATGCCGATTACTATCAGCCGCATCGTGTGATTGCTTTTGCATCGTACCGGGTGGCTTATGCCAAACATTTTGCTACCTCCCTGGGCGCTATTTTTGAAGCCGCTCCTGCCGGTGTAGGTTCTTACACCTATGGTAATGATCTGAATGGTGATGGTAACAACGGTAATGATTTGATTTATATACCCAGGACCCAAAGCGAAATTAACCTGGTTAAAACAGGTTCAGGCGGATTAGGAACCGGTGCTTCTACCGACCCCAGAACTGCCACTCAAACCTGGAATCAACTGAACAACTTTATCAACCAGGACCACTATCTCTCTGCACACCGTGGCCAGGTAGTACAGGCAAATGCAGTTGTATTCCCCTGGTTTAAACACCTGGATTTGAATTTAACCCAGGATGTATATTTCTATACCAAAAGCGGCAAAGCGCCCCAGGACAAACATACCCTGCGCTTTTCGATTGATTTGATTAACGCTGGTAACTTCCTGAATAAGAACTGGGGTCTCGCCAAGTCTCAAACGACCTCCAGCCCGCTGACGTTTGAAGGATTGCAGGCAGATGGCAAAACGCCTTCTTTCTCTTTCCCTTATTCAGATGCTGCCAACCAGGTGCCATTGGTTAACAGTTATTCCAATAATACCGGTATTTTCTCCCGCTGGCAGATGCAGTTTGGCATCCGCTACCTGTTCAATTAATAACTGAATCTCTTTTATACGAAGAGCCCCGCCCTGAGCGGGGCTCTTTTTTTGTGCCTGTAAGACCCGGACACCAGGGGGACAGGCTATACCTTTTTAGGGGACAGAGAATACTCCCGGACGGGACTGCTTCTGAATTAAGCCGTAAAAAAGCCGCCTGCTGGCCGCCCATTCTTCGGCTTAAGGGACGAAGGAAATACGGACGAAATACGAACGATCCCCGGATGATAGGCGGCTATGAGTAAAACCAGGCTGCTCTTCAACCCCTTCCCGACCGCCGGAAGAGAGGGTGGACAGCCTTTTCGGATAAAGCAGGCACAGGGGAAGCGGTGCAAATAAGCGCCTGTTTTTCATAATAATCTGTTCAATTAAACGTTGTATCCGGCAGGGAAACCCCAATTTAAAATGGCCACTATCCGCGAGATATGAACAAACCGAAACGCTTATTTCTTTTATTGCTGGTGAGTATGGTTACTTTGGCTGCGCAGTCCCAGGTGCGGCTCGGCCTTTTCGGGGGTCCGCATTCCTCTTCCGTTTTGGAGCAAAACAGCATTCCGGGATGGGATACTACTACTAAAAAACATTATTCCAATTCGTCGGGGGTGCATATCGGCGTGCTGCTGGACGTCCCATTAGGAAAGAATTTTTACCTGCAGCCGGGTGTCGGCTATACCTCCAAAGGGAATAAATACGCTATCAACAATGATTCTGCCCATTCCCTGCTGACCGATACGGTTTTTTATTCCAAAACGCTTAGCATCAACTATATTGAAATCCCCCTTTACCTGACCTACAAGCTCCCTTTATCGGCCAGCCATAAAAGCAGTTTTTTTATCAGCGCCGGGCCTTATTTTGGTTTTTACTATAATGGCAATACCAGTACCCAGAGCAAAATTTATTCTACCAGTACCTATACCAATACCACTGTCAACCTGCCCGTAGGCAAAGGCGTTGAACAATACAGAACATCGGATATGGGTGTTAACGCCCGTGCGGGTTTTGAATTGGGGAGCTTTGTACTGAACGGTTATTTCAGCCGGGGCCTTACCAGTTTTTATACCGCTTCCTACAGCGGCACGTTTCAACACCAGGCGGTGGGCGCCAGCATCGGTTTCTGGCTTTCAAAAACAGAAGCCCGTGTGCCCAAACCAAAAGATACCGACAAAGACGGCATACCCGACAACCAGGATCTATGTCCCCGGCAGCCCGGCATTGCCAAATACAACGGCTGTCCTATCCCCGATACCGATCACGATGGCATCAACGACGAACAGGATTCCTGCAAGAACATTCCCGGTGTGGCCAAATATCATGGCTGCCCCATTCCTGATACCGACGGCGACGGCATCAACGATGGCGACGAAGTGAACGGCACGGGCCGCGCCTGCACCACTGCGGCCACCCCCGTCTGCTACCACACCAACCCGCTGCTCGCCGACACCGATAACGACGGCGTCTGGGATTACACCGAAGTCCGTACCGGCAGCGATCCCACGAACGCCGCCAGTCTGAACCTGGCCGCGGCCATGGATAGCGTGACCGTGTCTCCGGCCAGCTTCACGATGATCGTAAACTCGTTGACCAATCTGGCCAGCGTGCAGTTGACCGTCACCGGACACCTGATCGATAACCGTACCATCGATCTCACCAGCACGACGCGGGGCACCAACTACACTTCGAGCGATCTGGGAATCTGCAATTTCGGAATCCCCGACGGGCGCGTCTTCGCCAGCACCGCGGGCAGTTGCACGATTACCATT
>DASYCT010000299.1:0-10948 GCA_036500065.1 Chitinophagaceae bacterium | reverse complement strand
CTCTTTTCATCCGTTCATATTTTATTTTTTATTGGTCGGATGGAACCTCTCGGTTTCATGACAGAATGTTTTATAAGGCCATTAGAGGTTTTCCACAGGTTGCATGCCGCTCCGGGGCTCAGTTGACGGTTGACTCTCCCTTATCTCAATAACGTAATATCTCCCTTCTTGGTTGTCCTTGTGCCATCAGTAAATTCCACTTCCAGGGTGTAGGCGTACACATCTATCGGCTGGACTACCCCATTGTACTTACCATCCCATCCCTGGTTGCGGTCGGAGGTGGAAAATACAAGATTACCAAACCGGTTATAAATACGCCAGTTTATTTTACCGATGCCAAAGCCTCTTATATAAATGATGTTATTGCTTGAGTTTCCGAGCGGGGTGAATGCATTCGGTACATCCAGCCGCGGCACGATGATATTTTGCAGCGGGGCGCACACGGTGTCGATACAACCCGCTTCATTGGTGGCATAGAGGCAGGCGTTGAAGGTGCCGGTTTTATTGTACTGGTGCTGCACATCGTCGCGGCTGGTAGTCACCAGTGTATCGCCGTCGCCATAGCTCCATTCAAACCGGATAGCATCGTCCGATGAAGTGTTACTAAAAGTATAAGGGAAATTCTGTTGCGGCGTCAGCGGCGAATACGTAAACCCGCCCGTTGGTTTGGTTCGCAATGTAATGGTCATGGACGTGCTGTCAATCTTATTACAGGTGGTGGTATCCACCGCCACCAGTGAAATCGTATAGGTGCCCGGAATTGTATATAAGTGCGTGGGATTAATGGACGTAGACGTAGTCCCATCGCCAAAGTTCCAGGTGAAGCTCTGCCCCGCCAGCGAGGTATTGTTAAACCCGGCATTGTAGGGCACGCAGCCATTGGCCGGTGTTTCGAACTGGGCTTTGACCAGGGGTGAGACCCGGAGGGAAATAGTATCGGCATCGGGAGCATTGCAATAATTGGTATCTGTCAGCAGAAGTCGTACGATGTAGGTGCCCGCGGCAGCATACGAATGCACAATGGTATCGGGTCCCGGCGCTACACGGGTGCCATCGCCAAAATCCCAGGTAAAGGATTGAGGAGTAAAATCCTTGGCCGTAGGTGAATGCGTGGACGTATTGGCAAACTGGTAGGAAAGACTTTCACAGGGAGCCAGTTTGGTATAATTAAATGCAAGATACGCTTCATCGTTGCGAACGCGGATGGTCGTATAGGAGGTATCACGCATATTGCAGGTGGTGGAATCGATGCCCACCAGCAAGACCTTATAATCGCCGATGGCGGTGTAGGTATGGGTTAAATTGAAAGCTGTGGTCTTCAATATAGGGGTGCCATCGCCGAAGTCCCATTCATAACTGACAGCGGTGCGCACCGTGTCCTTGAAATTTACCGTAAGCGGCACGCAACCCGAGGTATCGAACACCGCGTTGATAGAAGCGCGTACCCCCGCTCCTACCCCGGCAAAATTGAAAGCGATCTTCAACGCGCCGAGATTACAACCATTGCCATTGGTGCCGTTGGTAGGCGATACCACGCCCGGGGTCGTAAGATAGGGAACCGTTATGGGCACGCCCGGGACATTATTTCCCTCGCAATTAGCACAGATGGCCATATAAATAACGCCCTGGTCGTCAAAACGACTGGTGCCCCCGTCCACATGTTCTCCCAGGCCACCCCCCTGCCCGAAATACGAGCCATAGAGTAACTGGGTAGCGTCCTTTTTTATCACGATAAAATAAAAGTCCCGGTTATCTGTACTCGATTTGATAGCATCGGGTGTGAGCGGCATGCCAAGCACACCCGCCATCTTAAAATCGTTGTCGAGACCGGCGCCATAATTGGAACCCCAGCCGGACACGTACACGTTTTCACAGCGATCCACCAGGAAGGCCACCGGTGAAATATTGGGATATTGCGAGGCGGTTCCGTAGATCGTCGTGTACACATAGTCCGATAAATCGGGTTGCATTTTGGCAATAAATTGCTTGGAACCGGCCGGTCCCTGGTAAGTGGCATTGACCGGTGTCCAGGTGCCTTCCGTGATACCCATCACATAAGGGTATCCAAGCCTGTCGAATTTAAGACCGTAAATCGCATCGTAGGCAGGAGTACCGAGATAGGTGGTACGGATCACCGTAGTCAGGTCATTGGTCAGTTCGGCAATGAACCCATCGGTGGGGTTGGTGGCGCCGGGAGTAAAATTGGGCTGCTTTACGCCGGCGGAAGGAACACCCTTCAAATCTTTACTTCCCGTGGTGCCGGCTATATACAGGTTGCCGGTGGTTGGGCTGATATCCATTACAAAGGCGCCATCGTCACCAGAGCCGCCGAAATAAGTGGAGGCGATAACGTTGGTACAACTGGGATTGATCTTCAGAATAATGCCGTCCTGCAAGCCTGCAGGGGCCGGTTGAAAAACACCGGGTGTGGTAGGGAATTGAGTAGCCGCGGTAAGCCCATCGGACTGCGACTGCGAGGCCACGTAAATGTTATTATTCCCGTCCAGTATCACTTCGCCTCTTGAATCGTCGCCGTAAAAATGCAGCGTGCGTATCGCCCCGATAAGATTGGTGCCACGCTGGTCCTCTATGTTTACCGCATCGCTTCCGGCTCCGCCTATACGCAGGCAACCGATAAAGGCCGAACCGGTGCCATTCAATTTTGCTACAACAAGATCGCTGCCGCCGCCGGAACCCACCAGCGTGTTTTTGGGGAAATCAGTGGAATAGGTTCGTCCCATCACTACGAGGTTGCCCTGTGGATCGGAAATAAGGCTAAGCGGGAAGTCGTGCCCGCTGCCGCCCAGGAAGGTGCTGTACATGCGATAGGTGCCGTCGGAACTAAAACGGGTAATGCCCATATCCCAGTTGGTGCCCCCGCTGCCATGCGAGGTTTGTACCGCGCCAACCGTCGTGGGGTAGCCGTTGCTGATGACGATACCGCCGGCAAACAGGCTGCCGTCGGGACCGGGAGTAGCCGTAAAGCCCCAGTTGTCGGAAGTGCTGCCGGTGAAGGTGGAAAAGACAATGACCGGGTCAATGATCAGCGGCACATCGCGGGCGAAGTTCTTCAAATGGAACTTCACGGTATTGCCGTTCTTTATTTCAAACTTGCAGGACACATCCGTTTTGCTGCCGCTTATTTTGTCAAACTGGTAGCTGTAGGGATACAATTCTTTTACATCGCCTACGGAGGTTCCTACATGGAGCTGGTTGCTTTTTATACTCAATTTGGCAGCGCCTTCATACTTCATGGATATATTGTCCGGGTTGGCGCCGGGGTTGACTACTATGTCGTATTTAAGGGAACCGGCATCGGAATAATAGCGTATGTCGATGCCCGGGTACACGTTTTTATAGGTGACCGCCTTGTAAATTTTACAATCAGAAGCCCATTTGGAAGGATCGTTGCCGATAAAGTAGTTGGTATGGGCGCTTTGCAATTTGTCGGGCACCACTTCTATGTCGTCATTCGCGCCGTCAAAACTGACACGGTACACATGCGAATGGATAACCCCTGTATCGCGGGCGGCCGCGGCGGTCCCGGCATGAACGCCCACTCCCGTCCGGGTGCCGTTCATCGGGTGGTGCATGTATTTCTCAATATCGGCGGGGTTGTGCAGCAATACCGTAAATCCCTTGCTGCCCAGGAAAAAAGCGCCGTTGCCACCGATATTGCCCATAAACTTTACATGATTATCCCACTGGCCTTTGTTTTCTACAAATTCAAAATTGGGTGTCTGCGCCGATAGATGCAATGAAATAAGGCAGGAAAAAAGGAGGAATATGTGCAGATGTTTCTTCAAAATCGTTGGCTTCATCTAATTTACAAATTATAAACCATACCTGCCCGAAAATCCCGGGAAGGGTTGACCTCTTTTATCTCAACAACGTAATATCTCCTTTTTTTGTTTCCCTGGTGCCATCGGTAAATTCCACTTCGAGGGTATATGCGTAAACATCCATCGGCTGGACTACCCCATTGTATTTACCATCCCATCCCTGGTTGCGGTCGGAAGTGGAAAACACAAGATTACCAAAGCGGTTATAAATACGCCAGTTTATTTTATCGATGCCAAAGCCTCTTATATAAATGATATTGTTGTTGGCATTGCCCAGCGGCGTAAAGGCGTTGGGCACATCCAGCCTGGGCACAACGATGTTTTGCAACGGGGCGCATACCGTATCGGTACAACCGGCATCGTTCGTGGCATACAGGCAGGCGTTGAAAGTACCGGTCTTATTATACTGGTGCTCCACGTCGGCGCGGCTGTTGGTCACCAGCGTATCGCCATCGCCATAGCTCCATTCAAACCGGATGGCATCATCCGATGAAGTATTGCTAAACGTGTACGGGAAGTTTTGTTGCGGCGTCAGCGGCGAATACGTAAAACCTGCCGTCGGCTTACTCCGCAATGTGATGGTCATGGACGTGCTGTCAATCTTGTTACAGGTGGTGGTATCCACCGCCACCAGTGAAATCGTATAAGTGCCCGGGCTGGTGTAGAGGTGGGTAGGATTGATGGCGGTGGAGGTGGTGCCGTCGCCAAAATTCCAGGTAAAGCTCTGTCCCGCCAGCGAAGTATTATTAAATGCAGCATTATAGGGCACGCAGCCATTGGCCGGTGTTTCAAACTGTGCTTTTACCAATGGCGCGACACGAAGCGTAATGCTATCGGCGTCGGGGGCATTGCAATAACCGGTATCTGTCAGCAGGAGACGCACTTTATAAGTGCCCGCGGCGGCATACGAATGCGTAACGGTATTCGGCCCCGGTGTTACGATCGTACCATCGCCAAAATCCCAGCTAAAGGATTGGGGAGTAAAATCGTTGGCCGTAGGCGAATGCGTGGACGTATTGACAAACTGGTAGGAAAGACTTTCGCAGGGAGCCAGTTTGGTATAATCAAATGAAAGAAAGGCCTGGTTGTTACCCACCCGGATGGTGGTATAGGTCGTATCACGGATATTGCAGGAAGTGGAATCGATGCCCACGAGCATGACTTTATAACTCCCCACGGTGGTATAGGTATGCGAAATATCAAAATTCGTGGTAAGGACGCTGGGCGAGCCATCGCCGAAATCCCACTGGTAGCTGACAGCGGTGCGCACCGTGTCTTTAAAATCCACGGTAAGGGGTACGCAACCCGCGGTATCGGCTACCGAATTAATAAACGCTTTTACGCCCGCTCCCACCCCGGCAAAGTTGAAGGAGATCTTCAGCGCGCCGAGATTACAGCCGTTGCCATTGGTGCCATTGGTAGGCGCCACGACACCGGGCGTGGTCAGGTAAACTTGTGTTATGGGGAAGCCCGGCACGCTGTTGCCTTCGCAGTTGGCGCAGATGGCCATATAAATAACGCCCTGCTGGTCAAAGCGACTGGTGCCTCCGTCCACGTGTTCTCCAAAACCACCGCTTTGCCCGAAAAACGAGGCATAAAGTAATTTGGAAGCATCTCTTTTTATGACAATAAAGTAAAAATCGCGGTTATCGCTCACCGCTTTCTGTGCATCCGGGGTAGTTTCCATACCCTGCGTGCCCGCCATCGGGAAGAGATCATCCAGGCCCGCTACGTAATTGGCTCCCCAACCGGACACATACACGTTCTGACACCGATCCACCAGGAAGGCTACGGGCGAAATATTGGGATGCACTCCTGCCGTTCCGTAGGTCGTCGTGTATACATAGTCCGATAAATCGGGTTGCAGTTTGGCAATAAATTGTTTGGCGCCGGCCGGTCCCTGGTAAACCGCGTTGACCGGGGTCCAGGTGCCTTCCGTGATACCCATCACATAGGGGTAGCCGAGCTTGTCGAATTTGAGTCCATAAATCGCATCGTAGGAAGGGGTACCGAGATAGGTGGTACGGACTACAGTGGTCAGATCATTGGTCAGTTCGGCTATAAACCCGTCGGTAGTATTGGCGGGGTCGGGGTTTATAGCAGGTTGTTTGACACCGGCCGAGGGCACGCCTTTCAGGTCGGGGCTAAAGGTGGTACCGGCGATATAGAGGTTGCCCGTAGTAGGGCTGATGTCCATTACAAATACACCATCGTCGCCGCTACCGCCGAAATAAGTAGAGGCAATGACATTGGTGCAACCGGGATTTATTTTTAAAACCACCCCGTCCTGCTGACCGGCAGGGGCGGGTTGAAAAACACCGGGTGTGGTGGGGAATCTCGTAGCAGCGCTAAGCCCGTCGGATTGTGATTGTGAGACCACGTAGATATTATTGTTCCCGTCCAGTATCACTTCGCCTCTTGAATCGTCGCCATAAAAATGCAGCGTGCGTTTGGCCCCGAGCACATTGGTGCCGCGCTGGTCTTCCACGTTCACCGCATCATTACCGCTGCCGCCTATACGCAGGCAACCGAGGATAGCGGTTCCCGCGGGATTTAATTTTACCACGATAAGATCGCTGCCGCCGCCGGAGCCAACCAGGTTGTTTTTTGGAAAATCAGCGGAATAAGTACGTCCCATGATCACCAGGTCGCCCTGTGCGTCGGAGACGAGGCTAAGCGGGAAATCGTTGCCGCTGCCACCCAGGTAGGTGCTGTACATGCGGGATGTGCCATCGGGACTGAAACGCGTAATACCCATGTCCCAGATGGCCGCGCTGCCATGGGTGGTCTGTATAGCTCCCGTGGTAACGGGGTAAGTGCCGAATGCGTTGGCTACAATGCCACCGGCAAACAGGCTGCCGTCCGCACCGGGAGTAGCCGTAAAGCCCCAGTTGTCGGAAGTGCTGCCGGTGAAGGTGGAGAAAATAATAACGGGGTCGATGACCAGCGGCACATCGCGGGCAAAGTTCTTTACCCGGAATTTTACCGTATTGCCGTTCTTTATTTCAAACTTGCAGGAGATATCCGTTTTGCTGCCGCTTATTTTGTCAAACTGGTAGCTGTAGGGATACAATTCTTTTACATCGCCAACGGAGGTACCTACATAAAGCTGGTTGCTTTTTATACTCAATTTGGAAGCGCCTTCATATTTCATGGCGATATTGTCCGGGTTGGCGCCGGGATTCACTACTATATCGTATTTAAGCAGTCCTGCGTCGGAATAATAGCGTATATCGATGCCCGGGTACACGTTCTTGTAGGTGACCGCCCTGTATATTTTACAATCGGACGCCCATTTGCTGGGATCGTTGCCGATAAAATAGTTGTTATGGGCGCTTTGCAGTTTGTCGGGCACTACTTCTATGTCATCATTGGCGCCGTCAAAGCTGACGCGATATACATGCGAATGAATAATACCCGGGTCGGTGCCGGCGACTGTCCGGGCGCCGGTGAGAGGACCGGTCGGGTGATGTGTGGCTCTTGCCATATCGGCCGGGTTGTTGAGCAATACCGTGAAACCGTTCTTTGCAAGGAAAAAAGATCCATTGCCGCCAATACTGCCGATAAATTTTACCTTGCTGTCCCACTGGCCTTTATTTTCAATAAAGTCAAAATTAGGGGACTGCGCCGCTACATTCATCGAGATAAGGCAGGCAAAAAAGAGGAATATGTACGATTGATTCTTCAACGTCTTTTCTTCTACTGAATTTAGCATTTTTTATCCTTGTTTTAGCCAGTCATATTTCTCTTTCGCAATTTAAGCCGGTTGTGTCCTGGTTCGCCGGTTTTAATAGGGCTTTAATTCACCTCTGACCCCATCGATTTAGCGCCCGCCGGTCCGGGCCCTGGTATATGTACGATCTTTTTGAGTGAGTAGTTGGCGGCAGTATTACCTGCTTATGAAATTTTGCTCCAGGAAGTTTTTCCCTTTTGCGACTGCAGGTATGCCTTCAATGGTTGATTATCAGTAGAAGCCAGGTCAGGGTCTGCCTCCAGGAGGCGTTCAGCCATTTCCCGGGCTACCTGCAGCAACTGTTTATCCTGCAAAATACTGGCCAGTTTAAAGTTTAGTTCGCCGCTTTGCCGGGTTCCCTCTATATCTCCCGGTCCGCGCAATTCGAGGTCCTTTTCCGCTATCTTAAAACCGTCGTTGGTAGCACACATGATCTTAATACGTTGTTTGGCCTCGTTGGTTGGTTTCATGCCTGTTAATAAGATGCAAAAGCTCTTGTCGCTGCCCCGGCCCACCCGGCCCCGGAGCTGGTGCAGCTGCGAGAGCCCGAATTTCTCGGTACTTTCAATGACCATCACGCTGGCATTGGGCACGTTAACACCGACTTCTATGACCGTGGTGGATACCATTATCTGCGTATCGCCGCTTACAAAACGTTGCATATTGGTGTCCTTTACACCGGGTTTTTGCCGGCCGTGGACCATGCTGATATAATAGCGCGGTTCGGGGAAAAAGGCTTTTACATTTTCATAGCCCTGCATAAGGTTTTCGTAATCCACTTTTTCGGATTCTTCGATCAGGGGAAAGATGATATAGGCCTGCCGGCCTTTGGTGATTTCCTCGCGGATGAAATCCATCACTTTCGCCCGGTCATATTCGTAGCGGTGGGCCGTGGTAATGGGTTTGCGGCCGGGAGGGAGTTCATCAATCACGCTGTAATCGAGGTCGCCGTATGCCGTCATGGCCAGGGTGCGGGGGATGGGCGTGGCGGTCATCACCAGCACATGGGGCGGGGTAGCGGCTTTTTTCCAGAGCCGGGCCCGCTGGGCCACGCCAAAGCGGTGCTGCTCGTCGACCACGGCGAAGCCGAGGTTCTTAAACTGTACGGTGTCCTCGATAATGGCATGGGTGCCGATCAGGAACCGGAGTGAGCCGTCTTCCAGCCGGGCGAGTATCTTATTGCGGGCGGCTTTTTTGGTGGAGCCGGTGAGCAGTTCCACCGATATGGGCATGTCCTTCAGCAACTCCTTTACACTGTTGAAATGCTGGTTGGCGAGTATTTCGGTGGGAGCCATCATACAGGCCTGGTAGCCGTTGTCGGCGGCCAGCAGCATGCACAAAAGCGCCACGATGGTCTTCCCGCTTCCCACATCGCCCTGCAGCAGCCGGTTCATTTGCCGGCCGTGGGCGGTATCGCTGCGTATTTCCTTCAGCACTCTTTTCTGCGCACCCGTGAGGGCAAAAGGCAGGTATGATTTATAAAACGTGTTGAACAAATCACCGACCTGTGAAAACACGATGCCTTTTGAAAACCGGTGCCGCCGGCTTTTGATGAGGTTGAGCCTTACCTGGGCGAGGAACAACTCTTCCAGTTTGAGGCGTTGCAGCGCCTTTTCATACTGGATCGCATCCGCCGGGAAATGCACCTGCCGGAAAGCCTCGTAGCGCGGCATCAACTGCAGGGATTGCAACAGGGGGGCGGGAAGGTTTTCCGGCAGATCCTTTTCCTTCAGCATATTAAACAATTGCAGGGTCAGCTTCCCGAGCTGCCGGCCGCCCAGGCCTTTTGCCTTCAACTTTTCGGTGGTGGGGTAAACCGGTTCCAGGAAGCTGGCGCCATCGGCCTTTTCGCGGGTCCAGGGTTCTATTTCCGGGTGGGTTATTTGGGGGGCGCCCTGGAAAAAGCCGACCCGGCCATACAGCAGGTAATCGGCGCCCGCTTCCAGTGTTTTGTCCACCCAATTGATGCCCTGGAACCATACCAGTTCCAGCAGGCCGGAGCCATCATGCAGTTTACCTACCAGGCGACGGCCTCTTTTCTCGCCCACTATCTCCTTACTGACCAGTTTGCCCGCCACCTGTATGAACTCGGTTTGGGGGGTGATGTCGCGGATAAGACCCAGTTTTGTTTTATCCACATGGCGGTAAGGAAAATGTTCCAGCAAATCATTGAATGTAAAGATGTTCAATTCTTTTTTTAGCATATCGGCGCGGTAAGGTCCTACGCCTTTCAGGTACTCGATGGGGTTGCTTAATATGGAAACTGGCTGGCTGATGGCGCGAAGATAAGATGACTATACTTATTTGAGTCTTTGCGCGTTATGGTTTAGTTTTGAACCAATAAAACCGGTAAAACGTATGCGACCGATTTCCATACCGGCACATGTGCAGGAACATAATCAACCCAATGCGGCCATATCGATGAAACTGGACGGCATCCGGGAGCGTTTCCATGCACTGCTGAAAGGTGAACCGGAGGTCAGCGTGGTGATGCCTGCGTACAACGAGGAAGAAAACATACTGCATACGCTTTCTTCGCTTAGCCGGACCATCACGAATCGCTCCGTGGAGTTTGTCATCGTCGACAATAATTCCCGCGACAGGACCGCGGCGCTGGTGCGTTCCGCGGGCGTTATCTGTATACCCTGTCCCACGCAGGGCATTACCCCCGCCCGGAATGCCGGGCTGGCCGCCGCCCGGGGAAAATACATTATCAATGCCGATGCCGATACCATTTATCCGCCGGATTGGGTAGAGCTGATGGTAAAGCCGCTCGAAGACCCGGCCAATGGCATGTGCTATGGCCGTTTCGCATTTATACCCGTGGGTGGTACACCGCGTTCCGTTTATTTTCTCTATGAATACGTTGCCGACATGGTACGTTATTTCAATAAATATTTCCGCGAAGAAGCAGTAAACGTATACGGCTTCAATTCTGCTTTTCGCAAAGCGCAGGCTTTGCAGGTAGACGGATTCAACCATCCCGACCATGCCAACGAAGACGGCTGGCTTGCACTGAAGCTGCGCAACAAGGGATTCGGCAAGCCGTATTATGTGACCAATATCAAAGCGCTGGTATGGACGACGGATCGGCGCTTACAGATAGACGGTGGGTTCTGGAAGGCGATACAGAAAAGGATAAAAAGAGTCGTGACGGGAAAGAGGACGTAAAGACCGGGAATGCTAACGATTTGGTGTGTACCAGGCGTTGCGCAGGTGTCCAGCAATACCTATCTCTACGGCCACTGGTCGGCATTGTATGTGCCCATAACACGGGCCAACCTGGTTTTATCGGTCATCAACAGCAATAAAATAAACTTTGCCAGCGACAGCGCGAAGACACAGTATGCCGCAGAATTGAAATTCCTGCGAG
>DASYCT010000298.1:0-3912 GCA_036500065.1 Chitinophagaceae bacterium | reverse complement strand
ATGGAAAGGAAGGCATCTTAATTGCCATTATCAAGCAGCCCAATGCCAACCTGGTGGCGGTGTCGGCCCTGATGGAAAAAAAGGTGGCGGCGCTTACCGGCATTCTTCCCAAAGGCGTGAGCATCCGGCCGTATTATATACAGGCCGATTTTGTCAATGAATCGGTCAAAAGCGTTAGCGATAGCTTGTGGATAGGATTGGGACTGGCGATTATCGTAGCGATTATTTTTCTCCGCTCCCTAAAGGCCAGCGCTACCATACTGATTACCATTCCGGTAACGCTTTGCCTCACGTTGCTTGTTTTATACGCCATCGGGTTTACGTTCAATATCATGACCCTGGGCGCGCTGGCGGCGGCTATCGGCCTGATCATCGACGATGCCATCGTGGTGGTGGAACAGATACACCGTACGCACGAAGAGCACCCGGGCGAACCGAGCACCGTACTCGTGCAAAAAGCCATTCATTATTTATTGCCGGCGATGGTAGGATCGTCCATCAGCACCATCGTGATCTTCTTCCCGTTTATTTTAATGAGCGGTGTGGCGGGCGCTTATTTTAACGTGTTGACCGATACCATGATCATCACGCTGGTATGTTCGTTTTTTGTGACCTGGATCTGCCTGCCGGTTATCTATTTATTGCTTAGCCGGAACCAGCGGCGCGGCATCATCAAACGACCGAAACCGCATCCCGTCAAAAAACAGCGTTGGGTATCGTTCTTTATCCGTCGCCCCTGGCTGAGCCTGTTGCTGGTGGGTGGTTTTGTATTCCTGATCATCTTTTTACTGCCGCGACTGGAAAGCGGTTTCCTGCCCGAGATGGACGAAGGCAGTATTGTATTGGATTATTCTTCCCCACCCGGCACCTCGCTCGATGAAACCGATCGCATGTTGCGGGAAGTGGAAAAGATCATTACCGCCGAACCAGATGTAGCCACGTATTCGCGACGGACAGGCACCCAAATGGGGTTTTTCATTACCGAGCCTAACACCGGCGACTACCTGATACAGCTCAAGGCGGGGCATGCACTGCCTACAGAAGACGTGATTACCGACATCCGAAAAAAGATAGAAGCAACCCAACCGGCCCTGCGCGTGGATTTCGGGCAGGTGATCACAGATATGCTCGGCGACCTGATGACTTCGGTGCAGCCGGTGGAAGTAAAAATATTTGGCGATAACCAACAACAACTGCAGGAGCTTTCGCGACAGGTGAAAGATATCGTATCGGACGTTAAAGGGACAGCCGATGCATTTGACGGCATTGTCATTGCGGGTCCTTCGATCAGTATCGATCCCGATTATAGCAAGCTGGCGCAGTTTGGCATCACACCGGCCAACCTGCAGTTTCAATTGCAGACGGCGATGGAAGGCAACGTAGTGGGCACGCTGCTTGAAAAGGAGCAGCAGACGCCAATACGCCTTGTTTATCCCGGCAATCGCCGGGCCAGCGTAAGCAGCCTGGAACAACTGCAATTGTTTTTGCCGAATGGCAAATTAAATCCTATCAGTTCCCTGGCAACGGTGCATATCAACCCGGGCGATGCTGAAATTCAACGGCAGGACCTGCAATCGATGGGCGTTGTCACGGCCCGGCTGGAAAACAGCGACCTCGGAACGGTCATGAACCATATCCGGCAGGAAGTAGCACAAAAAATTGTACTGCCGCCCGGGTACCATATCGAATACGGCGGCGCCTACGCGGAACAACAGCAGTCTTTCCGTGAACTGTTGATGATACTCATCACCGCGAGCCTGCTGGTCTTCGGCGTGATCCTGTTCCTGTTTAAAGAATTCAACGTGGCGCTCGTGATCCTGCTGGTGTCGGTATTGGGCATTGCCGGCAGTTATTATGCCCTTTATATTACCGGTACGCCGCTCAACGTGGGCAGTTATACCGGGTTGATCATGATCGTGGGTATTATCGGGGAGAATGCCATCTTTACGTTTTTACAGTTCCGCGAATCGCTGGCCGATAAAACGGTGGATGAAGCGATTATCTATTCCATCTCCACGCGGCTACGGCCCAAGCTGATGACGGCCCTCGGGGCCATCATCGCCCTGATGCCGCTGGCGCTGGGCATCGGCGCGGGCGCCCAATTGCACCAGCCACTGGCCATTGCCGTGATAGGTGGATTCGTAGCGGCGCTGCCACTGCTGCTGATTGTGTTACCCAGTTTACTACGCCTGCTTTACCGACGCACTATTATTCATCCAGAAATAAATAAACAATAAAACATGAAAAGACTACTCTTTCTCCTGCTTGCCGCACCGGTGTTGATACCGGTGACTGTCGGTGCACAAACCGGTGGTAAATTTCACATCGTGAAAACCTTTCCGATTGCCAGCTCCGGCGGCTGGGATTATATCGCGGTGGGGCCGGGCAATAACCGTATTTATGTATCGCACGGCACACAGGTGAACGTGCTGGACGCGACGACCGGTGATTCGGTGGGCTTTATCCCGAATACAACGGGCGTACACGGTATTGCTTTTGTACCCGCACTTGGCAAGGGATATACCAGCAACGGGCGGATCAACAACGTCAGCGTTTTTGATCTAAAGACCAACCAGGTGACCGGGCAGATTGCCACCGGCACCAACCCGGATGCTATTATGTACGACGGTTTTACCAAAACAATCATCACCTGCAATGGCCGCAGCAATGATCTTTCCGTGATTGATCCTGTTGCGGAAAAGGTGATCGCCACTATCCCCGTGGGCGGAAAACCCGAAACAGCCGTGTCGGATAATGCCGGGCATGTTTTTGTGAACATTGAAGACAAAAGCGAGATTGTGTGCGTGGACATGAAAAGCAAGACCGTTGAAAAGCGCTGGCCGTTGGCGCCAGCGGAGGGGCCTACCGGCCTGGCCATCGATATAGCCACCAAACGTTTATTTGCGGGCTGCGACAAACTGCTGGTAGTGCTCGATGCCACTACGGGCGCTGTCGTCAGCAAACTGCCCATTGCCGATGGTTGCGACGGGGTGGCGTTTGACAATAAGTTGAAAACCGTATTTGCTTCCTGCGGAGAAGGAAAACTGACGGTGATACACGAAGCATCTGCCAGCGTATTTACCGTCACGGACAATGTGGCCACCAAAAAAAGCGCAAGAACGCTGGCGGTGGACGAAGCGACGCATACGGTTTATTTACCCGCGGCGGAGTTTGAAGCCACTACCCCCGCAGGTGCGCGGAGACCGCCCATGGTGCCTGGCACGTTCCAGGTATTGGTGGTAAAGCAATAATTACAATACTTTATCAACCCGGTTGTACCAGCCGTTGACCGGGGTGCCTTGTTCATATTTATTGCCGGAAACGGTTCCTGTGCCGGGGTTTATCTCCGCGCGGGAACCGTTTTTGCTTATCTGCCTGTTCAGTTGCCGCAGTTCCTCGATGAGCGTGGAATAGAAATATTGAAGGTCTTCTCCCCTGATTTTTTCGATGGCTTCTTTTTGGGTACTGTCGGTGATCAACGATTCCATTTCGCGCAGTTCCTGTCCGTAGCTTTGCATATCCCCGGTTTTGTTGCGGAGGGAGACATCGATCATCCGGGTACGGACATAGATCGATTGGGTCAGTTCCTGCAGTTTTTCGAGGCTTTGCATGGTGGATCGTCCGTTGGAGACAATCCATTGATGAAGGTTGTTCATTGCCGTGTCGGCTGATTTATCCTTTTTCTTGAGCAGGTTTGACAAATGGGAATAGCCGGCAAAATGGGCCAGTTGCATTATCACTACTGCTATGAGCAGGTATATCATACTTATGTGTTTATGGTTATCAATCGGCGGTTATCGCCTGAATACATTTTCAAAATAAAAGTCGAACAGGGGGAAGTCCGCTTTTTCGACTACGATGGGGAAGCGTTTTTTATCGAACAGGTAGATAAAATCGCAGGTGGCGCGCAGG
>DASYCT010000297.1:0-11752 GCA_036500065.1 Chitinophagaceae bacterium | reverse complement strand
ACTTTCCAACGAGCGGCTGAAAGGGAATTCCTGGGGCATAAATTCGTTTTAGTAATATCCGTTCTTCCTGTACAGTTAAAACATCATACCGTATTTTTGAGCTGCTTCTTTTGGCCGGAAGGCTGAAAGGGGGGAAATCGTTCTACACAGCGGGTAAATAACCCGGATAAATGATCGTAATGGGAATAAAAAATAAAAAGGCTACCGTGTACACCGAGTTTCTCGCGGTAGCCCTGCTGCTGACTTTTTTATCGTATCGCCTGTTCCGGCTTCATCCCGCCGTGGCGTTGCTTATTTTTATCGTTGCTTACCTGGTTTGTTATCTCCTGTTTTTAAAGAATAAGACTTTCCGTTCGGCTTTTGCTGTAATAGCCGTCTTTGGATGGGCCATCCTGGCTTATTTTACCAGCAGGTGGGTAGGACATGTATCCTCCGCCACCGCCTGGGTATTTGCCATGCTCGCGTTTTTGATAGCCATACTCGGCTACCGTGATTTTATCATATTTAAGAAGTACAAGTAAGAAGCCTTCCTCAGGCATTTACAATAAATCCCTCCTCCTTCATCTTCTTATAAACTTCCTTCGCACTTGCGTTCATTAGCTTGTCCACGTTTTCAGGGTTGACCGAGCGGGTAACGCCACTCCAAACCAGCTTGTCGCGGGTCAGTGAATACACGTTGACCACCACCGTGAATGTCTTGGTGGTTTCATAATAGCCGGGCTCGTAAAAGCTGTTCCACGATGCCCAGTAATAGGGCCAGAACCGCCCGTAAAAACCGGGATAGGTGCTGAAATTGCCCGGCACGTAGTTGACATCTTTCGACACATCGGCCAGCTTCATCGTGATGATGCCATCAAAGCCTTCGCTCTTCAGCTTTTCACGCATGGCGGGTTCCTGGCTTTCTTTTATGTCTTTGGTAAGATAATTATAAGAGGCCACGCCCTTGCCGTTGAGCAGTGACACCATTTCGTCTTCGGCCGTGTGGCGGTAGGTATCGTTTTTTAACATCGCCACAACCAATACTTTATTCAGTTTGGACATATCGACGGTCACGGATGGATCGCGCCAGCTTTTTTCGATAACGGCGGTGGTGCCGCAGGCTGCCAGTGCAAGTGACAACAGTGTGACATACAGAACTTGTTTCATAAAAAAATGATTTGGTCAGGGTTGGCGAAGCAAAAAACCGGCCATCCCCAACCATCACACCATGTGCTTCTTCCTGTATTCTACCGGTGTCAGCCCATTGATTTTTTTGAACAACCGGTTGAAATGCGACAGGTTATTGAATCCCGTTGCAAAGCAGATGCCCGACACCGCCTCATCGTCGTAGACCAGCATACGGCAGGCATTGTTGATACGTATTTCGTTCAGGAAGTTGATATAGGTTTTGCGGGTGCGCGTTTTAAAGTATTTACAGAATGCCTCCACGGTGAGAT
Organism: Chitinophagaceae bacterium; assembly: GCA_036500065.1. Classification (GTDB taxonomy): domain Bacteria; phylum Bacteroidota; class Bacteroidia; order Chitinophagales; family Chitinophagaceae; genus JACMLD01. Next base: position 10,316 of record DASYCT010000297.1, on the reverse strand, counting down.
TGGCCACGGCCGCCGCTTCTTCCAGCTTGATGGCGCGGTGGCATTCCCGGAACGTAAATTCCAGTACGCTGTTGAGCCGGCTGCCGTCGAAGGTCTTGATGCTTTGCTGGAACAATTGGCGCGAGAGCGGCTGAAGATCCTGCTGGTCGGACAATTGCTTGAGTATTTCAAGAAAAAGGATCAGCTTGTCGATCCCCTCGCCGACAGTGAGTGCTACCAGCTTTTCGGTCAGCACATCACGTTTGCCGCCCAGCACCCGGAATCCTCCAAAACTATTGTGGAGAAATTGCCGCAAAAAATTCAACTCGGGCAATTGCCAGAAATTCTCTCCCAGTGTATTGTCGTCAAAGAAAATAGAGATGGAAAGCGCCCGGCCTTCCCCGCGAAAGTATTTTTCGTCATTCCTGAACACATGCGGCTGGCCGGAGCCGATAATAAACACATCCCCGGCCGCGAACTGCCCCATATAATCCCCCGCCAGCAGCGTCCCTTCGCTTTGCTGTATAAGCGTAATCTGCAGTTCCGGGTGCTGGTGCAAATGATTATACAAATAAGGTATATCATCCACCTGCACGCGGAACGCTTCCTGTGTAGACCTCGGTATGCGAAAGGGAACAACACGCATGCCCAAATTTACTCTTTGTATCAACGCATTATCATAAAAACTGGTTAAAATAGTACCGGTTTCTACTAATCGCATACAGCTCAATGCGGGATACCCCCGATAATTTTGGTACAAAGAAGGACATGGTAGTCGAATGGAAAGGTGTTTTCCCGGCGCTTACAACAAAATTTACCGCAAACGACGAATTGGATATACCGCTTTTTGAGCGGCATTTGGAGGTCCAGCAGGCTGCCGGCATCGATGGTATTATTATTGGGGGGTCACTGGGCGAAGCCAGCACCCTTACAACGACCGAAAAAGAGCGCCTGGTCAAAACCGCCGGCGCTAATTTGAAACAGAAAATACCGGTTATTCTCAATATCGCGGAGAGCTCTACCACCGAAGCGTTGAAACAGGTAGCGTATGCAAAAGCATGGGGAGCCGATGGGTTGATGGTATTACCGCCCATGCGGTATAAAACGGATGACCGGGAAACGATTGCCTGGTTCACAACGATTGCAAGGTCCACCGACCTGCCTGTCATGATCTATAATAACCCGGTAGATTATAAGACAGATGTCACGCCGGACATACTGGAAGAACTGCTGGAATGCAAAAACATAGCAGCAGTTAAGGACTCTACCCGGGACATTAGCAATGTAACGCGGCTGGTAAACCGGTTTGGCGGCCGGTTGAAAATCTTTTGTGGGGTCGATACCATCGCCATGGAAGAACTGTGCATGGGCGCGGATGGATGGGTGGGCGGACTGGTTTGCGCTTTCCCGGCCGAAACGGTGGCCATCTATCGCCTGGTAAAAGCCGGGCGCATAGCCGAAGCACGGGCTATACAACGCTGGTTTCTGCCCTTGCTCGAATTAGATCTTGATCCAAAATTGGTGCAATATATTAAGCTTGCAGAAATGCAGGTAGGTTTAGGTTCTGAACACGTCCGCGCACCGCGGCTAGCGCTGGCAGGCAAGGAGCGGGAAAGTATCCTGGAGCTCATCAACCGTGGAATTTCTACCCGCCCCGCCCTGCCGGATTTCTTATCGGTCAACATTTGAAGCACTACCGCAGTGAGGTTCCTGCGGTAGTTTTTTATTTATTGCCGACCTTTGCTATAAATAGTTTAATCATGTCATTCAGGGACGCAACAGCAACAGAGATAGATCTCGTCATGCAGGAGGCCTGGAAAGCCTTTCATCAATACCGCAAATTATCACTGAAAGAACGCGCCGGCTTTATGCGCGCCATCGCGGCCGCGCTGGACGAGAGCAACAATGAACTAATCGCCACCGCCATGCGGGAAACGAACCTGCCGGAAGCAAGATTGCGCGGTGAAAAAGCCCGTACCGTCTTTCAATTGACCAGCTATGCCGCCGCCTGTGAAGAAGGCGCCTGGCTGGAAGCCCGTATCGATACGGCCAACCCTGCCAAAACACCGCCCAAACCCGATATACGGAAAATGCTCCTGCCCCTCGGACCCATCGTGGTCTTCGGCGCCAGCAATTTCCCCTTTGCCTATTCTACCGCCGGGGGCGATACCGCCTGTGGCTTTGCCGCCGGTTGCCCGGTGATCGTAAAAGCCCACCCGGCCCATGCCGGCACCTCGGAAATCGTGGCCGGTATCATTTTGAAAGCAGCCGTCCAATGCAATATGCCAAAAGGCATTTTCGCCCATGTTCACGGGGCCGGTGTCGAAGTGGGCAAGGCTCTTGTCACCCATCCTCACACGAAGGCTGTCGGGTTTACCGGCTCTTTTGCAGGCGGCAAGCAATTGTTCGACTGGGGCAACCAGCGCAGGGAACCGATACCCGTTTTCGCAGAAATGGGCAGCATCAATCCCGTATTCTTATTACCCGGTAAACTGGCGCAGTCAGCCGCGGAAATAGCAAAAACCTATGCCGGTTCCATCACGCTCGGGGTAGGACAGTTTTGCACCAACCCCGGTTTGATCATCGGGCTGGAAAGCCCCGAGCTCAACCAGTTCATCGCCACGCTGGCCAACGAAATAAAACAAATCGCCCCCGGCACGATGCTCCATCCCGGCATCGCCAAAGCCTTTGCGGAGAAAAGAACCGCAGCGCTTGCACAAACAGAAGTGAAAGTACTGGCCGAATCCGCCACCGCGCCTCTTCAAAACCAGGGCCTGCCCACGGTGGCCTCCGCAACAGGCCGCGCATTTCTCAATAACCCCGTGCTCCACCAGGAAGTATTCGGACCCTATTCTATCGTAGTGCGCTGTAAGGATATGCAGGAAATGATCGAAGTGGCCCGCCATACCGAGGGACAGCTAACGGCTACCCTTATGGCAACCGACGACGACATGCGTCAGCACGACGAACTGGTGGAAGCCGTAAAGAACCTTTGTGGCCGCTTTATCATGAATGGAGTGCCGACCGGTGTGGAAGTATGCCTGTCGATGCAACACGGTGGTCCCTATCCCGCTACCACCGATGCCCGCTTTACTTCGGTGGGCGCCGACGGCATCAAACGTTTTGCCCGACCGGTCGCCTTCCAGAACTGGACCGAAGCCCTGCTGCCCGACGAACTGAAAAACAATAATCCCTTAAATATCTGGAGAACGATCGATAATAAACCCGGTCGTTTGTAGACAACCGGTCCGTGCTCTTTGACAGGGTTACAGGGAATACGGCAGCGGCTGCTTGGCCGGAAGCCGCGTAAAAACAAGATAGGCCGTAACTACCGTGGAGAGGATGAAATAAGTGATCATCACTTCATTGATCCACGGCATGGAAACGCTGGCCCCAAACCAGTCGCCCCGGTAATAAATGATGGCCACACCATAAATATTTTTAACAATCTCCCAGGCAAGGCTATACGCGTTGCCGTCCATCAGGTCGGTATAACTGTAAACGCTCAGAAAAACAAACCCGCCATAGAGGAACATGCCCGGGCTGCCGATAGCGGCAAGATGACCGAACAGGTAACTGATGACAAGCAACAATATCGTCAGTTGCACCCAGCACCAGCCGGCCAGCAACCCGGAGCCGAGGGTACTGTACTTTTTAAAATTGTACGCATCCCCGATCTTGTAAACAGGATATTTCGCCGCCACATCCTCCGGCCGCCAGCCCGTGGGCATAAACCAGATGCGCAGCTTATCTTTCCAGCTATTCGCCCGCCACGCATCTTTGATCAGCAGCCAGAGATGCATGAAGTTTATTTTGATCGGGTTCCAGGTACGCACCGGTCGCGTGATGCCATACACTGCCGGCACTTCCGGCAGTTCCTGCTGGAAGGTGCCGAACCATTTATCCCAGACAATGAATATTTGCGAGTAGTTCTTATCGATATATTCCGGGTTGAGCGCATGGTGCACGCGGTGATGCGAGGGAGTGACGATGATCTTTTCCAGGAATCCCATTTTGTTGATATGCTGTGTATGGTACCAGAACTGTGCAAACAATTGCAGTGGGGCCACGATCGCCACCACCTTCTCCGGTATCCCGAGCAGGGCGGCGGGCAGCAGGAAAACCGCGAAGATGCGCACTATCATCGAAATGCTCTGCCGCAGCGCACAGGCCAGGTTGAATTCTTCGCTGCTGTGATGAATGATATGGTTGTTCCAGAGTACGTTGTATTCATGCGACAGGCGATGCACCCAGTAACCGGCAAAGTCCAGTGCAATAAAAGCAATGATATACGTAAGGATGCCGGACGGGATATGCACAAGGGCTATTTTGTTGACCAGCCATCCGTAGCCGATGATGGCGACGCTAAGACCCAGTACGTCTTTGGTTACGTTGGTAATGCCGGAACTAAGACTGGAAATCATGTCCATGTTCCGCACCGTATCCCTGCCCCTGCGCCAGCCCCACCATTTCTCAAATAATACCAGCCCCAGGAAGATGGGCATGGCGATAAGAAGTATTTTTCCGTATGTTTCCATGTGATAAGTTGAGCAATCGTTCTTTATAAAGTTAATAAATAAGTGCCTTCGGCACTAATTTTAAACACGGAGTAAAACGGAGGTTTGGAGGACACGGAGAATACTCTGTGTCCTCTGTATCTCTGTCTCCTCCATGTTGAAACCCGGCGCCGAAGGCGCCCCAAAATCCGAGCAAATGAACCATATTTTTGAGTGCATCGACGCCCATACCTGCGGCAACCCCGTCCGCCTCGTCAAACGCGGCGGCCCCTGGCTGCACGGCAATTCGATGAGCGAAAAGCGGCTCCATTTTTTAAAGGAATACGACTGGATACGCCGCGGCCTCATGTTCGAACCCCGTGGACATGACATGATGAGCGGGAGCATACTCTATCCCCCCCACGACCCTCAAAACGACATCGCCGTATTGTTCATCGAAACCAGCGGCTGCCTGCCCATGTGCGGCCACGGCACCATCGGCACCATCACCATCGCCATCGAAGAAGGATTGATAGCCCCCCACCGTCCCGGACATGTACGACTGGAAACACCCGCGGGGCTGGTGGAAGTAGAATACAAACAGGAAGGCGGTAAAGTAAAAAGCGTCAAGCTCACCAATATCGCTTCTTACCTCGCCGCCGAAGGCCTGGCCGTCGAATGCCCCGGCCTCGGCGAACTCGTCGTCGACGTATCCTACGGCGGCAATTTCTACGCGATTGTAGACCCACAGGAAAATTTCAAAGGTCTTGAGCACCATACCGCCGCCGAACTGATCCACTGGAGCCGGGTCATGCGCCGCCACATCAATGAAAAATATGATTTTGTGCACCCCGACAACAGCAGCATCAGCGGTTGCTCGCATATACTATGGACCGGCATGGTCATCGACCCCGCTTCCACGGCCCGCAATGCCGTGTTCTATGGCGACAAGGCCATCGACCGTTCGCCCTGTGGCACGGGCACTTCCGCCCGCATGGCCCAATGGTATGCAAAAGGAAAACTAAAAAAAGGCGGCCGGTTTATTCATGAAAGCATCATCGGTTCAACGTTTACCGGCACCATCGAAGCAGAAACCACGGTCGGCGGCAAACCGGCCATCCGCCCCGGCATCGAAGGATGGGCCCGGATTTATGGACGCAATACCATCTCCATCGACCCCGAAGACGATCCCTATGCCTACGGGTTTACCGTTGTATAAAAGGATACCGTATATTCCATCACCCAAAACAGGCTGCTTATGACTTCTTTTTTTGTTCCGCGAAAAATGCTCTTGCTCCTGCTCGTTTGTACTCTTGGCGGCAGGCAGGTGATCCGTGCACAGTCCGCTTCTGCCGATCTCTACCGCCAGACCAGCGAGGTCAACAACCTGATGGTGGAATACGATGCCGATCACGGAAGCCTGCAACGCTTTTATTTTATCAGCAATGCCCCCGAGCGCAGGGAGCGGTTCAAAAAACTGGTCCTCGATTATCGCACCCGCCTGCAACAATTGCCCTTCGAACAATTGAATACTGGCGCGCGGGTAGATTATATCCTGTTCAACCGCAACCTGCAGGAGGAACAACGCAAACTGGAAACGGAAGAAAAAGAATACAACGAGTCCGCTCCCTGGGTTCCCTTTGCCGAAAGAATATATGCCATCGAGCGCCCCCGCCGCCGCGGCACGGTGCCCGATGCGGAAAAGCTCTCCCTCGAAATGACCGCTTTGTACAAGGACGTGTTGCAAACAAAAACCAAACTGCAACAGGGAAAAAGCCTGCCCTACCAACCCGGCCTCCGCGCGGAAGGCACGGTGAAAGGATTGCAGGCAGCCCTTAAAAGCGTATTCGATTTTTATAACGGCTACGACCCTCTTTTTACCTGGTGGATACCCATGCCCTATAAAAAACTGGACAGTGCGCTTGCTGTATATGCGACCCTGCTGCATGCAAAAGCATTGGCCGGCAGTCCCCAAAAAGAAGACGGCAGCGGCATCATCGGCAATCCCATCGGTCGGGACGAGATCGTCCGCCAGCTACAGGTCGAGATGATCCCCTATACTCCCGAAGAACTGATGGACCTCGCCAATAAAGAATTTGCCTGGTGCGACCGTGAAATGCTGAAAGCCTCTCATGAAATGGGTTTCGGCGACAACTGGAAAGCCGCGCTGGAAAAAGTAAAGAATACCTATGTGCCTCCTTCCGAACAACCGGCGGCAATGGTAAAACTCTATAACGAATCGGTGGACTTCCTCAAACAACATGACCTCGTCACGATTCCCCCGCTGGCCGAAGAAACCTGGCGCATGAACATGATGTCGCCGCAGCGCCAGTTGGTAAGCCCGTTTTTCCTCGGGGGCGAAGAACTGCTGGTGTCTTATCCTACCGACACGATGGACGAAGACGACCGGCTGATGAGCATGCGCGGCAACAACCCCCATTTCTCCCGGGCCACGATACAGCATGAATTGATTGCGGGTCATCATCTCCAATTGTTCATGAGCGATCGCTACAAAGCCTACCGTCATTTTGAAACGCCTTTTTTCGTCGAAGGCTGGGCCCTCTACTGGGAAATGATATTATGGGATATGAAATTCCCCCAATCGCCCGAAGACCGCGTCGGCATGCTGTTCTGGCGCATGCACCGCTGCGCCCGCATCCTGTTTTCGCTCAACTACCACATGGGCAAATGGACCCCGCAGCAATGCATCGATTTCCTCGTCGACAGGGTAGGACATGAGCGCGCCAATGCAGAAGGTGAAGTGCGCCGCTCCTTTACAGGCGGTTATGGACCTTTGTACCAGGTGGCTTACCTTGTGGGCGGATTGCAGTTCTATGCGTTGAAGAAAGAGCTGGTAGACAGCGGTAAAATGAGTTATAAACAATACCACGACGCCGTGCTGAGAGAGAATATGATGCCCGTGGAAATGATGCGCGCCATCCTTACCAACCAGCCGCTCAGCAAAGATTTCAATACCAGTTGGCGCTTTTATAAATTGGATAAGTAATAAAAGGAAGGAAATGAGTAAAGTAATTGTTATCGGCGGTGGCATTATAGGGTTAAGCTCCGCCCTGTACCTGCGCGAATCCGGTTGGGATGTAACGGTACTGGACAAGGATGATTTCCTGGATAATTGTTCCTATGGCAACTGCGGCTATGTCTGCCCCAGTCATTTTATCCCCCTCGCCACACCCGGCATCGTAAAACAGGGATTGAAATGGATGTGGAATTCCAAAAGCCCTTTTTATGTACAGCCGCGCCTGAGCTGGCCCCTCATCAACTGGGGCATCAAATTCATGCGCAGCGCCACACCGGCCAAAGTGGAAGCCGCCGCACGCCCCCTGCGGGATATTGCATTGCTCAGCCAGCGGGAATACGAGACATGGACCAGCCTGCCGGGTTTCCAGTTCAGTTATGAACACAAAGGATTGCTGGAAATATTTCAAACCCCCGAAAAAGCCGAACATGCCCGCCATACCGTGGAGCAGGCCCATGAACTCGGGCTTGCCGATACGCAGCTCCTGGATTATGACGCCCTTCAGCGCATGGAGCCGCACACGAAGATCAATGCCCGCGGCGCTATCCTGTTTAAATGCGATGCCCATCTCTATCCCAATAAACTGATGACCGGTCTTATCGCGCGCTTAAAACAAAAAGGCGTGCAGTTGCTGGCAGGAGAAGAAGTCCTGCGGTTTGAAAAGCAGGGCAACAAGATTAAAAAGATCATCACCGCTAAAAATGCGTTTGAAGCAGACGCCGTGGTGATAGCCACCGGCTCGTGGAGCCGTGAAGTGGCCGCCCTGCTCGACCTTCCGCTGCCGCTGATGCCCGGGCGTGGTTATTCGGTGACGCTGGAAGACTCCCCTTACCAGGTGAATTACCCGGCTGTCCTCATGGAAGGCCGCGCCGCCATCACACCGATGGATGGCAATAAGATCCGCTTTGGCGGCACGATGGAAATCACGTCCACCAAAACCCCGCCCCGTATGAACCGGGTGCAGGGCATACTGGATGCCGTGAAACGTTACTATCCTGAATTTGACGTGCCCCTGCCCCCGGCGGAAAAAATATGGTATGGCTATCGCCCCTGTTCGGCCGACGGCCTGCCCTTTATCGGGCGCACCGTCCAATGGACCAATGCCGTGGTCGCCACCGGTCATTCCATGCTGGGCCTCAGCCTGGGAGCCGGTACCGGCAAACTGGTGAGCGAGCTGCTCAACGGCCAGCCGGCAAGCATGGATATGACTCCTTTCGCCGTCGAACGATTTGGTTGAAAGAATTGTTAGTACTTTTATGCAGTATATGAATTGCACCAGCGCAACATTGCCTTTTACGAAAACCGGGTATTTTACAGACATCATGACCGCCTACCTTCAGCAGGCGGAGCCGCTGCGACCGTTTTATAAACATGCCCCCGGCCTGGAAGGCATCAAAGCCTCGATAGAAGCAAGAAAAGGATTCAAGGGCAACCGCGCCCTGCTGGTGGAAGAACTTACCAGGCAATATGCCGGTATGCCCGAATCCGCGCAGGTACAAGAAAGCCTTTCCCTGCTGCTGCAACCCAACACGTTTACGATCACTACCGCCCACCAGCCCGTTATTTTTACCGGCCCGCTTTACTTTATTTATAAGATACTTCATGCCATCAAGCTGGCCGCCACGCTCCGGCAGGAACTGCCCCAATACCAGTTTGTACCCGTATTTTATATGGGCAGCGAAGATGCCGACCTCGACGAACTCGGCAGCATCTGGCTCGACGGCGAAAAGATTACCTGGGAGACCAGGCAAACCGGTGCCGTCGGCCGCATGAATACAAAAGGACTGGAAAAGATCATCAACAGGGTAGAAGGGGAACTGGGCGTACAGCCCTTCGGCGCGGAACTGGTGCAGCTACTGAAAGCAGCCTATCTCAATAGCCCCGATATACAAACCGCTACGTTTAAGATCATCCATGCCCTGTTTGCGGAATATGGCCTGGTAGTGCTGATACCCGACAATGCCCGCTTCAAACAACTGATGCTGCCTGTGTTTGAGGACGACCTGTTTAAACAACAACCTGCCGCTATCGTCAGCAGGACCATCGAGCAACTTTCAAAACACTATAAGGTACAGGCCAATCCACGCGACATCAACCTGTTTTACCTCAAAGACAATATAAGAGGCCGCATTGAAAAAGTAAAAGAAGGATTTGCCGTAGTCGATACGCCCCTGCGCTTTAGCGAAGAAGCAATGCGGCAGGAATTGCAGCAGTACCCGGAGCGCTTCAGTCCTAATGTAATTCTCCGCGGCCTGTTCCAGGAAACGCTGCTGCCCAATATCGTATTCATCGGCGGCGGTGGCGAGATGGCCTATTGGCTGGAACTGGCCGGCCTGTTTGAACATTACGGCGTTCCCTATCCCCAGTTGCTCCTGCGCAATTCGTTTTTACTGGTGGAAAAGAAATGGCAGTCCCGGATTGCCCGCCTCGATTTTACCGCGCAGGATCTGTTCAAATCGGAACAGGAACTGCTCACGGTGCTGGTGACACGCCATAAGAACGGCGAGCTGAAGCTCGCCCACGAGCTGACCGAAGTAGAACAATTGTACCGCCAGTTGAAACAAAAAGCCGGTCATATCGATAAGACTCTCGAACCCCATATCGAAGCCCTGCAAACCCGCGCCATTCGCCCCCTGCTGGAACTGGAAAAAAAGATGCTGCGCGCCGAGAAACGGAAGTATAGCGATGAACAACGGCAGATACATACTATTAAGAACACGCTCTTCCCCAATAACAGCCTGCAGGAGCGTATCGACAGCTTTATGCCTTATTATGCCAAATGGGGCAGGGAATTGATCCCCATG
>DASYCT010000296.1:0-10912 GCA_036500065.1 Chitinophagaceae bacterium | reverse complement strand
TAGTGACGTTCCAGGTTCATTAAAATCCCTTGACCCGTTATCATCTAAACCCCCGGAAAACTATGCTTATTGTATTTGGCCGAAACCATTTCAGGATCAAATCATACGATCCTCATGAACTGGAACTGACCCAGAAGACCGCCAATGATTTCACGATTGAGGTCAGGCAGAATTATTTTCATTTGTTTCGCATACCTTTCTTTGGCCTGGGCAAAACCTGGGCTATCCGAAAGAACAACCAGTTATTTGAATTGCCCGCTGCCTACAAAACCGCACTCCGCGAGCGCGACGATTTGTCGCCCCACACACCCTGGTTCACATACACGGGGCCGCTGCTGCTCACGTTGATAGGCCTGTGCTATACGATTACCACAAAAGTCACGATATGGCAGCAGCGCCGCGATGTCAGGGCCGAATATGCGGCGATAGCGGAAGAAAACAGCCGGCGGTTCCGTCGTCCTTCGCCGGACGATTATTATATACTGGCCGCCAACGATGGCTCGGAAAAATATGCGCATATCACCGGGCTGGACAAACAGCAAATACAGCTTTCCTATATCAACGACCCGCTGGTGCATGCCTACAAACCAACGGAGATGGCCGCCCTCTTTGTCGATTATGCCGATCGCCTGAGCAGCATCACCATCAACCGCTCGGACTCCGCCCGGCTTATCTGCAGCGAATACGAACGCCGCAGCTACTTTGCCGGTATGCACCTGAATAATATGGATGGCAAGACATGGCGGGTGGAATCCATCATCCGCATGGACGGTCCCATCTTCCGTGACGATGGCAACGCCAGCCAGTACGACCACGGTCATTATTCCTTTAGTTTGAATATAGAAAACGAAGGGCTGCCCGCCACGATTACCAAAATAGAGCCGATGGAAGGCGATATTCAATGGGTCGCCAATGAACTGCCGCTGGAAGCGCATTCCGACCGGCCTATTGCCCTGCAGGGAGTGGGTAATTATAACAAACGCTATAAAGCAAAAATCACCTGTACCGATGAACAGGGCAGGCAATTGCAATACCTGATGGAAGGCCGTCGCCTGCACAATACGTTTAGAAAGATCGAGCTCTAGCTAAGCTACTGCCTTGCCTACCAGCGCCGCCGCTTCACTCAGCAGAATAGCCGACTGTACTTTCAGCCCGCTGTCCTTGATCAGTTTCTGGGCTTCTTCCGCATTGGTGCCCTGCAGGCGCACGATGATGGGCACTTTAATGGTGCCGATGGAATTGTACGCATCGATAACGCCCTGCGCCACACGGTCGCAGCGTACGATGCCGCCGAATATGTTGATAAGGATGGCCTTTACTTTAGGGTCTTTCAGAATGATCCGGAAACCCGCTTCCACGGTTTGCGCGTTGGCCGTACCGCCCACGTCGAGGAAGTTGGCCGGTTCGCCGCCGCTCAGTTTGATCATATCCATGGTAGCCATGGCAAGACCGGCGCCGTTGACCATACAGCCCACATTGCCGTCCAGCTTTACAAAGTTCAGGTTGTATTTACCAGCTTCCACTTCGGTAGGATCTTCTTCGCTGATATCGCGCTGGCTTTCCAGCTCGGGATGGCGCATCAGCGCATTGTCGTCGAGGTTCATCTTGCAATCCACGGCGAGAATCTTTTCATCGCTGGTCTTGAACAGCGGGTTTATTTCCAGCATGGAGCAATCCAGGCCTACATAAGCGTTGTATAAATTGGTGACGAATTTCACGCAGTTCTTAAACGCCTCGCCGCTCAGCCCGAGGTTAAAGGCAATCTTTCTTGCCTGGAAGGGCTGCAGGCTGCCGCCCGGGAATACCCATTCTTTGAATATTTTCTCCGGCGTTTTATGGGCTACTTCTTCAATATCCATCCCCCCCTCGGTGCTGTACATGATCACATTCTGTCCTTTGGCGCGGTCCAGCAGGATGGATAAATAAAACTCCTTTACGGGATTGGCGCCCGGGTAATATACATCCTGTGCCACCAGGATCTTGTTGACCACTTTGCCGGCGGGGCCGGTCTGGATGGTCACCAGCGTGCCGCCCAGGATATTGGAAGCGATTTGTTTTACTTCTTCAGCACTTTTAGCCACGGCCACCCCGCGTTGCTCCGTTCCCACGATCTTACCTTTTCCGCGTCCGCCCGCATGTATCTGGGCTTTCACCACGGCAAAGCTGTTGCCGCTTTGTACTTTAATCTGTTTATATGCTTCTTCGGCCGCCCCGGCATTGTCAACGGGGATGCCTTCCTGTACGGGTACATTGTATTTTTTCAGCAATTCCTTGGCCTGGTATTCATGAAGATTCATACAGTAAAAAATTTGCAGCGAAGATAAGGGGAAATAAGCTATGAGCTGCAAGCCGCAAGACACGGTAGTGCATCAAGTTAAAATATTGGTCGTGTCTCAGAATATTGTTTCTATAAACAGGGTGCTTCCTGCCAGGGGCGGGACAAGCTCTCCCGAGCAGTAGGGACCATTCGACCCATTAAGTTTTTTCAGTATAAGACGGGGACCTTGTGGAGGGTTTGTTTTATATGAATTCCTATCAACTGCACACTAACTGCATACCAAGTGCACACCAACTGCACACAAAGTGCAGGCAACGGGTGTGTTTTTAGTGCATATTACCTGGGGAAAGCCAGCATTTAAACAGCATTTATATGCTTATCAGTAGGGAGTTGGATGCTTCCAGGCAATAAGCTGCCGGGGGGAGTCAACCTCCTCCGCCCTCAAATCGGCCCCATCGCTCAACGGTCCCTGTCAACCGTCAACTGTCATCTCCCTTTCCTATTTTTGCCCCCGATATGGATGATTTTGAAACCGATCTCGAAAAAAGCATCGAAGTACTAAGACGGGGAGGGGTGATATTGTACCCGACCGACACGGTCTGGGGACTGGGTTGCGATGCCACCAACGCCGTGGCAGTCGATAAAATATTCGCCGTCAAACAACGCCCGGCGGACAAAAGCCTGATCGTGCTGGTAGCCGACGAGCGCGATGTGCTGCAATACGTCGCCAGTCCCGACCTGGCCGTGTTCGATTACCTGCAAGCTGTTTCCAAACCCACCACCGTCATCTACGAAAGCATCATCGGTCTTGCGGAAAACGTGATTGCGGAAGACGGCAGCGCCGGTATACGCATCGTGCAGGAGCCTTTTTGTAAATCTCTTATCAAACGCCTGCGCAGGCCGCTGGTCTCCACTTCCGCCAATATCAGCGGGCAGCCCACACCGCGGGTATTTAGCGAGATTCCCGACGCAGTGAAAGCATCCGTTGACTATATTGTGCAATACCGCCGCGACGACAACCGGGTGGCGGAGCCTTCCAGCATTATTAAATGGAAAAACGGCGCCGTGCAGGTGCTCCGTTCATAAATAGAAACCGATTGAAGATACTCGTCATACAAACCGCTTTTATAGGTGATGTGGTGCTGGCTACCGGCCTTATCGAAAAACTGCACGCCCAGTTGCCCACTGCCGAAATCGATTTCCTGCTGCGCAAGGGCAATGAAGGCCTGTTGCGTGATCACCCTTACCTGCACGAAGTGCTGACCTGGAATAAGAAAGAAGGCAAGCTGAAAAACCTGTTCAAACTGCTCCGGCTTATCCGCAGCCGGAAATACGATAAGGTGATCAACGTACAGCGCTTTGCCGCCACCGGTATACTCACCGCTTTTTCGGGCGCAAAAGAAACCATCGGCTTTGACAAAAATCCGCTCAGCTTTTTATTTTCCCGGAAAGTCCCCCATATTATCAGCACCGCGGAACATCCCAAACATGAAATAGAGCGCAACAATGATTTGATAGCCCATTTTACCGATGCCACCGCCTTTCGCCCCGTGCTTTATCCATCGCCGAAAGATTTTGAAAAAGCCGCCCCTTTTCAGTCGGCGCCCTATATCTGTATTTCTCCTGCCTCCGTCTGGTTTACCAAGCAATACCCCGCCGAAAAATGGATCAGCTTTATCAAACGCCTGCCGGACCCTTTGCAGGTCATCCTGCTTGGCGCGCCTACCGATAAAGACCTCTGCGATACTATTATCCGCGCATCGGGCCATGCCGCTGCTTTCAACTTATGCGGTCAAATGGACTTTCTCCAGTCCGCCGCGCTGATGAAAGGAGCGGTCATGAATTATGTCAACGATTCGGCGCCCATGCATTTTGCCTCTTCCGTCAATGCTCCTGTTGCCGCCGTCTATTGCTCCACGCTGCCCTCTTTTGGTTTTGGTCCCTTAAGCGATCAACGTTTTATCATCGAAATAGAAGAAAAACTCTATTGCCGTCCCTGTGGCCTGCATGGTCTCAAAGCCTGCCCGCAGGGGCATTTCCGCTGCGCGCTGGATATACGGGATGAACAACTATTGGGCTACCTACCAGGCGCCCCTACGGGACGATAGGGGTATTCGTAGCTACCAACGAAACGTCCCTATGGGACGATAGGGGGTATTCGTAGCTACCAACGAAACGTCCCTATGGGACGATAGGCGGGTATTCGTAGCTACCAACGAAACGTCCCTATGGGACGATAGGCGGGTTATTCGTTTTTTCTGTTTGTCCCATCGGGACATGTGGTCGGTAGAAAAATGATGTAGGTTCCCTGATCGTTCCGTAGGAACGTTTCGTGATATTTGTAAGACAAAAACAATCCCATGGACAAAGGCATTGGCATCACGAGCATGCAAAGCAGCTACGCCGTAAAAGAAACGATCGACCGTCTCGAAAATCTCCTGCGGTCCAAAGGCCTGACGGTTTTTGCGCGTATCGACCAGCAGGCGGCGGCGCAACAGGCCGGGTTGAAGATGCCGGCATTGGAATTACTGCTTTTCGGCAACCCAAAATCGGGTACCCCGCTCATGATAGCAGCACCGCTTTCGGGGATCGATCTCCCGCTGAAGGCGATGGCATGGGAAGATGCAGCCGGCAATACCTGGCTGAGTTATAATAACCTTTCTTATTTGCAGGAACGCTTTTCCCTTGCCGTTGAATTGATGAAACCACTGGCCGCAGTGGAAACGCTGCTAAAAGCGGCGCTTGTATAAAGAATAAATTGGTAGGAAGCCTAATCCTTCCCGGTTTTTGTTGCTTCATCTTCTTGCGGGGGAGTATCCGACAACTGGGCCAGCTTTTTAACCAGCCGCTGCCGGTAGAAAAACTGGTCAAACGCATAGGTCGGGATGATGCCCAATAGCCATACCCCTAATGACTGGATACTGGAAAGATTGGTAGAAACGGAGATGAGCACCGTCAGCATCAAAAAAAGAAACCCACAGAACGTATAGTAATTCGCCTGCCGGAGTTTTAACACATACCCGTCATCCCGGAAGTTTTGCTTAAAGGCAAAATTTATCAGCGGGATGCAAATAAAGTAAAACATGTGTTTTTGCAGTAAGCTAAGCCCGTCGACATAGTTTTTTCGCATATCGTCCATCGCTTTGTGCAGCTTTCCTTCTTTGTATTTTTTTACTTCCGCCTCCGACACCTTTCTTTTTGAAAGCTCTTCGAGGGCTGCAATCAGCGCCAGCTTGGTGTAACCGGATTTGTTGTCTACTATTTCCAACAGCTCTTCGTTGGAAAGCGACGCGTACTTATCGGATAATTCTTCTTTAGTGATCATAGTAACAGTAATAGCAGGATTAACTGGCAAGGCAATAACGCCGGTCCTCAAAGATAATCGTCTGCGGCAAACCCCCTAATAGGTTTATCCCGTGTTGCGGCTTATTTTTGCCCTATGGACATCCAGTGCACGGATAGAGAACTGTTTATATTCAATAAAATAGCGGATGCGGCGGCAGAACTGGGCCTGCCCTGCTATATTATCGGGGGTTTTGTGCGCGATAAGCTCATTGGCCGCAAGACTAAGGACGCCGATATCGTGTGCGTGGGCGATGGTATTGCCCTTGCCCATGCCGTGGCCCGGCGCTTCAGCCCGATGCCCCCGGTAGCCTTTTTCAAGACCTTCGGCACGGCCCAGGTAAAACTGGATGACCTCGAAATAGAGTTCGTCGGCGCCCGCAAAGAGAGCTATGCCTCCCACAGCCGCAACCCCGAAGTGGCCCCCGGCAGCCTCGAAGAAGACCAGGAAAGACGGGATTTTACGATTAACGCACTGGCTATCAGTCTCAATAAAGCCGATTTTGGCCGGCTGGCGGACCCTTTCAACGGGCTGGCGGACCTGGACAGGAAGATCATCCGCACCCCTATGGAGCCGTCACAGACCTTTAGCGATGACCCCCTGCGCATGCTCCGGGCCATCCGCTTCGCGGCCCAGTTGCAGTTTACCATCGCTGAAAAGACCTGGGAAGGCATTACAATGCACCCGGAGCGTATCCGTATTATCACACAGGAACGCATTACAGAAGAATTGAATAAGATATTGCTCAGTGAAAAGCCCTCTATCGGCTTCGACCTGCTGTACAAAAGCGGCCTGCTGGCTATCATTTTCCCCCAGATGGTCGACCTGGCCGGGGCGGAATACATCGACGGCAAGGGGCATAAGGACAATTTTTACCATACCCTGCAGGTAATTGATAATATTTCCGCTCATACGACGGATCTGTGGCTGCGTTGGGCAGCATTATTGCATGATATTGGCAAGCCTGCCACCAAAGCCTTTGAGGAGGGACATGGCTGGACCTTTCACGGCCATGAAGTAGTAGGAGGGAGGATGGTGCCCAAAATATTCGGCAGGCTAAAGCTGCCTCAACACGAAAAAATGCGTTTTGTACGTAAGCTGGTAGAACTGCACATGCGCCCGGTGAGCCTTACAAAAGAAAATATTACCGATTCGGCCATAAGAAGGCTGCTGTTCGACGCGGGAGAGGACATAGACACGCTGATGATGCTTTGTGAAGCGGATATTACGTCCAAAAACAAGCAAAAGGTAAAACGCTACCTGGAAAACTTCGAGCTGGTGCGCCACCGTATGCAGGAAGTGGAGGAAAAAGACCGGCTTCGCAACTGGCAGCCGCCCATTACCGGTGAGCAGATAATGGAGGTTTTTGGCCTGGGTCCCTGCCGCGCCGTGGGCGACATCAAGAACGCCATACGCGAGGCGATACTGGACGGGGTAATCGCCAATAACTATGATGCGGCGTTCGACTTTATGCTGCAAAAAGCAAAGGAGCTGGACCTGCAACCGGTGAAATAAGTTGGGGATTTGTTTTACATTTGAACGGTGGGCAGGCCTCCGTTAATACGCTGATATGTGTTAAACATTGAATGCGACCAATTTAAAATTGAAAATACAGCAATGGCTATTTTAAAATTCAGGGTTTATTTTGAAGAGGACGACAGCATTTACCGCGATGTGGCAATACGCCATACACAACATTTTTTGCAACTGCACCAGGTAATACTGAAAGCATACGAATTTGACACTAAGCACCAGGCTACTTTCTTCCGCAGCAACGACCGTTGGGCGCGGGGCAAAGAGATCACCCTGCAGAAATACGACAAGCCCTACCAGGTAGAGCCGCTGATGATGGAAACGACTACCGTGGGTTCCGAAATCTACGACCCCAACCAGAAATTCGTATATGTGTATGATTTTACACGTAACTGGAGTTTTCTTATCGAGCTGATCAACGTGTCCAAAGAAGAGAACCCCCGCCTTGAATATCCTGCCGTGGTGCGCACCGAAGGCATCGCTCCTTCACAATATGGCACCAAGGGCCTGGTAAGCGACAAGCTGGCGGAAATGGAAGAGAAATACGACCTCGTAAGCGGTGCGGAAGGTTTTGGCACCGAAGGCGAAGAAGCCGGCGATACCGATACGGAAGCCGAAGCAGGAGAAGCCGGGGCCGAAGAAGGCAGCGAAGAGATTTAAAACATATTTGAGTTCTGTACAAACTCAATGACACATAACCATATCATTTCCCCCAGGAAAAAAACCTGCATCGTCATTGCCGGCCCTACCGCTTCCGGCAAAACATCGCTGGCAATCGCCATCGCACAGCATTTCAACAGCAGCATCATTTCTGCCGACTCCCGCCAATGCTTTAAGGAATTGAACATCGGCGTAGCCAAACCTTCGCCCGCGGAACTGCAACAGGTAAAACACTATTTCATCAACTCCCATTCCATTACCGAAGAAGTGAACGCGGCGGTGTTTGAGCAATATGCCCTGAACGCAGTCAACGAAATCTTTGCACAACACGATGTGGCCGTGATGGCCGGGGGTACGGGTCTGTATATAAGAGCTTTTTGCGAAGGACTGGATGATATACCCGCCATAGCGCCCGCTGTCCGCGATGCCATTCTTGACAGCTACAAAACAAACGGCCTGTCCTGGTTGCAGGAAACCGTGCAGCAGGAAGACCCCGGCTGGTGGGCTTCGGGCGAAATACACAACCCGCAACGCCTTATGCGGGCGCTGGAAGTAATCCGCGCCACCGGGCGCTCTATCCGCTCCTTCCAGGCAGGGAAGGCGGCTTTACGGGATTTTAATATCATAAAGATTGGGTTGGAACTGACCCGAAACCAGTTGTACGATACTATCAATCACCGCGTAGACGCCATGATGGAGCAGGGACTGCTGCAGGAAGTAACTTCGTTGCTGCCTTACCGTTCCCTCAACGCCCTTCAGACCGTGGGCTATAAAGAATTGTTCGACTATCTCGATCATAGCATCTCCCTTGACATCGCCACCGATCTCCTCAAACGCAATACGCGCCACTACGCCAAACGCCAACTAACCTGGTTTCGGCGGGATGCCGATATTCATTGGTTTTCGCCTTTTGGGCAACAGGAAATAGTGAGTTTTTTGCAGGAGTATGGGCTATGATGGAGGCCGGACGTCTTCGAGCGTATGACTGCGCCTACGCTCTTTATTCTTTGCAGGTTTCACCAGCCTTTTTCGCTTGGTAGCTACAAGAAATAGGAGCAGAGGCCTATTCTTTTTTAATCTTCACGAATTGATTGTAACACCAGGGATTTGACTGCGACAGCAATTTCGTAGAACTCTTTGGTCTCTGCGAGATCGGGCCTTAGAAAATCGTGTGGATATCTTCCCCGGACAGCAAAATCTTCCAGGTTTTTTAAATCTATATCCGTAAAGGCTTCGTTGTGCGTCGTGCAATTTTGCAATAAGAGGTCCAGGTTATGGGTCTTGGGAAATTCTTCTTTTTTGAAGATCAAGAAGGTTTTTAGGTATTTTTCCACGGCTTGCTGGCAATGGAAGCAGGCGATATCCAAAATTATGGGCTGATGCTCTATGATCAAATTAGCAGCTATAAGGTCATGCTCAGCCTTATCTACCCATTGTTCAAGGTGTCTTTTCTCCGCCTCTGTCATATTTCTATAGCCTCCTTCATCGCATAGTAGATAATGTGACCTGTCAAACTTTTTTTCTCATTTACGTCCTTTTCACTTTCTACGATCACATCAAATGGAACCTTTAGAGAATAGATGAGTGCTTTTCTGATCTTGCTCTCCCAGTTCATTTTAATTCTGGGAGCAAATGTATCATGGGTAACAATGAGTAGATCATAATCACTTTCTTTATCTGCGTGGCCCCGTGCCCGAGATCCAAAGAGAAGTACTTTTGATTCAGGCAAAAAGGAGCTCACTGTCGATTTAATGATATGATATATTTGCTGTTCAGGCATCCTAAACAAATATACGAAAATAGAGAAATTTCAATAATATATTAGCACTAGCCATTGCTGCGCCAACCTTGGGAAGATATTCAGCAGCCATCCCCCTCAAAAATTAATATTCTCTTAACCTGCCATGCCCCACTTTTGCAGCAACAACCGCATGTGAATCGCTCGCTCCATCCCTTATCGGCAAAAGACTTTGGCAACCAGTTTCTTTGGGGCGTCGCCATCGCCGCTGCCCAAAACGAAGGCGCCTGGAACGAAGATGGCCGCGGCCCCTCCATCTGGGATGTGTTCGCCCGCCGGCAGGGAAAGATAAAAGGCGCTGCCAAACCCTATGCCGCCACCGATTTTTACCATCGCTTTAAAGACGACCTGCTACTGGTCAAAGCCCTTGGCTTTAATACCTTCCGCTTCTCGCTGTCCTGGTCCCGCATCATACCCGACGGCTCCGGCAAAGTCAACCAGGAGGGACTGAATTTCTATCATAAGGTGATCGACGAATGCCTCAAACAAGGCATAACGCCTTTCGTTACCCTCTATCACTGGGACCTGCCCCATGCCCTGGAACAAAAAGGCGGCTGGACCAATTATTTCATCAATCGCTGGTTTATGAAATACGTCACCGTCTGCACCCAGGCTTTCGGCGATAAGGTGAAAAACTGGATTGTGCTCAACGAACCCTTTGGCTATACCTCGCTCGGCTATATGCTCGGCAGGCATGCCCCGGGTAAAACGGGCATAGAGAATTTCATGACCGCGGTGCACCATACCATGCTGGCCCAGGCCGATGGCGGAAGGATTGTGCGCAGTGAAGTAAAAAATGCATACATCGGGACTACTTTTTCCTGTTCGGAAGTGCGGCCCCATACCGACAAACCGGAAGACATAGAAGCGGCGCGGAAAACAGATATCTTACTCAACCGCCTGTTTGTCGAACCCCTGCTCGGCAAGGGATATCCCAGTGAAAACTTTCGCCTCCTGGAGAAACTGGAACTGCACAATAAAACCTGGAAATACACCGAGCGGGTAAAGTTCGACTTCGATTTTATCGGCGTTCAGAATTATTTCCCGGTCACGGTAAAGCACAATCCTTTTGTGCCCTATGTCAATGCCTGGGAAGTAAAAGCATCCACCCGCAAAGTACCTCATACCGCGATGGGCTGGGAGATAAGCCCCACGGGATTTTATAATATTCTCAAACGGTTCTGGAAATACGGGGGTATAAAAGAAATCATCGTGTCCGAAAGCGGCGCCGCCTTTCCCGACAAACTCGTCAACGGCCAGGTGTACGATCAGCAGCGCATGGACTACCACCAGCAATATT
>DASYCT010000295.1:0-5469 GCA_036500065.1 Chitinophagaceae bacterium | reverse complement strand
CATTACGACGGGCAAATTCATATTGATGGGACGGGTAAATGTCCAGTTGTTTGATCAGCCAGTCGTACAGCTCACGGTGGGGCACAAACTCCAGTGTGCAGATCGAATGCGTTATATGCTCGATGCTGTCGCTTTGCCCGTGTGCAAAATCGTACATCGGGTAGATACACCATTTGTCGCCCGTGCGATGGTGATGCGCATGCTTGATGCGGTACAGGATCGGGTCACGCATCAGCATATTGATATGCGCCATATCGATCTTCGCCCGCAGCGTACGGCTGCCATCGGGAAAAGCGCCCTGTTTCATTTGCGCAAACAGCTCCAGGTTTTCTTCTACGCTGCGGCGGCGGTAGACGCTGTCCCTGCCCGGCTCGGTATGGTTGCCCTTCATCGCGGCAATTTCTTCGGCGCTGGAATCATCCACGTAAGCCAACTCCTTTTTTACCAGGGTAATGGCATATTCATAAAGAGTATCAAAATAATCCGATGCATATAGCTCATGCTTCCACTTGAAACCAAGCCAGCGTATATCGTCTTTAATGCTTTCCACGTATTCCGTGTCCTCCGTTACCGGGTTGGTATCGTCAAAACGGAGATTGGTATAACCGGGAAATTTTTGGGTAAGACCGAAATTGAGACAGATGGTCGTTGCATGACCAATATGCAGGTAGCCGTTGGGCTCGGGTGGAAAACGCGTCACGATACTGCTGTATTTCCCTTCCTTCAGGTCCTCTTCAATAATTTCTTCCAGGAAATTATTCGATTTTTCTTCTGTTTTTGTAAGCTCTGACATGCTGCGAATTTACGCAAATGGGGGGAGCTATCCAAAGAAGGGGATTGCGCCGAATACCACGAACAGGTGATTGCCGGGGCAGGAAATAATGCGGAATTTCATAAAAAAAGATGAAACCTTCCCTATTGCCCCGTTCCATAAGGCTTTTACCCCTGGTACTCCTGCTCGTATTCATCCAAAGCTGCTATCATTACCGGGTCCTCAATACCACCAACGACCCCGCCACCGAATATCAAAGCAAAGTATTATGGTCCTATGCCTGGGGACTGGTCAACAAGCCAAAGGATTTTCATGTACCCAATTGCGACAGCAGCAGCGCGCTTGACGAAGTACGCTATTCCAAAAACTTCGGTCAATCGATGCTCACCCTCGTTACGCTCGGCATCGTAGCCCCGGTAGAAGTAAAATGGAGATGCCATAAACCCTGCCAGCGCGTAGGTACTTTTTAACAACTATACGATATGCCCACTCAACCACAGCTAACACCTACCAACGATAAAACCTGGATCAACCGCCACCAAACCTTTCAGCAGCCGATCGATAACCTCTTTGATATTTCCAACGGCAATACCGGCAATATGATTGCCGATTACAATGCCGCTACCGCAGCCATACAGGGCATTATCGCCCAGGCCATCACGCAGGGCAAGACCATCCGCGCTCTCGGCGGAGGCTGGTCCTTCAGCAAGGTAGCCGCAACCGACGGCTGGATACTCAATACCAAGATGCTGAACATGCTGTTTAATATCAGCACGGCGAGCATTGCGGCAGGTTATACCGGCCAGCCCGACCAGCTATTGTTTGCCCAATGCGGCAACTCCATGCAGGAACTGAACACCTATTTAAAGACCGTTCGCAAATCGCTTAAAACAAGCGGGGCCAGCAACGGTCAGACCATCGTCGGCGCTTTTTCCACCGGCACACATGGCTCGGCCATCGACACCGGCGCGACACAGGACTTTGTCACCGGCCTGCATATTATCGTAAGCCCCGGCAAACATATCTGGCTCGAACGCGCTTCCTATCCTGTCGTTTCCGACCTGTTTGTACAACGGCTCGGTGCGGAACTGGTCCGCGATGACAGTCTTTTCTACGCCGCCCTGGTCAGCTTCGGCAGTTTTGGTTTTATCCACGGCGCGATGATAGAAACAGAACCCATCTACCTGCTCGAATGCTACCGCCAGCGGCTGCCGCTCGATGATTCGATGAAGCATATCATGAATACGCTCGACTTTTCCAATGCCGGTTTCACGCCCAATGGCAGCGAGCGCCCCTTTCATTTCCAGGTAGTGGTAGACCAGTACGACCTGGCGGCCGGCACCTATAGTACGATCATGTACAAACGCCCTTACCGCGACGGCTACCAGCCGCCGGTGGTCAACAATAACATTGCAGGTCCCGGCGATGATGTACCCGCCTTCCTGGGCAAAGCCACCGACTTACTTCCCGTTGTAACACCGCTGATCGTAAATAAACTCGTACAGACCTCCTATGCCCCCTATTCCAATGTATGGGGCACTTCAGGGGAAATCTTTACCAACAACGATATAAGAGGAAGAGTGATCAGCACGGCCATCGGTATCCCCGTCAGCTATACCACCCAGGTCAACGACCTGCTGGTAAAGCTCAATGCCGCTCACGGGCCTTTTTCGGGTATCTTCTCGTACCGCTATGTAAAAAAATCCGCCGCTACCCTTGCCTTCACCAAATTCGATTATACCTGTATCGTGGAACTGGACGGCGTGGAATCCGTTATTACCCGCAATTTCTATGCGGTCGTTTGGCAGGCGCTCCTCGATCAAAACATTCCCTATACGTTTCACTGGGGTAAAATAAGCAATCTCGATGGCCCCAAACTGGCCGGCATGTATGGCGCAGGCATCGATCAATGGCTGATGGCAAGAAATACGCTCTTGCCGGCCGCATCATTGGCGGCATTTACCAATCAAACGCTAAAGGATTGGGGATTGGACAAGATCGTTACCCCGAAGTTGAAACCTTTTTAAGTTGGTGAAAAAAACGGCGACCACCTAAAGTAATCAATCCCTCGCCAGCATTTTCAGGCAAACCGGGTTGGGTACGCTTAGCTGTACGCCCGTGGCCTTGAGCATGCCCGTGAGGCCGTCCCGTTTGAATTCAACAATATTATTCGTTTCCTGGTTGGCGACCAGCAGGTAGTTGCCCGTGGGGTCTATCACAAAATTGCGGGGGGCCACGCCCAGGGTCGACTCAAAGCCTTTCAACAGCAATTTGCCGTTGTTCACATTGACGGCATAAATAGCTATGCTGTTGGCATCCCCCCGGTTGGAGGCATAAAGAAAACGCCCGTCCGGCGACAGGTGAATATCCGCACTCCCCTTCTTTCCCTTGAAATCAGCGGGGTGTGAACTAATATGTTGCAGAAGCGATAGCCGCCCGTTCTTATAACTGAATACCGACACAGCACCACCCATTTCTTCTACGAGATAGGCATACGGAAGCTGCGGGTGAAAAACAATATGACGGGGTCCCGTACCCGGAAGCGTTTTTACAAAAGGCTGCGCGGCGGGTATTAAAGGAGTGGTTGCCGCAGCAGGATTAAACTTGTAAATAGCCACCTGGTCCATTCCCAAATCCGGTGAATATAAAAAATGAAAGTCCGGTGAAAACACGACCGAATGCACATGTGCTTTTTCCTGCCGCGCCGTATCGACGCTATGACCTTTATGTGTAATGGTTTGCGCGGCGGGGCTTAAAGAACCGTCTTTATTGACCGGGTAAGCCTGCAGGCTGCCGGCCGTATAATTGGCCGCCATCACCCATTTCCCGGTGCCGTCGACACTGATATAGGCCGTGCCGTCCTGTGCCGCCTGTTTGTTCAGCAATTGCAATTGACCCGAATGCTTGTCAAATGAAAAAGCGCTTACTCCGCTGGGCTGCTCGCCGTGGTACTGGTTGACCGAATAGAGATAATGACCGTTGGGCGATAGCGCAAGATATGAAGGGTTCTCCACCCCCGCGGCAATGCTAAGCAGGGAAACTTCCCCCGTGGAAGCATTAAAGCGATACACATAAATGCCCTTCCCACCCTTATTGGTATAAGGGCCGACAAACAAAAAGAATTCCTGTGAGAAACCGGCAACGGAAAAAAACAGGGCAAAGAACAGGAAGCAACTACGCATCTTTATATCATTTATAACCTGGTTCTATTTAAGTATGGGTTTTAATATAGCGGCTCTTCCATCGATGGAATCCTCGGAATAGTTTAGCCCGAGTAGCATAGCCACGAGAGGAAACACGTGCACGTTCTCAAAAGAAGGGATATGCAGGTGCTCCTTAAACGCCGGTCCCCAGGCATAAAAGCTGGCGTGCATATCAAACAACGCATTGTCAAAACCGTGTTTACCCGGCGTGGTGGCCCTGGTACCCAGGTTGAATACTTTGGGGAGCCGGGGCACCAGCAGAATATCGCCCACGCGATTGTAGCGGTCGTCCTGCTTGCTGTAATTCCACCGGGTGGGTATATCGCTGGCGAGATAGGTGTCAAAATCACCACCGCCCTTTTTAAGCGCTTCATAGGTAGGAAGCACATCCTTTTTGTCTTTGGCATACAGATGCACCAGCGCATCACCCATAGGAACCACAAATTTATTGGTGTCCACAGCGGCCGGCAGGGACATCGGGTGCTGAGTATCTACCGTCGTCATGCCGTGGTCAGCCACAAAAATAAAATTGACGGGAAGGTGGAGCGAGTCGACCGAAGCCACCAGCGCACCGATGCTTTCATCGACGAAATGGACCGCCTCTTCGGCTTCTTTTGATTCCGGGCCGTAGGTATGCTCCTCGTGATCAACCTGGGGAAGATAAAACGTGATAAAGTGCGGGCGCTTTGCTTCCGGCAGTTGCAACCATGCCTTTACGGCGTGAATGCGCGCAGGCATATCAATCTTATCGTTGTAGATATAATAGTACGTCGGGCGCACGCCCTGTATCGCGCTTTCGGAAGCCACCCAGTAAAAACTGGCGCTCAGCATGTGCTGCTGTTCCGCCAGCACCCATAGCGGCGTACCGCCGTACCAGGAACTGTCGGCCACCGCATCCTTGGCGCTCATGCCATAACGCTTCCCCCGTTTTTCATCATAAAAGCCATTATCCACCAATCCATGATGCGCCGGGTACAGCCCCGTAATCAGCGTATAATGATTGGGAAAGGTAAGGGAAGGAAAAGAGGGTATCATGGAAGCCGCCGTCACTCCCTGCTCCCGCAGGCGAAGCAGGTTCACCGCATGGTATTTATCGGCCAGGTCCCAGCGGAACCCATCGGCAGAAATCAGGATCACATAGGGTTTATGCTGTTGCTCCGGGCTGTTGACACGACCGGGCACTACTTTTTGCTCCAGGTCCTGTGCCGCGGCAAACAAGGGCAATACAATGACCAATAACAAGAAGTGTCTTACGCGAGATAGAAGCATATTGATAATATTGTAGGAATAAAAATAAGCATTCGACCTTATATACTGCGAAGGAATGCGGCCTTACAGCCAATTATGTAATTATGATCAATGATATACCCGCTCTCCAAAAAGCAGGCTGCCGATTCGTACCATCGTACTCCCCTCCTCCACTGCAATCGCATAATCGGCGCTCATTCCCATCGAAAGCGTGGACCATTCACAGCCGGCCCGGGAAGCCGGCCG
>DASYCT010000294.1:0-5234 GCA_036500065.1 Chitinophagaceae bacterium | reverse complement strand
CCGGGTGTTCGTGTACGATAAGGCAGGCCATAAATCACTTTTATTGGTGGGCGTCCAGTAACCTATCTCCGCCGGGGTATTCCTGCGCCCGCTTTCATCCACGTAGTTTTTGTCGGGATTGTTTTTCATCATCCCCTGTGCTGTCTGGATAAAGATATTCAGGTGCCAGTTTTTATAATGGAAGGTATTCGTAAACCCGCCAATCCATTTGGGAGTGGTTTGCCCGAGCACCACCTTATCACTGTCGGCCGTAATCTTTTGATCCCCGTTGATATCGGCCATTTTCAAATCACCGGGTTTGGCGACGGGGTCCCATTTGGACACGTCCTGCCCGGCTTGCCAGATGCCTACTACCTTATAATCATAGACGACATTGATGGGCTTGCCGATAAACCAGCGGTTGCCGACATCGCTTTTCTTATCGCCATAGAGATCGACGATTTCATTGTGGTTGGCCGAAAAAGCAATCATAGTTTCCCAGCGAAAATCCTTGCCGTCGACGTTACGCGTGTTCAGCGTTATTTCAATACCACGGTTGGCGGTAACACCGAGGTTATCCCATACGGAAGTATAACCCGTAACATTCGGCAGGTTGCGTTTTAATAAAATATCGCTTGTCCGTGTATGATAGGCATCGATGGCGCCCGTAATCCGGCTCTTCAGGATAGCGAAATCGATCCCGGCATTGAACCCGGTCGTGGTTTCCCAATGCAGGTTGGCATTTCCGAGCGTACTGGCCAGCACACCGATGGTGCTGATGCCGGCGAAGGGATAGCGCACCGTAGCATCGAGGGTAGCGGTCTGGTTGGCATTGATAGCCTGGTTGCCCGACTTGCCGTAGGATGCACGCAACTTTAAATTATTGACAAAAGACACGCTCTTCATAAAGCCTTCGTTGCTGATATTCCAGCCAAGGGCAAAAGAAGGGAACGTCCCGTATTTATCGGTATTCGACCCAAAGGCGGAATAACCATCGCGCCGGGCAGTCAGCGTGGCGAGGAAGCGGCTGTCGTAGGAATAATTGATCCTTCCCATCTGCGATAGGAACGTGCTCTGGTAGCTGTAAGAGCCAGAAGTAGGCGCACTGTTCGGCAGGGTGCCGGCGCTAACCGTCGAACCCGCGCCGATATTGTTATACGATAAAAGATCGTTCACAAAACCCGTGGCCGCAATGCCCGAAGAAAAATAATTGATCTGCTGTGCGCTGTAGAGGCCGGTAAAATCAATATGGTGCTTTTTCCAGTCCTTGTTATAACTCAGGATATTCTCTACCACCCAGGTATTGTTTTCCGCATTGGTCACCAGCGCACCGCCCAGTGTGTTATTGGCGCTCCGGCCGGTATAACTGGCCGCGCGGCTGGGTACATACGTGTTGGATGCATTGACCCGGAATTTCAGCCCTTTCAGAACGCCGCCGATCTTCAGTTCGGCATACACATTCCCGTTCAGGTTCTTGCTCCGGTTTAAATTATCGATGTACAAACCGATCATCGGGTTGGTGTACAACAGTTCGGGATACATGGGGTAAATGGCGTAGCTGCCATCGGCATTGTATTCCTGGCCGTAGGGGCTCATTGCCGAGGCAAACAACAGGTTCGCCCCACCCCCGTCATAATTATTGGCGGTAAAGAACAGGGAGGTACCCATGGTAAGGTAATCGGTCACATTGATATCGAGATTGCTGCGGAAGCTGGCACGGTGGTACTGGTAGCCTTTCACGACGCCCTTTTCTTTTAAATATTCACCCGATACATAATAGTGTACGTCTTTGGAACCACCCGATATGCTCAGGTTGTTATCCGTAATAAGACCGGTTTGCGTGGCTTCCTTCATCCAGTCGGTCGTTTTGCCGGCGGTGTAGTTGACCAGTTCACTGTAGTTGGGTACCGGGCTGGGCAGCGGCAACGTACTCGTCTGGCTCCAGTAGTCGGCATATTTCTGCAGGTATTGCTGCGCGTTGCGAGGCTTCAGGAAATGCGCGACCTCTTCTGAACCAGCATACGCATTGTAGCGTATCACCGGTTTGCCCGACGTTCCGCGCTTGGTCGTAATCAGGATGACCCCCTGCGAACCCCGCGTACCGTAGATAGCCACGGCGGAAGCATCTTTCAATACCTCTATCGATGCGATGTCATTGGGATTAATGTCATTGGTAACGCCGCCACTCGTGCTGAACGGGATACCATCCACCACGATAAACGGTCCTGAATTGGCATTGATGGAGTTTTGACCTCTTACCAGTACGCTGGCCGAACTGCCGGGCACGGAAGAGTTTTGCGTTACCGTAACACCGGCTACAGAACCCTCGATGGCCTGCAACACGTTGGTCACGGGTATCTGCGATAACCTCGATTTGGGCACCGAAGAAACAGAACCCGTAATATCGGCGCGTTTCTGGGTACCGTACCCCACCACAATTACCTCGTTGAGGCTGAGCGGGGTTAGTTTGAGTACGACATCCACTTTGCCCCGGCTGTTCACCGGCACCGCCTGGTCAAGATAACCTATATAGGAGATCACCAGCTTTCCGTTCTCCGGCGCGCTTATTTCAAACATTCCCGCGACATCGGTCGTTACCCCGGCTTTTGTGCCTTCTACCTGTACGCTGACACCCGCCAGCGGCTTACCCGTTTCATCGGTAACCTGCCCGCGCACGGTAATGTCTTTTATATCGTCGCCGATGGGGGCTATGACCACCAGCTCATCGTTCAATGCTTTGTATTTCAGGCCGGTATTGCGTAATAATCTATCCAATACGCTCAATACCAGTTCATTATTGGCAGTCAGGCTGACTTCTTTCCCGGAGGGGATCAGCTCATTGCCGTACAGTAAATGGATCTTCCCCTTACGTTCCAGTAACGATAATACCTTTCTGAATTCCGTTTTCTTTACATCCAGGCTTACCCTGGTGTTGTTTTGAGAATACCCGTTGGCGGAGACTTTCAGGCAGAGCGCGAACATAAAAAAGAAGCCCCAGTTCATCATAAGCAGTAGTCCTTTATTTATGGTATTTACATGAAGGGATCTACTATGAAAGAGCAATTTTTTCATAGCTTTAGCTATTAATTTTGGTGAACAATCTTGATTAGGAAGATTTATCTTCCGGAAAAAGGTTGTAAGCTACTCGCGGGGGAATGCTCGAACATTTCCCCGTTTTTGTTTTACAACCCGTACGCCTGTTCAGGTGTCATCAATTAATAAGTACATGGTTGTTATTGATTTTATATTTAAAGGGTTTAATCATTTGCATACCCAGTAGGGCCTCGTCGATGGTTTCTTTATGAAACACGCCGGTAAAGTGAAATCCTTTCAGCGCCGGGTTGTCAATTTCAATGGTCACGTTAAACCAGCGTTCCAGCTTCGGCGCCAGTTCTTCCAGCGTTTCTTCCTGGAACACAAAATTGTTCTCTGTCCAGGATGTTTCTTCCACGTATTCCTTGTCGGCAATATGCACGGGTTGTATGTCCTGTATGATCAGCTTTTCTTTATGCCCGCTGCCTCCGGAGGTGTCCTTCATGGAAACGTTTACTCCGCGGACGGATGGTTTCAGCGGCGCTTCTTCTATCAGCGCGAATTTCTCTTTGGGCTTCAGGATGATTTTCTGGTAGGGGCGGCTGTTCACTGTCAGTTCGATGGAGCCCCGCAGGAGTGTCGCTTCTGTAAGCCGCTCACCGGGATAGGCCCGGACATTAAACGCAGTGCCCAATACCTTGATGGCTATCTTGCCGGTCTGGATGATAAATGGTTTTTCCTTGTTTTTCGTTACGTCAAAAAATGCCTCACCCGAAAGCTCCACGCTGCGCGTGTCTTTCTGGTTCATGCCCGTATCATAGCGCAAATGGCTGCCAGCATTCAGCCATACCTGCGTGCCGTCCGGCAGTAGAATCGTTTTGCGCGAACCCATTTCAGCATACAGCTCGGTATTGCTTTGATTCTTTGCCGGCGCTTTTAGGGAACGGTGATTGAACAGGAAAACGGCGCCCGCCGCCAACAGGGGCAATAACAGGCACAGCGCCAGTGCTCTTTTGTTGCGCCGGAAAAAAGAAGGACGATATTCTTCCTCTTCTGTGGTCGTGTCGGGCAAAGGCTCGAATGCTGGTTGAAAGCGGGCGATATGCTGTTGGTATGTTTTTTCGGAAGGCGCAGTATCTTTTTCCTTTCCCTCGCGCCATACCTGCATCAGCAATTCGGCATAAAACACCGCTTCCGGGTGCGCGATCAGCAATTGATCCAGTTGAGCTAAATCTTCTTCGGTAGCCTCGCCGGCAAGTTTCCTGGCCAGCAATTCTATGGCTTTGTATTCTATCATAAGTCTGCAACAGAGAGTATCTCTTGCCGGTGAGAGACAACGGGGATGGAGCGATTCCCTATACGGGGAGAAAGTTTTTTTGTGTGCCTGCGGCGCTCAGAACGCCGTAGCATAATCCAGCCGCACCGCTTCGGTGATCTTCTTAAACGCGGTCACGAGCTGCGCGTCCACCGTCTTGACGGAGATATTGAGAATGGCGGCTACCTCGCGGTAACTCATGTTTTCTTCCTTGACAAGTTTGAAAATCAGTTTGCAGCGCTGTGGGAGCAGGTTGATCGTTTTCTCGATCTTTTTCCGCACCTCCGAATTGATGCACAACTGCTCCGGGTTCTTGCCCGTAAAAGCAATATCGATGGAAATATCATTCAATGAAACAACCGGGTTCGATTGTCTCGACTTCAGCAAGTTCAGGCATTTATTGCGCGCGACGACAAACAGGTACACTCGTATATTATCGATGGCCACCAGTTTATGCCGGTTTTCCCATACCACGATCAATACATCGGAAGCTATTTCTTCCGCCTGTTCGGAATTCTTTAAAAGTGTATAAGCAAAGCGTTTGAGGGGTGGAAAGAGCAGATCGAAGATGCGCCGGTAGGACGGCTCATCGCTATGGACAGATAAACTGTAAAGCAGTGCAGTTATATCAGAAGTTTGGTTATCCATCAGGGCCAGCGCAATCGTTAAGAATAACCTAAATTAGAATAAATAATTTTAATGAAAAAATAATAAGTGTCTAAACTACCCGCTATCCTACTTTTTGATAGTTGCCCCTGTCACCTGTTCCGTTGATGTCATGGTCTTAAAATATTCCTTTACCAGGGCCGTGTATAATTTGTTGCGCGTTACATTCAGCTTCACTTGGGCTTCGTTTCTTAATTCATCATCGGCTATGATTCTTTTGGCCTCATAATTGGCTTCTCCC
>DASYCT010000293.1:0-8210 GCA_036500065.1 Chitinophagaceae bacterium | reverse complement strand
CCCCGAAATTGACCTTCACCATCCGGTACTCGGATTTGATAAAGAACCAGCTTTCCTCGCGGTGATTGCCGGAGGTAAACGACCCGAGTAATTGTACAATGGCCTTATTGACGCAATGCAGGAAAAGCTCGTAGGAGAGTTGCCCCTTGCCGATGGACAGGACCGGGACCGAAGGCAGCTCGGCTTCATAATTGCCCGGGACCAGGCAGATAAATACGGGCGGCTTTTCCCGGATGAAACCCGCTGCTCTAAGCTGGTAATACTGCTGTACCCCCAGGATGACTATATCCGGGACAGACTTGTCCATCGCCTCTATCGCTTCCTCCACGGTGGCCGAAACGGTTTGCAAGGCTAATGTGCCGGTTTCTTCTATAAAACCGGAGAGCGCCTGGTCGGCGGCCCCATTTCCTGTAATCAGTTGGCATTTTAACATCATAAGCTTATAATGACCGCAAGTTTCAAAGAAAGCTGGTTAAATACCTGTTAACACCCACGAAATGGCCCCCGAAATCGGTGGATAAGGACTTTTTAAGGTTAAATTAACAAGGAGGGTGAAATAATAAACAGGCCGGTAAGCAGCGTTTAATAGTCCGGCAAGGCTTGACAGCCAGCCTGCCTTTCGTAACTTTACCATATAAACTCATCTATTATGCGTTGGATTGTGCTTCTTGGATGCCTCGTTTGCCTGCAGGGCTACGGCCAGTTGAAAGACTATACCATCGGCCCGAAAGGGGATACCCTCAACGGGGTGGACAAGCAGGGAAAGAAACAGGGTAAATGGGTGATACGCTACGACGAGGTCAGGGGAGAGCCCGGCTACGAGGAAGAAGGAGAGTATAAGAACGACCGTCGGGAAGGCACCTGGCGCAAGTATACCCTCATGAGCGACCTGTTTGGCATCGAAAACTATCATTGGGGGCTGAAAGATGGCATCTGCCAGTATTATAACCTGAACGGCGACCTGGTAAAAGAAGAAAGCTGGATGGCGATCAACCCCGACAAGCAATACGATACCATCGATGTGGAAGACCCCAACCTGCCCGGTACGTTCAATAAGGTGGTCGTAAAAAATGATGGCTCATCGCTTAAAAACGGCAACTGGAAGTTTTATGACGCGACATCCGGTAGTGTATTGAAAACCGAGTTCTGGCGCCTGGGCAAGATGGAAGACAGCAGTGCCCCGACGGCCGGCAAAAAGGCGACCGATAGTCTTTCCTCCGTCAAAGCCAAACCCAAAGAGGTGCAGGACTTTGAAAAAAAGAACTCTGGCCGCAAAAAAGTGAAGGTACGTGACGGCACGGTGTCCGATAATTAAATCGTTTTCGTATTTTATTCTTTTTATGTGCTCAAAACATACGAGCTTTGTAGCATCGTTTAAACAAATCTGATGCTATTATTGCGCGTGCGCAGGAAACTGTTGTTGGGGATGCTGTTATTGTACACCGGCGTGGCCTTTGCCGGTGATACGGAAGTCTATTCTGCGGCCGTGCAGCTGTCCTCTTTTAATCTTCTCTTTGCTAAAGTCACTATTAATGACCGGGATGTGTTGGCGCTGGTGGATTTCGGGTCTTCAGGATCTATCGAAATATCCTCCTCGATGGCCAGCCGGCTGGCGATACCGCTTACCAACGCACCGGCTAAGTTCACCGGGCAGGGCAATGGCGATACGCCCGCACAAACCGGGAAAATAAAGATGTTTGGAATGGGCGACTTTGAAGAAAGAAATGTAGCTGTAGAGGTGAAAAGGGATCATATCGAAAAAATCGCTGCCCGGCTCAATACCTCCTTTGATGTGATCATAGGATGGGGTTTCTTTTCCAGGTTCGATGTGCTGCTCGATTATAAGAATTCTTTTTTGCAGTTCAGTAATACCCCGTTCAAATGCCCGGGCAGCCGTTACCGGTTTGGCTATGCTGTTAAAAACGGGGTACCCGTCATCGAGGGTGTGCATATCGATACGCTCAAAACAAATTTCCTGTTTGATACCGGCGCCCCTATGTGCAATATCGATGTGAGCCTGGCGCATTATGAACTGCCCGGCGCTACCATCAGCAAGGTGATTAAAATCAACCAGCTTTCCTTCGAACCTATTTTCCGCGTAATGGACATGGATATTATCAGGCAATCCTCGGATTGCAAGGGCGTACTGGGCAATAATTTCCTGGCGGCCTATACGGTTTGCATCAACCGCTCCCAGAAAACCATCTACCTGGAAGAGAATAACTGATATTTATTTTGCCAATGGCGCTGATTTTTTTACCAATCGGCCTCTTCCGCCTGCCCGGGATTCCTGCAGGCAATGAAATTCCTTACATTTAGACCTACCCACAAGATGCCCCGCCGGGGCAGGGTATCGTTTCGATTGAAATTGCCAAACTTCTTACTTATGCTACGTACTACACTTTCATTCCTGTTAGCTCTCTGCTCTTTTATTTATTCCGGTAGCGCCTGCGCACAGCAGGGCGCGATAGGTATCTTCGATGGACAATCCGATGTAGGCAATGTTGCGCTGAAAGGCTCGGCCAATTGGCAACCCCATGCGCAGGAATACCAGGTCGGGGGAGCAGGCACGAACATGTGGTTCGGCCACGACGAGTTTCATTTTGTCTGGAAGAAGATGAAGGGGGATTTTATCATCCGTGCGAATGCCGCGTTTATTGGTAAAGGCGTGGAAGCACACCGCAAACTGGGCTGTATGATCCGTTCCTCGCTCGATTCAAATGCTACGCACGTAAATGTTGTCGTACACGGCGACGGACTTACTTCGCTCCAGTTCAGGCGCACGACAGGCGGCCTCACGGAAGAAAAGAAATCCGCTATCACAGGAGCCGGTGTGATTCAACTGGAAAGAAGGGGCAATCGTTATATCATGTCGGTCGCACGGATGGGCGATACGCTGGTGACAGAAGAACTGGACAGCCTTGATCTCGGGGAGGAAGTATATGCAGGATTATTTGTCTGCTCCCATAATCCTGCCGTTTCGGAAAAAGCCATGTTTCACAATGTCCGCATCGTCGTACCTGCCAACCCCGGTTTTGTGCCTTATAAGGACTATATCGGCAGCGATATTGAATTGCTGGACGTAACCGATGGCAATAGCCGCGTTATCTACCAGTCGCCGGCTTCCCTGCAGGCTCCCAATTGGACGCGCGACGGGCATTCGCTTATTTACAACAGCAATGGGTTGCTGTACAGGATGGATACCGGCCGGGGCAGCACCCCGGTGGTCATCAATACAGGAACGGCCAATCATAATAATAATGATCATGTGATCTCCTTCGACGGGAAACAACTGGGTATCAGCAACCATAGCGCCGCGGATAAGAATGTGTCGATCGTATATGTGCTTCCCATAACCGGCGGAGAGCCCCGGCGGCTGACAAAGACCGGGCCTTCCTACCTGCACGGCTGGTCGCCCGATGGCAAATTCCTCGTTTACACGGCGCAGCGGAATGATGATTTTGATATTTATAAAATACCCGTGGACGGCGGCGAAGAAATAAATCTCACCAAAAGCCCGGGGCTCGATGATGGTAGTGAGTATTCGCCGGACGGGAAATACATTTACTTCAATTCAGTACGTTCCGGCCTGATGCAGCTTTGGCGCATGAAACCGGATGGCAGCGGGCAGGAGCAGGTAACCAATGATAATTTTAATAACTGGTTTTCCCATGTATCGCCCGACGGTAAATGGATTGCGTTTATATCCTTCCCGAAGGACGTAAGCCCGGCCGACCACCCGTTTTATAAACATGTGTATTTACGTATGATGCCGGTGGGCGGGGGCCCCGCGCGGGTGATTGCTTACCTGTATGGCGGGCAGGGCACCATCAATACGCCTTCCTGGTCGCCCGACAGCAGGCATCTTGCTTTTGTAAGCAATACGCAGTTGTTGTTTGATGCCTTCCCGAAAGAGAAGTAAGCGATATTATGAATGTGGAAATCCCGCTCAGGCGGGACAGGTTGTGAGAATGTGGAAATGCGTTTGCGTGGCGGTAATTTTCAGCCAGTACAAGGCGGTTGATAAAAGAAGGAAGAGATATGAGTGTTGACCCCTCATACCTCTTCCTTCTTATTTCTTACCTCTTTTATCAGAAACCTTTCTTCCCTTCTTTCTTTTCTTCTGCTTTCTGCATTGGGTTATTGCTGTTGTTGGTAGCGCGCACGCCGGCCTGCTTCATTTTGAACACCTCGAATCTGCTCGGCGCATCCTCGATCTTCGGCCAGCTGTTATTGCTGGTATTGATGTCGGCGGTTTCTTTCAGGGGGTCCAGCTGAAGTTTGGTAACCTGCTTATCCTTCATAAACACTTTTACTACCTTGTTTTCATTCTTGCGCCAGATCTGTGCAGGTATTCTTTCAATTTCCTTTGTTCCGTCTGCATAGGTCCATTCAAGAATGATCGGCATTACCAGGCCGCCTTTGTTGCTGAAAGTGCACTCATAAAAATATTTATTCGCCAGCTTCTGTTTCGTCGCTTCGTCCAGCGGCTCCTGGTTACTGGTGACGGGCACGGAGAAATGAGACGTATCGTAGGGTTCCTGTCCCCGGTTGTAACGCCAGTAGAAATCGCGCAGGGTAGTATCCGCATCTACGGCAAAGTGAATGTTCTTGTCCTCGCGGTTGCGAACCTTGGAAACATCATCGTATTTGCTTCCACCGGGAGGGGCCACTGTACGCAGCGTAGTGCTGTCTGATGGAATCGTGGGCGGGGTATAGTTTACATCTGCTTTAAAGTATTTCACGGTGTCGAGCGATATATCGCAGGCATCCGTGCCGTAAAACCAGCCTCTCCAAAACCAGTCGAGGTCTTCACCGCTGGCATCTTCCATGGTGCGGAACAGGTCTGCCGGTTCGGGGTGCTTAAAGGCCCAGCGGCGGGCGTATTCTTTAAAGGCATAGTCAAACAGTTCGCGGCCCATGATGGTTTCGCGGAGTATGTTCAGGCCGGTGGCAGGTTTGCTATAAGCATTCGGGCCAAAACCGACAATGTTTTCAGAATTGGTCATGATGGGTTCCAACTGGTCCTTCGGCAGGCGCATATAATCAGTGATGGTCCAGGCCGGCCCGCTGCGGGTGGGGAATTTATTATCCCATAATTCTTCGGTCAGGTATTCCACGAATGAGTTCAGTCCCTCATCCATCCATGTCCACTGGCGCTCATCGCTGTTGATGATCATCGGGAAGAAATTATGTCCTACTTCATGGATGACCACGCCCAGCATGCCATACTTGGTGGCTTCGCTATAGCTGCCGTCCTTTTCGGTACGGCCGTAGTTGAAGCATATCATCGGGTATTCCATCCCGTTGGCTGCTTCCACGCTTTGGGCCACGGGGTAGGGGAAGGGGATCGTGAATTTGGAATAGGTTTTAATCGTATGGGCCACTGCCTTGGTCGACATCTTGCTGTACAGACCATAGGCTTCCTTGCCATAATAGCTCATACACATTACCTTCCTGCCTTCCACGTAGGCGGGCATCGCGTCCATGATGAATTTGCGCGAGGAGCCCCAGGCAAAATCACGTACGTTGTCGGCCTTGAATATCCAGGTTTTCTTTGCCGTGCTTTTTTGTTTCTCCGCGGCCTTTGCTTCTGCCAGCGTCACGATTTCGACGGGCTCTTTGGTGGTCTGCGCTTTTTGCCAGCGGGCATATTGTGCAGGGGTCAATACCTGCTGGTAGTTCTGGCATTCGCCGGTGGCGCCGATGATATGGTCGGCGGGCACGGTCATCTGTACTTTAAAATTGCCAAAGGTGAGGGCAAACTCCCCGCGATCGGTAAACTGGTGGTTTTGCCAGCCCTGGAAATCGCTGTACACGCAGAGACGGGGATACCATTGGGTAATGGTAAACAGGTCGTTGCCGTCTTCGGCAAAATGCTCATAACCGCCGCGGCTGCCGGGGAATTTGGTAACGCGGTCCGGGATCATATAATTCCAGTCTATTTTGAACACAAACTGCTGGCCGGGCTTCAGCACTACCGGCAGTTCCATGCGCATCATGGTTTTGTTGACCGTGTATTTGAGCGGTTTGCCAAGGACATCGGTTACCTTCAGCAGGTTGACGCCGTATTCCTTGTCGGTGGGATACGGATTGATGCGGCCCAGGCCCATATCGCTGGTCATCCGGGGCATGGTGCTGGCGTCCTGGTAACCGGCATTCTTTGTTGCACTGTGCTCGTTTTCGTCCAGTTGCAGCCACAGGTAAGTGAGCTGGTTGGGAGAGTTGTTGAAATAGGTCACCGTTTCACTCCCGTTCAAACGCAGGTTGGGCTCGTCCAGCTCGGCTTTGATGTCATAATCACAGCGTTGCTGCCAGTACTTGGGACCGGGGGCGCCGCTGGCCGTGCGGTATTCATTGGGCGTGGGCAGAATGGTGCCCAACTGTTCAAACTTGTTGGCGTGGTTGGAGCCGGGATTGTTTTGCGTGTTCTGTGCCGCTGCTGCACCACATAAGCCAAGCCCGCCCAACAGGAGCAGTAAGAGTTTTGTCATGTTTATAGTTTTTAATATCCGGAAATCTGTCATAAGCCATTTTAAAAGAGGCCCCCAATATAAGCAGGGAAGCAATGCGCAACCACACGATCCGCGGCAGCTTGCACAACTGCACTACCACAAAAGAAATAAACAGTACGATGGCCACCACCAGCAACTGCGCCAGTTCAATGCCCACGTTGAAGGCAAACAGGTGGGCCACCAAACCTTCCTTGCCTTCCAGGTCGAGAAATGAACTGGCGTACGCGAGTCCATGAATAAGACCGAAAAACAGGGCGAAAAAATAAATCACCGGCAGGCGCGAAGGCGTCTGCAGCTGTTTCTGGAACAGGTTATTCAACGCGGTGGCGGCAATAGTAAGTGGTATTAAAAATTCTATCAGGTTTCTGGGTACGCTCACGTAATTCAGGGCGCTCAGGGCAAGGGTAACCGAATGACCGATCGTAAATGCCGTGACCAGGATGGTAACTTTTTTCCAGTCTTTCCACAGGTACCGGAGGCAGAGTGCCGAAACAAAAAGGATATGATCCATGGCTTCCCAGGTGAGAATATGATCGGTGCCTAAACCAAAATATAGTCTGAAATCACTCATAAGCAGTTTGGGCAGTTCCGGCATTCCCGGAGAATCTTTTCTCGCTGACCTGAATTTGCGTGGAAAATAATCAAGAGATTTGTGTTGAAAAAATTTTAATTAACAATGGTTTCATCGCTCTATAAATGGTTATTGGTAGCCTGTTTTGGCTTTGCTCACCCTTTTTACGTCAGCGTCACGGAGATAAATCACAACGAAAAGCAGCATATCCTGGAAATTTCCTGCAAGACATTC
The DNA here is from genome assembly GCA_036500065.1 of Chitinophagaceae bacterium. Lineage (GTDB taxonomy): Bacteria > Bacteroidota > Bacteroidia > Chitinophagales > Chitinophagaceae > JACMLD01. Next base: position 890 of record DASYCT010000293.1, on the reverse strand, counting down.
GTGGATGATATGGAAAAAACCCTGGAGAAGCAATATAATGTCCCGGTGGAGCTGACCAACCCCAAAGACCCGAAAAAAGCGCAGCAGATGGTTAGTGATTACATGAAAAAACACCTGCTGCTGAAAGTAGACGGCAAACCGGTGGTGCTGGAATTCGTGGGGTTTGAAACAGAAGGCGCTTCGCTCTGGACCTACCTGCAGGTGAACGCGGTGACAGGTGTGCACAAAGTAGAAATTACCAACACAATTTTATACGAATTATATGACAGCCAGATCAGCATCATGCATGTGCAGGTGGGCGGCATTAAAAAAAGCACTCGTGTTAACAATCCCGATTCATACGCCAGTTTTGAATTTTAATAATAAAAAATTCTTCCTATCTTACCCGCAGAACAATAGACTATGACAATAGGAGTATTGCAGGAACCATCATTCGAGACCCGTGTATCACTGCTGCCCGAGGCAGTAGCTTCGCTGACAAAAAAGGGAATTACAGTTTTGGTAGAATCCGGCGCCGGTACAAAAGCATCTGCCGGTGATGACGACTACAGCAAGGCCGGTGCGCAGTTGAAATCAAGAACCGAAGTGATTGCCTCTTCACAGCTTCTGTTGTCCATCCATCCGCCCGCGCCTTCTGAAACGGCCGGCATTTCTTCCAAAGTACTTATCGGCGTATTCCAACCGTTGTTCAATCCCGGGCTGATGAAACAATGGGCCGCCGGCCAGGTCACTACGTTTAGTTTGGATATGCTGCCCCGCACCACCCGTGCACAAAGCATGGACGTGTTGAGTTCGCAGGCCAATATAGCCGGTTATAAAGCAGTGTTGCACGCAGCAAATATTTTTCCCCGCTATTTTCCCATGTTTATGACGGCGGCGGGTAGCATCCC
>DASYCT010000292.1:0-2686 GCA_036500065.1 Chitinophagaceae bacterium | reverse complement strand
ATTTCGGGAGCAATGGCAAGCATCTCTTCCGTCATCGGTGGTCTTGCGGGCGCCTTGGCATCTTTGCGGGCCCCCACCCATTTGGCGCCTTCGGGGTTTACATTTACAACGACCACCGGCAGCCCTTCCTTGCGGAAAGCGGCTACCAGCTTCGCTGCGTTTTTCAGAACGCCTTCTATCGGGCTTGCCGCCGGCATTCCTACAATAGCTTTCTGGAGATCAATTAAAACGAGCGCTGTGTTCTTGTCAAGAGCGGTTACCATTTTTGTATGTTTTAGTTGTGTAAATAAGATTATGACTGGACAGTGACTTCCACCAGTGTTTTCTCGGATATAGGCTTTGCCCTTTTCCTCAATCGCTGCTTTTTAAGGAATCGAAAATGCAATACGCCGATCAGCAGGGCGACGATGCCTTCCCCCAAAACCGTATTCTGTACGCCGATACGTTGCGATAAGGCCCCCACCACCAGGCCGCCCAACGGCTGCATCCCGAAAAAGGCCATTGCATACAGGCTGATTACCCTGCCGCGCATGGACGGCTCCACGGTGGTTTGTATCAGCGTGTTGCTGATCGTTATTTGCGACATCATGCCAAAGGCCCCGATAGTGGCAAAGACCAGCGCCAGCGGGTACCAGGTGGTATGTGAAAACAACACCAGCCCTGCTCCAAAAACAAATGTATTGACGGCCAGTATTTTCCGGAGATCTCTTCCGGGCTTTAACGAGGCGAGGAAGATGGCTCCTGAAAATGCTCCCAGGCCGATGACACTGTCTATGACCCCAAACGTGGATGCCGTGCCATGAAATATATCCTTGGCATATACGGGGATAAGCGTACTGAAGGGCAGCACCATCAGGCTGATGATCGCCAGCATGCCGATTACAAAAGCAATCGAAGGAGTTTTCTTAACATACACAAGTCCTTCCTTCAACTGGCCGAGCACATTCTTCGAAGAAGGCTTTGGCGTATAAGCGGGTAGCTTCATCAACAAGAGCGAGACAATCACCGCCAGGAAGCTCAGGGCGTTTAAACCAAAACAAACATCATCCCCCAGTTTCTCGATAGCGATACCGGCTAAGCCGGGCCCTATCAGCCTCGACAGGTTCACCATCGATGAATTTAATGCAAGCGCATTGGGCAGGTCTTTTTTGTCGGCCACCATTTCATATACCAGCGATTGGCGGGCAGGCACATCGAAGGCATTGACAATACCAAGCACAACACTAAGCGCAATGATTTCCCAAACCGAATAATGTTTGAAAAAGATCAGGGCCGTGAGCAATAAAGCCTGTATCATCGATACGACCTGCGTCAGTAAAAGCAATTTGTACCGGTTGAACCGGTCGGCCACCACACCACCCAGGAAAGAAAATACAAAAGAGGGGAACATGGTCGCAAACAGTGTCACCCCAAGCATGAACTTGGAATGCGTCAGTGAGTAGACGACCCAGCTAACGGCTGTTTTCTGCATCCAGGTACCTATCAGTGAAACAGACTGGCCAATAAAATATAACCTGTAATTGCGGTTTTTAAACGCGCTGAATGTATTGATCTCCATAGTTAATTTCCTTAATCATAGTCCACCAGTTTAGTCAGTGGGACCAATGCCCGGCGAAGCAGGTCCTGTTCTTTGGCGGAGCATGTTTCTTCCAATGCCTTGTTCAGCCACTCATCCCGTTCATTCCTCACCTTGTACAAAATGTTCTGACCGGCTTTTGACAACGAAATGATTGCCTTGCGCTTGTCGGTCTCGGAAACCCGCCGGGTGATATATCCCAGTTCCAGCAGGTGGTTGAGAATCTGCGACATGGATTGCGTCGTTATCTTTTCCATAGCGGCCAGTTCATTCGGCAATAACTCTTTGTGCTGGTCAAGCAACGCAATAGTAGACCGCTCTGTCAGCGATAGCACGCTGCTGGAAGATGATTTACTTCGTAGTTTTTTAATCAGCCTCGTCACTACCGTGCGGAGCTCTGAAGCCAATTGGAGATCAGTCTGGAGGTTTGTCATTTTAAGAAGCTAAACTTGTAAGTTTACCTTACAAATATACGAAGAAATAGTATACGGGAGAAAATCTTCTTATTTGAGGGGTCACCGGGGAACATTTTAAACAGGCGCCAGCTTCAGCCTGGCCAGAGGTACCAGTCTCAGCCTTGCCAGCCCCATTCGCGCTCATTCGCGTCAATTAGCGTTAATTAGCGTCAAAAAAAAGCCGCTAAGTTTCCTTAGCGGCCCTGACATCAGCTGTCAGCAGATTATTTTTTGGAGTAACCCGGTTAAGCGATATTAACCGAAGGTTTCCATGATTGATCTGTAGATTGCATGAATACCTCCTTTTCTTTGGTGAATCCTAAAGATAAGAAAAAGAGCGTAAACTCCCCGTGGTCATAATACGATTGAGGAATTTAATACCCAACCTGTACCATCAATAAATGAGAAGGACATTCATTTGCGCCCGATCTTTCTGGCACGGAATTCCATTGACAGTTAATTATAAACTGAAATTATGGAACCTGCTGCACTGCAAACTAAAAAACTGCCCAAAGTACTTATCGTGGAAGACGAAGGCGATATGTGCCTGCTCCTGAACATCCTGCTCGATAGCAGGGAAATGGAACTGGACCATGTAAACAATCTTGTGGCGGCAGAAGGCTACCTGGAAAAGGAACAACCGTCGGTTATCATT
>DASYCT010000291.1:0-11151 GCA_036500065.1 Chitinophagaceae bacterium | reverse complement strand
GGGAGAAGCCAATTATGAGGCCAAAAGAATCATAGCCGATGATGAATTAAGAAACGAAGCCCAAGTGAAGCTGAATGTAACGCGCAACAAATTATACACGGCCCTGGTAAAGGAATATTTTAAGACCATGACATCAACGGAGCAGGTGACAGGGGCAACTATCAAAAAGTAGGATAGAAAGTCGCGATCGTTTCCGGTAGTTTAATAAACCCGCCAGGTAAATATTGATTTGCCAGGCGGGTTTACCCTAAAAATATATCTTCACTTCCTGTAACCTTTTCACTTTTCCCCGTATTTACATAAAGCTTACGCTTATTGTGCAGGAAATTTCGGACGAAACATACATGGAACGGGTAAAAAATGGCCAGTTGGCCAATATGGCTCCCCTGTTTGAGCGGTACCATGTCCGTATGTATAACTTTTTTCTCCAACTGACCCATGATAAAGCGTTGAGCCAGGAGCTAAGCCAGGAATTATTTTACCGGGTGCTCAGGCACCGATCGGGTTACCGGCCAGCGCCCGGAAGTTTCAAAAAATGGATATACACGATTGCGCGCAACCTCCATATCGATTATAGAAGAGAGCAGGTTCGCGTCCGATCGGACAGTGTGGGAGAGGGACACGAAAATATAGCCGTCCCCCCTGAGCGCTATACGGAGACGGACTATTCACGGCTTGACGGCGCTTTGCAGGAACTGGACATTGAACAGCGGGAGGTGCTGGTCATGAGCCGCTACCAGGGTCTGAAATATGAAGAGATTGCAGTCATACTTGGGCTATCGGTGAATGCAGTCAAGGTCCGGGTGCACCGTTCGATTCTTGCCTTACGAAAGGTCTATTTTAAAAACAATCAATGAAACGTATGAACTGTGAAGAGACGATGGCGGCGATCATCGATGCACGGGAAAAAGGTGAAGCCGTCCTTTCTACGGAGGCAGATCTGCACCTGGCGGGTTGTGCTGCCTGTCAAAAGGAAGCAGCTGAGCTGCGGCACCTGCTCGCAGAAATGGATAATACTGTATTCAAACCGGCACCTGCGGCTTTAGGCAAAGGGTTTTATGATATGTTGTCGGCTGAAATGCTTTCTGCAGACAACCCGGTTAAAATTTCACGCCGGTATGCTTACCTGTCGGCCGCAGCCTGTATTATTTTCCTGGCAGGCATTGGCTTTGCAACTCTATTGATCAACCGGAACACGAATAAGGTCGCGGCTGAGCGGGTAACCGTAAATAATGGTGGGGAAAAAGAAAACCTGTTACTGACCCACATACAGGACCCTTCATCAGCTATGCGCATACAGGCCGTTAATGAAGTAGAAAGCCTGTCTCAACCGGACCCGAAACTGGTTACTGTTCTGATCCAGGTACTGAATAAAGATTCCAATAGCAATGTGCGAATGGCCGCAGTATATGCCCTTTCGAAGTTTGCGGATGACACGCGTGTTCGCAACGGCCTTATCGGGGCATTGGAAAAGGAAACAGAGCCGGTGATACAGGTGCTGCTTATCAACCTGCTGGCAGATAAAAAAGAGGAGAGGGTCACCCATGCATTGCAAACCATCATCCAAAATCCTGCAACCCGCAGGCAGGTACAGGAGATAGCAGGAAATAAATTACGGGCCTTATGAAAATACTTCTTATCACTATAGGATTTTACTGCCTGGCAGTAACAGGCATGGCCCAGGAATTTCAACTAAAATTTCCTGCTACACCGGGAAGGCGTATCAAACTGGAAAACCTGGGCGGGCATGTACGGGTAATGGGCTATGCCGGAACGGAAATTATGATCCGGTTTTTCCCCGGGGGAAATCGTAAAATACAAACAACCACGACACCCGTCAATACAGTATATGCTTTAGGGACTGATAATACCGGCGTCGGCCTTTTTATGGAGAAAGATACCGGGGAGATCAGTTTCAAAAACGTGTTGCCGCTTTCCATGGCAGGGGATTACCTGTTGAAGATCCCGGAAAAATTACTGCTGTCCGTTGTTTCAGATTGCCATCACTTAAAGAAATTGAACATTGTTGATATGCAGGGGGACCTTGATATCCGCATCTGCCATGCGGTTACGATAGAAAACGCGGAAGGAGCCATCGTGCTAACCACTATCGCCGGAAAGGTCGACGTCCGCATGCGCCTGTTGCAGAAGGGAAAACCGGTGTCAATCATTTCAGAAACCGGCAATATCACGCTAACCATTCCCCCGGATGTGGCCGCTGACCTGAGGATGGGTTCAGCAGCAGGAACGGTACATTGTGATTTCCCTGTTTTACCGGGTAACAATAAAAAAACGTTGCAGGGTGATAATCAAATCAGTGGCAGGATAGGAAGCGGGGGTGCCGTCATTCACCTCCAGTCGTTAAGCGGGCGCATCTTCCTGCAAAAAAGTAAACCATGAAAAAGATTGGAATTTCATTTTTATGCTTCCTGGCTTATACCGGGAAGGCATATACCCAACCGGGGTACTGGCAACAGCATGTTAATTACACGATGGATATCCACATGGACGTACTAACCAACCGGTTTACGGGAAAACAGACGTTGCAGTACACCAATAATTCGCCGGATACGCTTAAAAAAGTATTTTATCATTTGTACTGGAATGCGTTTCAGCCGGGAAGTATGATGGATGTGCATAGCAGGGAACTGATGAAAGTAAAAACGTCCTTTAATTTATTTACTGATAAGGTACAGGACCGGATCGGGCAGTTAAAGCCGGATGAGCGGGGCTACCAGGAAGTACTTTCACTGGTGATGAACGGTATTCCCCAGCAGTACCGGGTAGATGAAACAATCATGGAGGTCTTTTTGAGCAAACCAATACTTCCTCACAGCACCGTTGTGTTTAAGATGACATTCCAGGCCCAGGTATCTTTATCGATCAGAAGAAGCGGCAGGGATAATCCACAGACCGGCGTCCGCTATTCCATGAGCCAGTGGTATCCTAAAATGTGTGAATACGATGCGGACGGGTGGCACCCAACCCCCTACGTGGAAAGGGAATTTTATGGCGTATGGGGCAAATTTGATGTCAGCATCACCATCGATAAAAAATATATTCTTGGGGCCACAGGCGCCCTGCAAAATGCGCAAAATATCGGGTATGGGTATGAAAAACCAGGGACGAAGCTATCCAGGCCCGCAGGGAACCAGCTAACATGGCATTTTATTGCAGATACGGTACATGACTTTGTATGGACAGCTGATACGGGGTATCATCATTTGGTTAAACCGATACCGGGCGGCCCGGTTCTGCATGTATTGTATGTGAACCATCAGCATCAACCAGGTGTCGATACTTCCTGGAATAACCTTGCTGATGCCGTGGTCAACGAATTCCCTTTTGCCCAAAAACATTTTGGACATTATCCTTACCGGCAATTTTCTATTCTGCATGGCGGGGATGGTGGTATGGAATACCCTACGGCGGTTTTGATCGCGAACCCGAATGTCGGCCAGGCCTTTCACGAAATGATGCATAACTGGTATTACGGCATGCTGGGCACGAATGAATCGATGTACGCATGGATGGATGAAGGATTTGCTTCCTATGCGGAGGATATTGTTTGGGATGATTATGTCGATTGGTTTGTGGACACGCACCCGCAAAATACGGTATCCCGGCAGCGCAGGGATTATTTTAAAACACGTTTGCCTTTACATCATGCAGAATTGTATGACAATTATTTCAAACTGGTAAAAAGCGGGCTGGAAGAACCATTGACGACCCATGCGGATCATTTCAGTAACCGGGTGGCTTATGACGTTGGGGAATATTCAAAAGGGGATATTTTCCTGGAACAGTTGGGCTATATAGTTGGTGCAGCGACGCGTGACCGGGTATTATTGGCGTACTATCAACAATGGCGCTTTAAACACCCGGACGCTAATGATTTTTTCAGAGTTGCAGAAAAGGTAAGCGGCATACAACTGGACTGGTATAAAGAGTATTGGATATCCAGCACCAAAACCATCGATTACGGCATTGATACGGTCTACGCGCGCAACGATAAAACCGTGGTGAAATTGAAGAGGAACGGGAGCGTACCAATGCCCCTTGATATATTGGTTGGCTTTACGGACGGCCGGCAGGAAATGTATTATATTCCGCAATACCTGATGTTTGGCATTAAGGCTGCAGAAACCAATGTACATCGTACGGTTTGTGAACCCTGGAAATGGACAGAGTTAACCTACATACTTGAACTTCCTTATGATAAAAGGCAGCTAAAAGCTGTAGAGATAGACCCAGGCCAGCGCATGGCGGATGTCAACAGGAAGGACAACAAGATAATAATATGGGGTGATTAGAACCTTATAGCGCTTTTTCAATCACCTTATATGTGGTAAGTTTTTGCTATGATTCCTCCCGGGAAAGTCTTTACATCCACCAGCTTCAGGTGAAGCGGTATTGCAAGACTTGAAATAATTGGCTACTGTTTTTGAAGTAAATATTCGTCCAGGTTGCGGAATCCCATGGCAGTGCCTTCCTTGTAGAAGCCCCCTGCGATGAACTGTTCAAGTTGGGAAAGGCTCGCCATCTTCTTGACAATGTTAACGGTGGTTTTACCCGCCCCGGCCTTGAAGGAGTTGGTGGTTATGGACCAGGTAAAGCCCGTATTGATGGGATTTCCGTTTTCGTCACAAAAGGAATTCTTTGTGGTGAAACCGGACCTGGGTTGGATTTTGATATATTCAACCAAACTATAGCGGGCGACATTCCCGGGGGAAACCATGGCATACAACCAACGACCGCCTTCCCGGAAATCCATCTCCTTCGTTTGGACCCGCCACGGTTTGGGGCCCATCCATTGCTCCAGTATTTCCGATTTTGTAAAGGCGTCCCAGACGAGATCGAGGCCGGCGGCGAATTCCCGCGTAACATGAATGGTTGCCGTGTCTTTGTCTACGGTGAAATCAAACAGCAGGTTCATTTTTTCTTATTTTTTATGGTGGACAATACTTGATCGAGTTGCTGGAACTGTTCTTCCATAATCTTCCTGAACTGGTCGAGCCAGGTATCGATTTCTTTCATTTTATCGATTTTAAGCTCATAATAGATTTCCCTGCCTTCCTGCTTTTGGGCCAGGAGGTTGCATTCGGACAGGATGCGCAAATGTTTGGATATGGACTGGCGGGTGATATCGAACTGATCCGCAATGGCGTTGGGGGTCATTGCCTGCACGGCGACCAGTACGAGGATCGCTCGCCGGGTAGGGTCCGCAATGGCTTGAAAAATGTCGCGTCTCATGGATGTTAAATAGGTTAAATATGAAGCCGATCGGCTGCAAATATACGAGCAGCCGATCGACTTCGCAAATTTTTTTTCGTGCCCGGAATTGGTTTGATGGTGTAGCCGGCTACTTCTTCTTTCGGTGGAAATCACCACCGAAGCAGTAACCTATATTGAACGCGATCTCAGGGCCGCCCAGCGATCCATGAGGATCGGTATTAACTGTTCCAATATCATGGGAACGGTGGCCGGCATATTGTGTGAGCGTGAAAAAGGCCGACGATGACAGTTGTAGCAGCCATCCTGCTTCTATTCCGGCGTAAAACCGCCGCGATAGCAAGACGCCTGCAACGAGTTTTGGCACGGCCAGGAGGCTGCTCCTGTTATAATCAATCCGGAGTTTGTCGGCTTTATAAGTATAGGTTACCGGGCTATAGTTGATATCCGACTCATCTACTGTCCATTGAGCAGGGGCGGTGCGACCCAGGAGATGGACGTCCACGCCGCTGTTGTCGATGGTCCCCAATTTTGCAATCTCGTCCAGCGCCCAGTAAAGATCGAGCGTAGGCTGCACCTGCAGGCGGCCGAATCGGAATATGTATCCGTAGCCTGCATGAAAATAACCGTTGAGAATTCCATCGTGTACATCCTGGTTATAGGCAGCGCCTACCTCAAAGCTGTTGTGCTTTCTGACCCACGTGCCGCGAATGAGGTCTCCTGCAAAATCCCTGGATTGGAAGGGACCGCCTGTCTGCAGGAATGTGTGTGTGGTAGTTGCGCCGGTTGCCCGGCTGGTGGTGGTATAGTTGAACGAAACGGAGAATTGCTTGCCGGCCTTAATTGGAAACAGCATACCGGCGCCGGCGGTCAGCATCGTATACCTGTCGGGTTGTAAAGACAGGGACTGTGCATTGACCTGCCTGGCAAGGACGAAGAGGATAAAGAAAATCGCCAGGTGCTTCATGCGAATCGAGTTCACCGAAAATTAGACATTATTGAGGGCGGTTCATAATAAATCCTCTTAAAAGCTGATTAAAGCCGGCCTTAAAAATCGACGGAAAAAATACCGGCTCCCGTAAGCATTAAAGCTGCAAGACCTGGATATTTGCAGTATGAATGAGCTTGCGCCCTTTATCGAAAATGTGTCCAGGAAAATAAAACTTGGCCAGGAGCAGCTGGACAGGCTGCTTTCGACATTCAAAATGGTGCGTGTCAGGAAAAAGCAGTTTGTTATTCAGCCGGGATTTGTGGCCAAACAGCGGATATATGTGCTAAAGGGTGCGTTTCGGTCCTACGTGATCGACGAAAAGGGGAATGATCATACCATACAGTTCGCAATTGAGGACTGGTGGATATCGGATTACAATAGTTATATCTACCAAACACCAGCCACGCAATTCGTTGTAGCGCTCGAAGACAGCATCGTGCTGCAAATCGACTATGTCAACGAGCAGGCGCTGAAGGCGTCCCATCATCAGTTGGAAACATTGTTCAGGATGATGGCCGAGAAGTCGGCCGCTTTCTATGCCCGGCGAATCACGTCCAATCTTACCCAAAATGCGAAACAGCGGTACCATGAATTTATGGAGAAGTTCCCCGAGGTGGCTCAACGGCTTCCGCAATATGCCCTGGCCTCCTATCTCAATATGACCAAAGAATTTCTGTCGCGGATACGCAACGATAAGGTCAGGAAAAGATGAACTGGTTCATCCATATTTAATAAAACAGGTCATTTTTAAACTTTTCATTGCCTGGTAGTTTTGCTGTGTCATCAAAAAACACAACATGTCAGGAAAATTAAAAGACAAGGTCGCCGTCATTACCGGAGGTAGCAGCGGTATCGGATTAGGAATCGCTAAACGTTTTGCAGAAGAAGGCGCAAAGGTTGCTATTACCGGTCGCAACCAGGCGACGATCGATCAGGCGCTCAAAGAGATCGGGCCGAATGGTCTCGGCATCCAGGGAGATGTCTCTAAGCTGGATGACCTTAGCCGTGTCTACCAGGTAGTAGAAAAGAAATTTGGAAAGATCGACACATTGATTGTGAACGCCGGTGTATATATAATCGGACCTCTTTCCGGCTTTACCGAGGAACAATTCGACAAGGTAAGCGACATCAACTTCAAGGGTGCTTTCTTTTCGGTACAAAAGGCGCTTCCTGTATTAAAGGACGGTGCTTCCGTCATCCTGGTATCTTCGACGGTCAACGGAAAGGGCATTCCTAATCATGCAGCTTATTCTGCTACCAAGGCCGCCGTTCGATCGCTCGCACGTAGCTTCTCCGCAGAGCTGCTGGACCGTAAGATCCGGGTCAACGCACTGTCGCCCGGACCAATTGATACCCCTGTATTCAGCACCGTGACATCCTCCCGGGAAGAAGCCAAAGCCATGATGGAGGCCATGGGCAATTTCACACCGGTCAAACGTGTCGGCACCGCCGATGAAATTGCTGCCGCGGCACTATACCTGGCGTCCGATGAATCTGCCTTCATGCTTGGAGCGGAAATACTGCTCGACGGCGGTTTAAGAGATATTTAATTCATTACGGGAATCGAAGAAAACCCACTACCGGAGCGGGTTTTATATTTATGTGCCCGGGGATGATAAAGAAAATCGCCATAATAGCAGGTTTCAGTCACTTAGTACTGTCCTCGTAGATGCCGATCATAAGCAGCCATGCGCCGGAAATGAGGAACGCGAATAAGACAATGATTGCGACAGCAGCGATGTAAAGACCTGAGCTATATCCGAGAATAAGTAAAATGGCGCTTATAACTTCAGCGAGGTAACAAATTGTGCCACCTGCCAATCGCGGTGTACCCAGTCCAATAAGACTCATGCCTGATCTGAGAGCTATAACATAACCCCTGATGAAGATGACGGTGGCGATGAGCCAGAGAGCCAGCCACTCAAAGCCGAGCATTCCAGGGGATTGATTCCCGATAAGCGCAAAACCGCTGGCCATGAAAATTGCAGTGAAGCCCGTCAGCATGTTAATTGCCCGGTTTTTATGCGTCGCATTTCTGATGATGATCTGGTGATTGATCGACATCGCGACGAAAATCAGGCCTGCAAGTGCCGCCGCGCCGCTACCCACCATCACAAAAAAGTTGTTCCATTGATCTGGCATAAATTTTTTTTACTCAGTTCTGGTTCCAGCAGTTATAATAGTAATCACGCTGCTGGTTATCCGGACAGGCTAAGATAAAAAAAACACGATTACCGCGGATTTTAAGTTATGGCTAACCCGTCACCCGGGCATGGTTGGCTGCAAAATTATACAAACGAAGATTTTACAAAAGACTTATACGGAGGCAACATCAACCCGGGGAGCAGCGGCCAGTATCCCGCTGTCGACGCCCGCGGCGTATTGCTCAAAATTTTTAACGAACAGGTACGCCAGGTTCCTGGCCGCGGCATCATAGGCGTCCTTGTCGACCCAGGCATTGCGGGGATTCAGTATGTTTTCGGGCACAGCAGGGCAGGAGGCCGGCACCATCATGCCGAATATGGGATCTGCTTCATAGCTCGCCTGGTTCAACTGTCCGTTAAGCGCGGCGGCTATCATGGCTCTTGTATACTTCAGTTCGATGCGCCGGCCGGTGCCGTAGCCGCCACCGCTCCACCCGGTATTGACCAACCATACGTTTACGTGTTGTTTTTTTATTTTATCGCCCAGCATTTTTGCATAAAAGCCGGGGTGTAACGGCAGGAAGGGGGCGCTAAAGCAGGCGCTGAAAGTTGCTTTCGGCTCCGTTATGCCGGCCTCCGTGCCCGCTACTTTTGCGGTATAGCCGCTGATAAACTGGTACATGGCCTGCTCCGTGCTCAGCTTGCTGATGGGCGGCAATACGCCCCGGGCGTCGCAGGTAAGAAAAAATATATTCTCGGGTGTGTTCCCGATGGATGGGTGGAGGGTGTTGCGCATAAAATCCAGCGGGTAGCTGACCCGGGTGTTCTCCGTTATTTTCTTGCTGGCAAAATCAATCTGCCGGCCGTTTTCCAGGAAGGTAACGTTTTCCACCAGCGCGCCGGGTCTTATGGCGTTGTATATCTCCGGCTCCTTTTCCCGGCTCAGGTCAATGAGCTTGGCGTAGCAGCCGCCCTCGAAATTGAATACGTCCGTATCGCTCCAGCCGTGCTCGTCGTCGCCAATCAGCCTGCGGGCGGGGTCGGCGCTGAGCGTCGTTTTTCCCGTGCCGCTCAGGCCAAAGAAAATGGCCACATCGCCTCCCTGGCCCTTATTGGCGCTGCAGTGCATGCTCAATATTTTCTTATCATACGGCAACACATAGTTCAACACGGTAAAAATGCCTTTCTTCATTTCCCCGGTATACCCGGTGCCGCCGATCAATATGGTCTGGTACTTGAACGATATCATGGCAAAATGCGGGCTACGGGTACCATCCGCGGCCGGGTCGGCCCGGAAGCCGGGCAGGTGTATGATATGCCATTGGGGCGTAAAATATTCCAGGTCGGTTTCCGTGGGTCGCAGGAACATATTGCAGGCAAAGAGGTTACTCCAGGGATTTTCGTTGATTACCCTGAGGCTGAGCCGGTAGGCGGGTGACGCGCAGGCATAGGCGTCGCGTATCCACAGGTTGTCTTTGGCGGCCATGTAATCCTGCATCTTGTCGCGCAGGCGGAGAAAATAATGCTCCTCCACCGGGAGGTTAAAATGGTTCCAGTCCACCGTCTTTTCCGTGATCTCGTCCTTTACGATGAATTTATCCTGCGGGCTTCTGCCGGTAAACTCGCCGGTATTGATGCACAGGACACCCGTATCATTCAAAATACCCTCGCCACGCCGCAGCGATTGCTCCACCAGCTTATCGGCGGGTAGCTGGTAGTATACGTTTTTAAAATCGAGAAAGCGGTTGACAGTCTTGCCGGTCGCTGATTTAAGCAGGTTTAGCATATAAAAAGGTCGTTTAACACGTGAATGTCATTACGGCGCTACTGATGGCAGGAATCAATGCGTAGGCAAGCCCAGGTTGGTATAGTCCCAGGCCCTGTCGCCCGAGAGCTGCCATTGTGAATCGGTGGCCGTTGTTCCCGCAGCGACTGCCCAGTTGTCCGTTGGCCCGGTTACGGTGCTCTTGCGAAAAAAAGTCCGGTTCCTGGTATCAGCGCTCTCGCCGGCAACGGCCCAGATGATATTATTCCTGGCGCTGCTGGCGCCGGTGCTCGTAAGCCGGGCTACCAGCGGGCTGCCAAAGCAATCGATGATCTTATACGTGATGCTGTTGATGGTAATACTTCCGGTGGGATCCTTTTTCAGCAGGGCAATGGCGCTGTTGCCGCTCAGTTGCAACGGCACGACGGCATTGGCGTTGGTGGTGCTGGTGGTACCCCAGATGGTGTCGTGTATTACCACGGGGGCGTATGCCTGCGGTGAGGCGATGACATAGCATTTGCCCTTGGCGAGCGAGCCAGTCATGACAAAATAATTGCCGGAAGGAAAGCTCCATGCGGAAAGGGTGGCCATGTCGGTTACCGCCTGGTAACCGATGGCGTAGTTCGACAGGTCTACCGCGCCGGTGGTGCCGTTGTACAGCTCCACGTAATGGTTTCTTACGCCGCCTGCGACGGGGTCTGTATTAATAGCCGTGGCCAGTTCTGAAATGACCAGGTCTGTATTTCCCTGCGGCGGCGGGGGCGGCGGTGTTGCTTTTACGCTAAAGTCGATCTCCGATTTGCAGCCGGCGGCCGCCATGATCAATAACAGGTATAAGCCGATATATTTTTTCATATAAGCAAGTTTAGAGTTGTACTTGTAAAGCAAGGTTGGTAAGCCATTTTTTGGTGCTACCGTTCAGCGCTTTGTCCTCCAGGTAAGTGGCGTTCAGGCCAATCCTGACGGCATTGTACCGGAGGTATTTGTTTACGCCCACGGTGTACCAGTTCTGGTCATGC
>DASYCT010000290.1:0-4435 GCA_036500065.1 Chitinophagaceae bacterium | reverse complement strand
TATTATTAAGAACGATATGAAATTCCAGATAGGAGACAAGGTAGTTGTGATGCATTCCAACGAAGAAGGCGAAGTGGTAGATGTGATCAATGACAAGATGGTGCTGGTGGATGTACGGGGCGTTAAATTCCCTGCCTATACGGACCAGCTCGATTTCCCGTATTTCAAACAGTTTACAGAGAAAAAGCTGTTTCCCGAAAAGAAGCCAAAGAAATATATCGACCAGTTGCCCCGGGAAAAAGGCGGTAGCACGGCGTCCGGCCGGTCGCTGGGCAGCGGCGTATCGATTATGCTGCTTCCGAAGTTTGAAGCCGATGAATTTGGCGACGATGTGGTGGAACTGCTGAAGATTTACCTGGTGAATGGTACGGAAACAGGCTATCATTTCGATTACCGGCTGAAGTACTTCGGGGAGCCGGGTTTTGAATTGAAGAACGAGCTGATGGCGCGGCAGGATTTTTACCTGCATGATATACCTTTCAGCAGCCTGAACGATAGCCCGGTATTTGAATGCGAGTTTTCGCTGATAACACCGGACAAGGCAAAGGCGGAATTTTATGAAACCTCGCTAAAGATAAAGCCGCAGCAGTTGTTTAAGCGGATAGAAGAGCTAAAGCAGAAAGGGGAGTCCACCATTTCGTATAAATTATTTGATGTGTATCCTGCGCGGGCGGTAGACGATATGCCGGATTATACCCGGCTTTCTGCCGCAGGCTACAAGGTGTACGAGGCTTCCAAAGCCCGGCAGAACCTGCCGCCGGCACGGTCGGAAGTAGACCTGCACGCTGAGAAGATCACGGACCAGTGGGAGAAAATGAATGCATTTGAGATACTCACGCTCCAGTTGCGCGAGTTTGAAAAATATTATGATCTGGCGGTAGCCCACCACCTGAATTCGGTGATCTTCATTCACGGGCTCGGCACGGGCAAGCTGCGGGACGAGATACACGAGCTCCTTCGGCATAAAAAAGAAGTGAAATTCTTTGTCAATCAATACCATCCTTCCTACGGGTACGGCGCTACCGAGGTATATTTTCAATATTAACCTACCTTTGCCGATTAACTACCAGCCGAGCTATCGTTCCGCCTTTGGCGGGAAGGAAAGTCCGGACAGCACAGAGCAATGTACCGGTGAACAGCCGGGTGTCCCGCCTTAAAGCGGGGCAACAGACAGTGCCACAGAAAATTACTGCTTCGCCCGCCGAAGCAGTGGGGCAGGAGAACTTCCTGTCCTACTGCTTCGGCGGATGGAGTCAAGGTGAAAACGTGAGGTAAGAGCTCACGGCTTCTATTGGTAACAATAGTCGCGGGTAAACCTTGCATGCTGAAATGCCACGTATACCGGTGGCCGAGGGCGGCTCGCCCGATCCCGCTTTTAGCGGGAACGCCGGAGGGTAGGCAGAACGACCCCTGAAGTAATGAAGGGGCAAGATAAATGATAGCATAGAACAGAATCCGGCTTACGGGCTGGTAGTTAATTTTTGTTTGCAGCAGGACATAGATTCGATATAGATTTAGTATAACTTAACTGTAAAGACGCAGTTGACAGGCGCCGCCGGTTGCTCATTATAAGGGTTACCCATTATTGGCCTCGGATAGTGGTTGCCAAATAAAAATAATTTGTTTATTTGGCAGAACCGCTAAACCTGTCTTCTATGAATCTTGAACGTTATGATTATGAAAGAAAAAGGACATATAAAGAATATTTCTTCTATAGCGAAGGCCCGAAAGGAAGTATTCTAAAAGTGGTCCGTTTTATCCTGGTATATGGATATCCAGCTTCTTACTATAATATCATCATGGGCGATTGGAATAAAGAATTGAATGATATTGACGATTTATCCGTCACCAATAATGTGGATGCGGAAAAGGTACTGGCAACCATCGCTGCCATCATACTGGATTTTACGGGTATTTTCAGCAATGCGAAGGTGCATGTGACAGGAAGTACTTCGTCAAGGACAAGACGCTACCAGATTGGCGTTAATAAATTCTACCATGAAATAGAAAAATTATTTTATGTGTATGGGCGCATCGGCGAACAGTGGACGCCCTTTCAAAGAAATACTAATTATGATGCTTTTTTTATTGTTCGAAAAGAGACGAAAAATTTAATTTTGGAGGAACCAATCGAATCTTATATGAGTGAATTCCACAAAAAGAAAGAAGAAAAGAAACGTGTTTACAATGACCGCACGGTAGACGGCCCGGAATTGCTAAACATACATACCTCTCCCTTTGTACGAAAAAAAATGGAATTGGCGAGGCAGTCTTTTGAAAAAGCGCCGCTTACCGAAGAGTTTCTGAAAAAGCATGGTTTGTTGTAACTGGACTTGAAGACCCAATAATCCCGTTTAATTGTCAGAGGCTATCCTTTATGGCTTTAAGATACTGCCTGTTATTTGATTTCTTGATGATAATATCCCCGCATTGGTTGAATTTAGCGAATGTTTTAAGGGCATCAATGATCCGCATGATCTCCGGTTTGCTTAGTTTCAGCGGCTCGAAGTGAAGATTGTGGACGGTCAATACCCGTTGTTTTCGATCGGCCTTTGAATCCATCCGGGCGACAAATCTTTCACCGACCAATATGGGTAATGAGAAATAGCCGTATTTCCGCTTTGGCGCGGGAACAAAACATTCTATCTGGTAGTCGAAATCAAAAAAGTCTCTTAGACGATGCCTGAACACATTCAACGGGTCAAAGGGCGAAAGAATATAGGCGTTATCGGACAACCGGATCTTTTTGTTTTTATAAGCAGGTAGCATGTAGAGGGGAGCGGTTTTAAGACCTTCGATTGCAACAGCACAAACCTCGCCCTCGTCCACGAGCTTCTCCAACTCTTTTTTCACCAGGTTATTCTTCACATAATGCGCACGCCAGGCCAATTCTTTTGCATAGGCGATACCCAGGGATTTCAGGGAGCGCCGGATAATATATCTCGCAAATTCCCCGGGTGTTGGCATTGTCGTATCGATGTCGCCTGGAATGATATTCCTGGGCAGATCATATACTTTCTGGAAATCTTTTTTTCGTGTGATCATCAGCCTTCCGTCCAGGTACAATCGCTCGAGCGCGATCTTGGACGGTCGCCAATCCCACCAACCCGCACTTGCCTGCAGGCGATCGTTTTCGAAATCCTTTACCATCAGCGGTCCTTCACGCCCAATCCTGTCCAGCACCTTGTTCATGAGATTGATTTCGGCCTGTTCCAACGGCTTTCGGGCGGATAAAAAGCCCTGCTTCACGGGCAGTGAAAAGCGAAACTCGTGCATGGGGATATAGCCAGAGTCGGAGGTAAAGAATTCAAAGATCCTTCCATCCGCCTGCAATTCGTCCAGCCATTCCAGTTTATAATCGGGGACGCGCGACGCAATGCTGTGATGATGTGCACGCTCAACGACATAATTGGTATCGAGCTGAACAAAACCAAGATGGTCGATGAGTTTGTAGACCGCCTCCCGGCCCTTTCCAAACGGCGCCGGTCGGGATAGCCCTGCTGCGTGGAGGATGATTTTCCTGGCCTGTGATCGGGTGAGGATAAGCTGGTTCATACGATAAAATAACTATTTTCTGTTTAAGCAGGCAAAAGAAAGTAATTAAAAAAGGTGACCCTTGCGGGGTCACCTTTTACCAATAAATAATATGCCGGTGAAATCAGGCCAGGTCGAAACGGTCAAGATTCATCACCTTCGTCCATGCTGTCACAAAATCCTTTACAAACATGTCCTGTGCATCTTCACAGGCATACACTTCAGCAAGAGCCCGAAGCTCTGAGTTGGAACCGAAGATGAGATCGACACGGGTGCCCGTCCACCTGATTTCGCCTGTCTTACGATCACGGCCCTCAAAAATGTCTTTTGCATCTGATGTCGCACTCCACTTCGTGCCAAAATCGATCAGGTTGACAAAGAAGTCATTGCTGAGCACTCCCGGGCGCGTGGTGAGGACACCGTGATGAGATTGATCGAAGTTCGTGTTCAGCACGCGCATACCGCCAACGAGCACCGTCATCTCAGGTGCGGTCAGCGTCAGTAGCTGTGCCTTGTCCAGCAGCATTTCCTCTGCC
Organism: Chitinophagaceae bacterium; assembly: GCA_036500065.1. Taxonomy (GTDB): domain Bacteria; phylum Bacteroidota; class Bacteroidia; order Chitinophagales; family Chitinophagaceae; genus JACMLD01. Next base: position 365 of record DASYCT010000290.1, on the reverse strand, counting down.
GACACCGTGTATTTTTTCTTCGTGTAGTTGCGGAAGCCATCTGCACCCGGTTCGAGAACGGCGAATGATTCAACATCCGTTTGCTCCTGCGATGCGTCGACGCGTCCGGGCCTGAAAGGAACCTTTACTTCGTGACCGGCATGCTTCGCCGCCTGCCCGATACCCGCACACCCGCCCAAAACGATCAAATCAGCCAGCGAAACCATCTTAATGCCTCCCTGGGAGTTGTTGAACTCCTTTTGAATGCCCTCAAGCGTCGCCAGTACTTTAGCCAGTTGAGCCGGGTTGTTGACTTCCCAATCCTTTTGCGGCGCAAGACGAATCCGGGCACCGTTGGCGCCGCCACGTTTATCGGAACCACGGAA
>DASYCT010000289.1:0-14516 GCA_036500065.1 Chitinophagaceae bacterium | reverse complement strand
GCTTATTAGTCCCTTCGGCATACAACAGCAATTTATGCGTCGTGATGCTTTTCAACGAATCGATGGCCTGGTTCCAGAAATCCGCCGGCACAAAATCGGCTGCATCGCAACGGTAGCCATCGATATTGGCCGTCAACACCCAGTATTTCATGGCGCTGATCATGTCTTTACGCATGTCCTGGCTGGTAAAGTTCAACGCCGCCACATCGTTCCAGCCCGTGTTGGGCGGTGAAATGATATTACCGGACCCATCCTGCAGGTACCAGCTCTTGTTGCCGATCCAGGCATTGTCCCAGGAGGTATGATCGGCCACCCAGTCGAACAACACGGCCATATTCCGTTTGTGCGCTTCCGATACCAGCGTACGAAGATCATCCAACGTACCGAATGCACTGTTGACGCTCAGGAAGTCCCGGACGCAATACGGCGAGTTCACCGTCTTGAGTATTCCGATGGGATACACCGGCAACAGGTACAGGGTATTGACCCCGAGGGCGCTGATCGAGTCAAGCCGCGCCTGTACGCCCTTGAAATCCGCCGTCTTGCTGAATGCCAGGATATTGACCTGGTACATCACCACGTCCTGCGGGTCGGGAACGCCGGTGAACGGCGTACCATATTGCACCGGGTCAGTATTCGTGACCGGCGGGGCCGGCGTAAAAGCCGTGGGAGCGCTTTTACTACAGGCCGCCAGTAGAAATAACCATAAATAGATCATACCGGGTTGTATGTTTTTATTTATTAGCACGATTTAATTTTTCTTTACGATATAAGTGTACTTGCCCGATACATGCAGGTCAAGCGTGATGGTGTAATTGCCGTCCGCAGCTACCGAAAGATTATTGAGATTGGGATTGTATACAAAGAAAGGGTTGTCAGCATAAACCAGGTTACTGCTGCCATCGATTCCGAAATCAATGGACCAGGCATTGTTGGCCCTGAATTTAAAAGAACCGTTCTGTAGCATATTGGCCGTTACCGTCCAGGTCTGTGTCATGGGGTTGTAGCTCATCTGGGTATCGGTATTCCAGCCTCCCGGTGTGGCATCACCGATAATACCCCAGCTCGTTCTTGTTGCGGTCCATTTATTGGCGTTGAGGTCTGCGGTCAGTTCATAATAACCACTGTCGGCCACGGAAAGCCCTGCCGCGTTGCCGTCGGTACTGAAGCCGCCGCCGCCGCCATCGCCGTAATTGGTATGGTTCCAGTCAGGCGCATTGGTGAATTTAAAATAATGTATCCCGGGCGCTGCCATATAAACATACCCTTCATACTTACCGGCCAGGCCGGCGATAGGCCCAAACTGGGGCGCCGAGGACGGGTCCCAACCCTGGTAATCACCGGGCACATAGAGGATCAACGGGTAAGGATTAACCGAAACGACCACCGTATTTGAATACGTAGAGGCCACCGTGGAAGCCGCCCCGTTGTATTGGTTGACATCCGATTTGACGCGTACCGCTATATTACTGGCCACCCCGGGCGTAAGTCCCATTGTGTTGAGCAGGTTATTCAGGTCTTTACCCGTAAAAGCATACCCGAGCACATTGTTGCCGGCGCCAAAAGAAGTCGCTTTTGACCAGGCCCCCGCACCGGTAGTATCGGAAGGCTTATCGATCTGGAGCGTATAGGTGACCACGGGTTTCTGTCCATAGTTCACCGGCTGCCAGCTAAAGCGCTCCATCGTATCGTTGTCGACGCTTTGCGTCAGGACAACGCTGGCGGCAGAGGCTTTCAGGCTCCCGGTAGCGACGCTACCGGTCTGTAATACGAGGTTATCACCGTCTTTTTTACAGGCAGTCCCCAGGAACAGGAGTACCACCGCGCTGAAGATAAGATTGATGCTATTTTTCATATAACGAAGAATAAAATGATGAATTAATAACCGGGGTTTTGTACCAGGTTGGTATTGGAAATGATTTCCGATGAAGGAATGGGGTACAGCCCATAATGCGCATCGGTTCCCGCGCCGCCCTGTACACCTGCCTTCCAGGGCCAGAGATAGCTGCCATCGGTGAACTTCCCATAGCGTATGAGGTCCGTGCGCCGAAACCCTTCCCAGTACAATTCCCTTGCCCGTTCGTCCAGCACGTCATTGAGGCTGAAGCTGGTCACCGCGCCGGAGCCATTTTCGTATGCCCGTGCGCGAATGGTATTGAAATATTGCAGGGCCATAGCATCGCTGCCGCCGGTGCCGCCCCTTTTCTCCGCTTCCGCATAGACCAGGTACATTTCGCCGAGGCGGAACAGGGGGAAATCCGTACTACACAGAACGCCGTTGGGAGAATAAGGCGTAGTACCATCGGAAGCCATGTTCGTGAATTTAAACACCTGCAACCCCTCGGTAAACGTGAGCACGTCGGCGATATCGGTCGTAGTGCCGCCAAACAGCGATCGCTTGTCAATGGCCCCGGTATAATCGGGAAACAGGGAAGGAAGGTTTTTAGTGCTGCGATTACCAAGCCATCCGCCACCGGGTATGCCATAGGTTTTGTTATCGGTGGGATCGGTCGTATGCGCGGAACAGATTAAAAAGGTGGTACCCCCGTAATTCTGCGATTGTGTGGCGTCATAAGCGATAGGAAGGATGACTTCCGTATTACCCACGTTGTTGTTGCTCATAAACAGGGTTTTGAAATGAGGCATCAGCACATAGCCGGCATGAATGACCTTATCGGCGTAGGTCATGGCATCGGTGTATCGTCCCTTGCCCTGTCCCAGGTATACTTCCGCATTCAGGTACAACCTTGCCAGCAATGCCCATTCCGCGGCCTGGTCGGCACGGCCGTATTCATTCTGCCGGGGCGCTGCCAGCGAACCATCGATGGCCTTGAGCTCTGATTCAATATAGGCAAACAGGTCGGCGCGCTTTATCTGCGGCGGAATGTATTTACCAATAGGACTTGCTTCCGTGACAAAAGGCGGGTTGCCGAACAGATCCATCAGCACCCAGTACTGGTACGCCCGCAGGAAACGCGCTTCTGCGCGGTAGTGATGAATATCATCCAGGTCCTTGCCCGATATGCTTCTTGAGCTAAGCATAGCATCGGAAGACTGGCGGATGTATTCATTGCATACCGTTATCTGGTACAGGCTGCGTGCATACATCGCATTGATGTATATATTACTGGACGTCCAGTTGAGATTATGGAAATTCTGCAACACCCCGTCGTTCCAGGCGCAGATGGCCTCGTCGGTAGTCAGTTCCTGCATGTTCCAGTAAGCACGGACAAAATCGGTGGTGCCCGGATCGGTAATACCGGGAACGTTCACATCCGAATTACCGACACCCGAACTGCTGACAAGTGAATAAGCACCATATACTTTGGCGAGCACCTGCTTGTAGCCCGCCGGCGTACTGTATTGCTTATCCGACGTATCGGAATTGAGCGGCTGCAGGTTCAGGTCTTTGGTGCAGGAAGACAGTATAAAAATAACTGCTGCTATAAATGACAAACGTTGATACATATCGTTATTTTTTGAATAGTTATCAAAATTGAAGCCTTGCGCTCAGCACATAAATGCGCGGCCGCGGGTAAATGGTATTGTCGATGCCGCCATATATCTCAGGGTCGATGCCGGTGTATTTGGTGACGGTGAACACATTCTGGCAGTTGAGCCCGAGACGCAGGCCAACCTTATCATGCAATATGCGTCCTGCATCATACCCTAGCCCCAGGTTATCCATTTTCAGGAAAGAAGCATTCTGTACATAGTAATCGGATTGCGGCTGGCTGTTGTAAAAATGCGTGTTCAACACATCGGTCATGCTGTTGGCGAGATAAACAAGCGGGTTCAGGATATTCGACTCGATAGCACCGGTGGAAACGCCGTTATACAGATAATTTCCAACATTGGCGCGGAGCACCGTGCTAAGCGACCATTGTTTCCAGTTTACCTGCGTACTAAAGCCAAAAACATAGGGTGGGAAGGGTGTTTTGTAGTGGTACAGATCGTTTTGATTGATGATGCCGTCGCCATTGAGGTCCTGGTAAACCCCTTCGATGGGTTTCCCGCTCTTGTTGTATAACTGGTGATACACATAAAAAGAGTTGGTGTTATACCCCACGGTATTGATCTGTACTACCCCGTTGCCGGTCAGCGTACCCGGATAAGTCGGGTCTTTGGTAGCCGTCAGGTTCGTAATCTTATTCTGGTTGTAGGCCACATTGAAACCAAGGGTCCACGTAAGGTTTTTGTTTTTTATGGGCACCACGTTCACGGCAAACTCCACTCCCTTATTTTCAAGATTGCCCACATTGGTGAGGATGGTGCTGCTGAAATTGGAGCCCTCGGGAATAGGAATGGTATTTAACAGGTCTTTTGTTTTCTTATAGTATACATCCAGGCTACCGTTCAACCTGTTCTGGAAAAAGCCGAAATCAAGGCCCGCATTCGAGGTAGCGGTTTGTTCCCAGCGAATGCTGGCATCGTACGCAGCAGGCGTTGCCATGTTATAAAAGGTATTGCCAAACTGCACACGGGAAGCATTATCACTAAGTGAATACACGCCCAGGTAAGGATAATCATAAATACCGTCCTGGTTACCCGTAATGCCATAACTCAACCGCAGCTTCAAATCCGAAAGCGTTCTTGAATTACTGAACAGGTTTTCCTGGTTGATGCGCCAGGTAAGGGCCAGCGAAGGAAAGGTCCCCCAGCGGTTGTCGGGCGCAAACCGCGACGAGCCATCACTGCGGATCGATGCTGCGAGGATGTATTTGGTATGAAACGTATAGATCAGGCGGGCATAATAAGAGATCAACGTATTTTCCGGTTCGTCCTTCGGGTAAGAAGGTATGCTGCCGGGGATGGTATCGCCATTGGCCCGCAGGTTGGGATAATTGTAGTTGATGGATAAATTATTGTAGTAGCCATACCCTGCCGTGGCGTTGATATTGCTATGAATGGATTTAAGCTCTTTGGTATAGTTAAGATAAAACTCACCTACTTTGTTACTGATCCTGTTGGCATATTTGTTATGCTGCCCGCTGTCGAGGTAGTTCTGCGCTGCATACGCCGGTACGTTGGTCGTTCCGTTTCCCGATGCTACGTCATAACCCAGGTTCAGATTGGCATGCAGTTCCGGCAGGAAATGAAAAGAATAGTCGAACTGGATATTACCATAGCTCCGTTGCACGGTGCTGCTGTTGTTGTACAATTCCAGCAAGGCCAGCGGGTTCCTCGGGGCCAGTTTATTAAGGGTGATGTTTCCCGTTACAGGGTCTTTGGCCGCCCATTCATAATAATTGCCAAACGGCGACGCAGCGGTCACCGGTTGCGTGGGATCGAAATAAACCGCCGAGCTGATAGCCGCGCCATTGGCAAAACGCGCCTTGCTCACGCTGCCTTTCAGGTTCAGATCGATCTTCAGGTGGTTGTCAAGCAACCGCGGGCTCAATGAAATGCCTCCCGAAAATCGTTGCAGGTTATCCGTTTTCAGGATGCCGTCCTGGTCGAGGTACCCGAGTGAAACGCGGTAAGGCATCGTTTTATACGCTCCCGCAACACTGATATTATTATCCGTGCTAAGGGCCGACTGGTAGATTTGGTTCTGCCAGTTGGTAGAAGCGGTGCCCAATAATGATTTATAGCTGTGTACGTTGTCATACGTGCCCGTACCCAGCGAGTCCACGTAGGTGCGGAACTGCGCGGCCGACAGTACATCGATGGTCTTCTGAATCTTTGACACCGACACCTGCGTGCTGAAGCTGACAACGGGTTTTCCACCCGTGCCTTTTTTAGTCGTGATCAGGATAACACCGTTGGAAGCCCTCGATCCATAAATGGCGGTTGCCGCGGCATCCTTGAGTACGGTAAAGGTTTCAATGTCGTTGGGATTGATGGTGCTTAACGGGTTGGAAGCCCCGTAGATATTATTGCCGCTTAATGGAACGCCGTCGATTACAATCAACGGATCATTACTGGCATTTAACGAGGCCCCGCCCCGAATGCGGATCACGCTTCCCGCACCGGGAGAACCGCCGTTGGAAGTGATCGATACACCGGCGACCTTGCCGGCAATCAGTTGTTCGGGCGTAGTGATGGCCCCCTGCTGGAAATCTTTGGAAGTGACAGTAGCGATGGAACCGGTCAGCTCCTTCTTTTTTTGCGTGCCATACCCGATTACCACCACATCGTTCATGGCAGATTCCGAGGTTTGGAGTACCACGGCCATGACTGCCTGTACATGAACTCTCACGGAAGCATGTCCCACCGACGAGATTTCCAGTATGGCATCCGCGGGTGCGGTGAGCAGGAACACGCCGAGGCCATCGGTAAGAACAGCCTTTTTAGTCCCAACGATTTGTACGGTAGCCGCGACGACCGGGGCGTTGTACTGGTCGGTGACAACCCCTTTTACGGGCAGGCTGTTTTGGTTAAATGCCTGCATACAGGAGAGCAGGCCGAATACAAGCAGAAAAGCAGTTCTTGTTTTGGTTAAAGACATATGACAAGATTGAAATGATTGAAAAACATATTTTAAAAGCCAACTTCTATTGTGCCGCTATCGTTGCCTACTACCACCCGCTTTACTTCAGTGGACGCGTCGCCGCCAGTCCCGGTTCCCGGGAGAAAGCTGTAATGATCCGACACCGCCGGGGTTTCTTTGCCGCCCACTTTTAGCGTAGCCGTTTCATCAAAACCATGAAACAGCAGCAGGAGTTGCGTAAAATGCGATTTCCATCCGCCTTCCGCCTTGCCGATCACCAGTTTGCGGGCGGCAGGCTCAAAACGGATTTCCCGCTTGTAAAAAATCCCCTTTTCATAATCATAGGAAGTCCCGTCGTCTTCATAATACACAAAGGAATTAGGGCTGCGCCCGTTGTAAATATGAAGCGTCAATGTATCGGTTGGTTTTTCAGTAGTCGATTGAACAAGCGATTGCATGGGAATGATGCTGCCTTCCCGGACATAGACGGGCAACAACTTTTCGGAAAGTTCGATGACCTTTTCCCGGCCGCCTTCTTCCCGCACCCCGCTGTAGAGATCATACCACTGTCCCTTCGGCAGGTACACTTTGGCAAACTGTTTATTGCTTTCCTGTGGTAGCACGAGGAAGGATTTCCCAAGGCAATACTGGTTTTGAAAATCAGGTTGGTATATCGCGGGGTCGTGGGTGTACTCGATCGCAAGGGAACGCATTACGGGCAGCCCGTCCTGCGAGGCCTGGTAAAAAGCAGCATAGAGATAGGGCAGCAGGCGATAGCGCAGGTTGATATAATTGCGCACATTGTCCAGTACGTCCTCCCCAAACGCCCATGGTTCCGAAGAGCGCGTATTGAAAGCCGTGTGATTCCTGAAATAAGGAAGGAAAGCGCCGAGCTGCATCCAGCGGTTATACAGGCCGATGGAAGGATTGCCGGTAAAGCCGCCAATATCCATACCGGTAAAGGCCACGCCGGAAAGACCCAGGCTGTTCATTAAACGAACCCCCGCCAGCATGTGATCATCTTCTGCGCGATTATCACCGGTCCAGATAGCGGCATAGCGTTGCAAACCGGCATAGCCCGAGCGGGTAAGGATAAAAGGGCGCTCCTTCATCGTGGCCCGGGCCCCTTCATAGCTCGAACGCACCATCTCCAGTCCGAAAACATTGTGCCCCTGCAAATGCGTGGTAGGGTGACCATCATAATCAAACAGCACATTGTCCGGCATTTTCTGCCCCCAGGTGGAGATTTCATTCATATCGTTCCAGATACCGCTCACGCCGTTGTCGGCAAAAAACTTCACCTGCTGCTTCCACCATTCCCGACCCTTTACACTCGTAAAATCGGGGAAGTGGCACCAGCCCGGCCATACCTGCCCGGTAAAATTCTGCCCGTCGCTATAGCGCAGGAAGATATTTTCCTTCAACCCGCTTTCGTAGGCAGGATAGCCTTTTTCCACCTTGATGCCGGGGTCTACGATCACAGTAGTATGAAAACCCAGTTGCTTCAGGCTGTCGGTCATAACGGAAGGGCTCGGAAAACGATCCTTATTCCACGTAAACAGCTTATAGGCATCCATATAGTGGATGTCGAGCGTAATGCCGTCGGCAGGAATCTTATATCCGCGAAGCGTTTGTGCAATCCGCAACACCGTAGTTTCGGGATAATAACTGTAGCGGTTTTGCTGGTAGCCCAGGCTCCAGAGCGGCGGCAGGTGCATCCTGCCGGTGAGATACGTGTACGACCGGATAATACCGGCCACCGAGCGATCATAAATAAAATAATAGTTCATTTCCCCACCCTTGGCGGCAAAAGAGGAAAACCGGTTATTGCTGGCGCCGAAATTAAAATCGGTCTGGTAACTGTTGTCGAGAAAGATGCCATAGTTCAGCCCGTGATGGATGCCGATATAAAAAGGGATGGAAGAATACAACGGGTCCTGCGATATGGAGTATCCATACACATCGGCATTCCAGTTGGTATAGCCATTGCCGGCCCTGTCAAGATTGCCGGTTTTTTCTCCCAGCCCGATAAACCGTTCGCCTTCCTGCAACTTTTTATAGGTCGTCACTTCACTGCCGATCCAGGAAGTGCCAAGCCCTTTTTCATCCTCGTTGAGGGCTTCGTTTTGCAGGGTATAAAAGCCAATGGAAAAAGGGTGCTTATGAATGACGACCTTGAGGGAATCCGTTTGCAGGAAAATAGCATCCGGGGTCTCGCTGTACCGTGTTTCTGCCGGCTGCGGCTTACCCACGACGGCATAGGAAAAGTCATCCCCCGGGTTCCGGCAGTCCATCCGCACCCGGATAATGGAAGGGCTGTAAGGCTTGATGATGATACAGGCATTTTCCGCCTGGATACTGAGCTGGTTGCCATCGCGGGTTACTGACTTTACATCACCTGCCGGGCGGACGGTCGTTTGCGCACTGGATACAATAGCATGCGCCATCAATACAAAAACAAAGCAGGCAAGTTTATTCATACTGGCAATCCGTTAGATAATCTTACCAAAGAAACAGAAGGCCCGAAGCGAAGGCAAATAATAGAAGGGAAATAAAGAAAATAGCAGTGGCCGACCAGGAAGTCATCAATATAACGCATTTATAATCAATATATAAAATACATATTAATTATTTTAGTTATAGAATAAAAAGAAGGCTTATAAATGTGTTTTTTCGTGGTCGCCGGACTCATGAAAGGTCTTAATATTCATGATCTGCGCCTCAAATTCGTCGTTGGCGACGATGGCCTTATTCTTAATCCGGGTCTTGTACGAATAAATGGTCTTGACCGAATAATCGAGGATTTGGGCAATCTTTTCTGTCTCCTTGATACCCATCCGCATGAGGGCAAAAATGCGCAGGTCGGTATTGAGCAGTTCGTTTTCCTTCAGCCGGATCTGGCCGTCCTCGCGTAGCAGTGAATTGATAAAGGGCACAAAATTGGGAAACAGCTTGAGGAAGATCCTGTCAAAGCTTTGCAGCAGTTCTTCTTTTTCCTTGCCGGGGTCGATATTGCGCAGCACGTAGCGGATTTCATCGAATTTCCGTTCCGCCAGTTTCGTTTCGATGGTATTTTTCAATTTGTCCAGCCGGGCGAAATATTCGGAGTCGAGGTTGAAAAAGTAACCGATGTATTCCTCCTTGATCTTATTGGCCTCTTCCAGCCGCTCATTCACTTCCGCCAGCCGTTTATAAGCTTCTTCCAACTGGCTGTTAATTTCCTGCTGCCGCTGGTGCGCTTCGCTGATGCGTTGTTGCGCCAGTTTCAGTTTTTTTACCTGCCGGAAAATGACAAGGCTCAAACCCAACAGCGCCAGTACCAGCAGGGTCACGGCAATGGAATAACGTATCAACACTCCCCGCTGTGCTTCAACGGCGGCCAGCTTTTCGCTTTCAATAAGGGGCATGATGGCGCTCATCTGCACCTTGCGCTGGCGCGCGCCGTAAAACATAGCGTTATTCATGGCCTGTTCTATAAAAACAGAAGCATGCCTGACATCGCCCTTCTTAAATAAAAGATTGGAAAGGTTAAAGATGGCGTAGGTTTCTTTTGTACTGGAATAAATATCCGCAATGGCCGCGGTCACTAAAAGATTGATGGCGCTGTCCTCCTGCCCTCTCTGCAGGTAGATGCCGCTTAAGGTGGATGCGGCCAGCGCCAACTGGTGGGCCGTAAGGTCCTTTCGTTGCAGCAGGTTATAAAAAAAAGAAAAAGCGGTGCTGCTGTCGCCGCCTTTAAAATGCCTTAAGCCATTGTAATAATTATAGTCGAAGGAAGCGGTAGGAAGAAAACCAAGCGCTGTATCGAGATAGGCATTCCCTCTCTTATCATAGCCCGGGGAATAATAGGGATCAAAATCATAATTGGCTACATCGTAATAATACCGGGCAAAAAGTATATAATATTCCGCCCTGGTCGCAGCGGGCTGTGTGTTTATTTGCAGTATGTCGAGCGAATCAAGCGTTTCTTTGTACATGCCCGCGGACAGGAGAATAAAAATCATTTTAAGACGCGCCACCGTCTGCAGGCTTTCATCGCCCGATGCCCGCGCCAGTTGCTGCAGGCGTACCGCGTACACAAAAGCCGAATCGTACTTAAACAATTTATAGGCCTCGTACAATTGCAGGTTCAACTCAAACAGGGTAGCGGGAGAAGCCTGCTTTGCCTGCGCCAGCCTGCGTTCAATGGCTTCAATATCTTTTTTCCTTTGTTCGTCGTATTGTTTCGCCCCTTCGATCGTCTTCGTAAGCGTATTCACCAAGCTATCCGTATTCGCCAGGCAAACGGCCACATGACCTGTCAACAGACTTATAAGTAAAAGATATTTCATAAACAGTACCGGGACATTAACCGGGAGCCAAGGTACTTATTTGTAGCCAAGCGGGCAATTAGCAGCATTGCTGCAGGTAAAATGCTGTCCTTAGCAGCACTTGAATAGAAATAGGCCGCCGCTCTTAAAAACCTGCTAAATTTTAAACAAGCGTGTAAGGATGATAGCGTGAACCGTTTTATTTAGTAGCTTGGACCGCTTGTTAATACTAAAAACCCTCCTATAATGCATACCCCCAAGCCTGTACTTATCCTGTGCTTACTGGCGCTCCTGCAATACCCTGCCCATGCACAAAACACCAACCCCGACGGCTACTACATTAATTTAACCGGGGATACCGTTTTCGGCAAGTTTATCAATTACCAGGAATACAACAAAAGCCCGGCCAGTATTGTCTTTCAGCCTGCCGGCGCTTCCCTGCCCATGTCCCTCACCCCGGCGAACTGCCGGAAGCTGTCGGTTGCCCATTACGATATCTATATCTCCTATAAGGGCAAACGCCTTGCAAACGAGACTGATTACCGCAATGCACAGGGCAAAAGCGATGATGTTTACGAAGACATAAACGTTTTCCTGCGCGAGCTTTTCAATGACGGCCATTACCAGCTTTACGAATTAGCAGATGGTAAAAGGAACAATTATTATGTAAGCTCCGCCAGCGTACCCCTGGAAGAACTTTACTTTAAAGCCTATACGGAGGATAATGCCGTGGTGGAATCACCCTATTTCCGTTCACAGTTATCCTTTCTTTTCAGGGATAGCTTAAAACAAGGCGACAAGTTGCAACGGCAACTCGAAAAAGTCAGCTACAACGGCGAAAGTCTTCAAAAGGTTTTTACGTTCGTCACCAGCGGAAAGATCAAAACAGCCAAAGAAAAATATCCCGCACAGATCTTTGCCGGCCTGGGCGCCTCATTCAATACGTTTAGAGTTAAAGCAGATCCATCCAGTTACGACTACCTGGTCGGAAGTTACAACGTAGATGTGAGCCCCGTCCTGGAAGCAGGGATAAAATTGTACAACCAGCGCAATTTCGGAAGGCTGTTTTTTATATTCCGCATCAACGCGTACCGGTATAAGAACACGATGCATTTCCCCGGCTATTCTTATTCCCCGGGCAGCGGCTCTACCGCGGAATTTAAGGCCACTGTTATATCAATACCTGTTTCCTTCGGCTACCAGTTTGTTCGTACGCAGGAGCTATCGGTGTCATTTTCCGTTGGCGCTGCAGCCCTGCTGCTCAAGAATAATACAGAAAGAATTATTCCCGATAACAACAGTTACACCAGCGAGATAGACAATACTACTTTTTTAACGTACACCGCTTTCGGCGAACTGGAAGCCACCCTGCGGAAAAAAATATCTTTTTATGCAGGTGGCTATCTTCCCGTTTCGGTAGGAAACTATGTAGCATACGCCCCGCGCCATACTTCTATAAAGGCTGGCCTACGGTATTTCTTTTAATACTGTTTTCCCCTGAGAACAGGACCGACAAGACAAACAAAACCCCGCTGATCGCGAGCGATTCAAACAGGCCCATGCGGTCGCTTGGATCATTGGGAGCCGCTATGACCCGCGGAATATGAAGCAGCACAAACCATCCCAACACCATCCAGGCGGATAATAAGGCAGCCCAATATCTTACCGGTTTAATAAGCAGGCCAATGCCCCCGGCTATCAGGGCTATACCGCAGAAATACGTCCAGAACACATGAAATGGAATATAGGAAGGGATTAAATTAAAGACAAACTGGTCGAATTTAAAATGAGCTGACCCGCCAATAATAAAAAACAGGCTGATGAAGATAGTGCCCGTCAGTATAAGCGCCTTATTGGAAATAAATTTATACCCGTTCTGCCCGTTCTCTTTAAAAAAAGACGCCGCTACAATAAAAGCGCCGCCCGACAGGGCCAGTGTTTTATAAGCATTGATTGCCCAAAGATCCGCTTCCAGTGGGCTGCCCGCCATCACGACAAGATGCCGCGCAATAAATGAATAGAACAAAATAAGAACGCCGGTAGCAAGGGCGGCAACCCCGGCTTTTTTATAACCAATGACGGCGATGCCGGTAATGATCAATATGGTGCCCGCAAAAGAGGCCCAGAAAGCGCTGCCGGACATTCCTGCCGGCCATCCCGGCGGACGGCCCACTATAAAATCGCCTTTTATGATACTCAGTACGCCCAGGCCAATAATGCCGAGGGCAAAAAACAAGCGGCCGGCTTTCGTTAGATTGTTCATAGATTAAAGTTTGGTGACAGGTTTTATTTTTTCAATAAGACAAAACTGTTCTCCAGCAATAGCAGGAAATCATCGGGATTATTGATAATAACATTGTGCTCGCGCAGGCTGTGTACAAACAACACCCGGTTATTTTTTATATCCGCCGGTTGTACACCCGCTTCTTCAGTAAGCGCATAACCGATCTGCTGATCTTTTAATTGCTGCATCATGGTATCGCTCATCTTGTCCGTGCCACCGCCATGATTGGTAAACCAATGGACGAAATGATGATGCGCATCCTGCTTTATCCAGTCCATATATTTGTCGACCTGGCTGTACAACGCATCAAACAAAAACACTTCCTGTACCGGCGCCTGGCCGTTTTGTAGTATATAGGCGATAACCCTGAAGGCGCCGCTATGACCCGCGAGTACGATATTGCCCGGCTCCGCCCTGCGCGGCACGAGATTGTTTTTCTTCAGTTCATTCATCACATCTTTTACCAGGCTGCTGAACATGCCCGGCTGTTCCAGTTTGCCGCCATAGCTGTCGGGAGCATTTTTTGCCGTTTCCGCCAGCACCAGTACGGCATTGCGATGTGAAGCGATAAACTGCCGGGTAAGGCTGTAAAATTCAGCGGCGGTGTCGATCGTATTACGCCAGCCATGAAACCAGAATACAAGATCAACCTTTGAACCCGCCTGCAACTGTGGGGGAACAATAAGCAATACGGAACTATCGCTGTAATGCTCCGATGCGGTATAAAGAACGCTGTCGTACAAATGACCCCGGGCCCGTGCGGTATCGGGAAACGAAGTATGGGAGGAAGTGAAATGCAGTAAGCGGACTTCCTTATTTTCCTGTGCCTTTGCGGAGACAACAAGCAAAAAAAGCAGGATCGTGTTGAGTGCACGGGTATAATTCATACCCCAAAATATGCTTTATTTCCCGCTTATAGGGATAGGAACAGAACTACTTATAATCAGCCGGGGGATATTTCCCCGTTCCGGCAGCCAATAACCCTTAGAATAACGATGGCAATACATGGGCGGGATAACGGCGCGCATGAGCCGTTCCGATAGCAAATGCCTGCTGCGTTGTGCCCAACGCATTCCATACCGGGTTGTCCAATATCGACAGGTTGTCCTGTTGCATATATCGCTATTCATTCAGGAGATTTCCCGGGCCGTCTTTTTCGAAAAATATCATTCCCCCGATGAAAGCAGCCTGTACTCCATCTCTCTGATAAAGATATTTCTTTTAAGAAAAGAAAAACGCCCGTGAATAGAGCGTCTATAATTTTAGCGGCAGATTAGTAACAAAAAATCATTTCTTGGAAACCCTGGGCAATAATTCTTTAGCGGGAACTTTTTTGACTTCACCATTTTCAGAAATAACAAGCGAGCGGCCAGTCGCAGCGCTTTCTTCAACCAATTTGCGAGACGCTTCCGTCATCCCCTGTATGATCTTGTCCGATAATACGTCTAGTTCTGACTTATTGGTTTCCATGTGTCTTGCTTTGAGTGTT
>DASYCT010000288.1:0-3427 GCA_036500065.1 Chitinophagaceae bacterium | reverse complement strand
GATAAAATACGACCAGAGTTTTATGGGCGCCTTCCGCGAAGTGCAGCTCACCGGCGAAGCCTATTTCGATGTGGTAAAAGACAAATCCCGCCCCTTTATTATCCATACCAGCTCGATCGACGTACGCGTCGTAGGCACTTCTTTCAACGTCCGTTCCTACCCCAATGAAAAAACAACGGAAACCGCCCTGATCCAGGGCACCGTGGAAATAACCCTGCACAACAACCCCGATAAGAAGATCATCCTGAAGCCAAGCGAAAAATGCACGGTGGTCAACCCTGTTCCGCCTGCACTGGATCAACACGCAGCGGCCCAGGAACAACCTATGCTGACCATTGGCAGGATACGCTATGGTAAAACCGACAGCACCAGCAGCATCGAAACCATGTGGGTAAAAAACAAACTCGCATTTGAAAATGAATCATTCGAGCGCATCACCACCGAAATGGAACGCTGGTACAACGTAAAATTTGATATAAAAAAGGAAAGCCTGAAAGAAGAACACCTTACCGGCATTTTTGAAAACAAATCCCTGACCGAAGTAATGGAGGCCCTCCGTTTTTCAGGAGGCTTCAAATACAGCGTGAAAGAAGGGATTGTTTCAGTATGGTAAAAACGACTATTACTGCTGCTTTTAATAAAACCGATTGCTTAACTCAAACATGCTATTTATGAAAAAAGTAACCTGATTCATACTAAAAACAAAGACGGAGAATGTTGGCGCATTCCCCGTCTGGTTAAATTCAGAAATCGGAAGCTCCTGTCCGGAGTGATTTTCATCCTTTAACAACTCAATACTAAGTTATGAAAAAAAACGGATGTGGTATGCCTTTTGGCATATCCGCCTCATTCATCAAATGCTTGCTGATGATGAAAATGACAATTCTGCTTATTTGCGCGTTCTCACTGCAATCCATTGCTAACGACGGCTTTGCCCAGGAAAAAATTACCCTTCGACTCGAAAATGCCTCCCTCAGGAAGGCGTTTAAGACCATCGAAAAACAAAGCTCGTTCCGGTTCGTGTACAACGAACAGTTGCTGCCGGCCGATCGCAAGATAACCATCAGCGTACGTGCCATGCCGCTGGAGCATGTCATGGAGCAATTGCTGGAAAACACGGCCCTCACCTTTAAGATAATCGGCGTCGACCTCGTGGTCATCGCCGCCAACCAGCGGGACGACCCGGGACCAAACTCCACGCCAGCCCCCGCTGCGATTGCTATCACCGGGAAGGTGCTGAACAACGACAACAAACCCCTGGCCAATATCAGCATCCTGGAGAAAGGCACCACCAATGGTACCGTGACACGGGGAGATGGTAGCTTCTCCCTCAATGTGGCCGATGCCAATGCAACACTGGTGATTAGCTCGGTTGGATTCGTCTCGCAGGAAATAGCGCTGAATGGTCGTAAGAACATCAACGTTACCCTGAGGGAAACAACCGAAGAACTCAACACCGTAGTGGTAGTGGGCTACGGTACGCAACGTAAAAAAGACCTGACCGGCGCGGTTGGTTCCGTGCCGATGGCCAATACCGAAAAAACACCCGTATTCGGCACCAGCCAGTTATTGCAGGGCACGGTGAGCGGCGTGCAGGTTACGCAAACCAACTCGCAACCCGGCGCTTCCTTTACCGTGCGGGTGCGCGGCACCAACTCCATCTCGTCCAGCAGCGACCCGCTGTATGTGATAGACGGGTATGCCGGGGCGGATATCAATGCGCTGAATCCGAATGATATTGCTTCCATCGAGGTATTGAAAGACGCTTCCGCCACCGCCATTTATGGTAGCCGCGGCGCCAACGGCGTTATTCTCATCACGACCAAAAAAGGCACGCCCGGCAGAAATGCCGTCTCGTTTGACATGTACACCGGCGTGCAACAGGTAGGCAAGACTTTCGATATGATGAACGCCAAACAGTTCGCCACCTATCTCAACCAGGTCACCGCCGCCGATGCCCCCACGATGGCCCTGCCGTTTACCCAGGCGCAGATCGACGCGCTGGGAGAGGGGACCAACTGGCAGAAAGACCTTTTCCGTTCTGCTCCCATTTCCAACTACTCGCTTGGTTTCAGCGGCGGCAATGCCGATAGCCGTTATTACCTCAGCTTTAACTATTTTACGCAAAAGGGTATCGTACTCAATTCCGATTACAAAAGGGGCACGGTTCGTTTCAACCTCGACAATAAGGTGAGCGATAAAGTCCGCATAGGCATCAACACCCAGGTATCGTATGATTTCCAGGACCTGGCCAATGTAAACACCAATGGGGGTAGCTCGGGCGGCACCATTCTCGACGCCCTTCGCGCAAGCCCCACCATTCCCCTGTATGACAGCACCGGCGCATATAGCTTCCAGAACGGACCCTCGGGTTACACGGATATATTGGGCAACCCGGTAGCAGCCGCTGTCCTCAATTCGGACAAAGGCGCTACCTCTCGGATATTTGCCAATGCTTTTGGAGAATATGAAATCATAAAAGGGTTGAAATTCAGGACCAGTTTCGGCGGTGAATTGTACAATCGCCGGGAAGATGTTTTCCGCCCTTCTACTACCTATCTCGGTAAGACCACCGGCGGGTACGCGGGCGTGAATACAAACAATAACTACGACTGGCTGAATGAAAATACATTTACTTATGACCGCCAGTTCGGGGGCATTCATGCCATCAACGTGGTAGCAGGCTGGACCTACCAGTCATGGCAGGACCGCTCGGCCAATACAACCGCCACCACGCTTTCGTCCAACAGCTATGGCACCGACAACCTCGGCGTAGGCGCCAGCATCACCTCTTCTTCCAATACGACGGTCCACGTGCTGGCCTCCGGCCTCGGACGTATCAACTATCGCCTGATGGATAAATACCTGTTTACCTTCACCATGCGGGCAGATGGTTCTTCCCGTTTCGGAGCGAATAAGAAATGGGGTTATTTCCCTTCCGGCGCCGTTGCCTGGAGAATGTCGGATGAAAAATTCATAAAGAGCATCAATGCGATCAGCGACCTGAAGATTCGCGCCAGCTACGGGGTGACCGGTAACCAGGAAATCGGTTCCTATAATTCGTTGACACAATACGGCACCAATTCCTACGGCCTCAACGGTACCCGCGTGGTGGGCATCTCCCCCAACAACATCGCCAATGCCGACCTCGGCTGGGAGTCTACCGCTTCCTTCGATATCGGTCTTGATCTCGGCCTGTTAAAAAACCGGGTTACGTTTAACGCGGATTACTACAATAAAAAGACGACCAACCTGCTGTACAATGTGACGCTGCCATCTACTTCCGGGTTTACGACCATGCTGCAAAACATCGGCAGTGTGCAAAACCAGGGCGTGGAATTGTCGCTGACTACGGTCAATATCGAACATAATAAACTGCGTTGGACGACTTCGTTCAATATAGCCCGCAACTTCAATAAAGTACTCA
>DASYCT010000287.1:0-4805 GCA_036500065.1 Chitinophagaceae bacterium | reverse complement strand
GACAAGGGACTCTATGACACTATCGCCGGGCTGTTGACTACCGCTATTGCCCAGTTGAATAATTCAACTGTCGGTCCGGATGCGCCCGGTGGGGAAGACGTTCTTTACGGAGGTACTGCATCCAACTGGATAAAATTCGCTCATGCTATCAGGGCGCGTTTGTACATTCACCAAAGCAAGGGCAATGCAACGATGGCCACCAATGCACTGGCTGAAATAGCATTGTCATTTACTGCTAATGGCGACAACGCCCAATATATCTTCGGAAGCACGGAAACTTCTGCCAATCCGTGGTACCAGTTCAACGAGCAAAGAGGAGATATTGTTTTTGATTCCAGTCCTCTTGGCGCAGCCATGAAGGCTAACAGCGATCCTCGTTTCCTGCTTTTCACGGACCCTACTTTCCATGATGTAAATCAGGTAGGTATGGGACCTTATTATGGCAATATCAGCTCACCGGTTGAATTTATCACCTATGATGAGTTGTTGTTTATGAAAGCAGAGGCTACGCTGACTTCGGGTGGAACCGTCGCCGCCGCGCAAACACTGTTCCAGGCCGCCATCGCAGCCAATATGTCAAAACTGGGTGTGAGCACCGGCAATGCAAATACCTATATCGCTGCCAATGGTGTGTTGCCCGGTACAAGCGCCGCCGCCATCGCAGCGATTGCCGCGCAGGAATACATTGCTTTGTACCTGAACCCGGAAGCATGGAGCACATGGCGTCGTACCAACAGTCCGGCGCTTACCCCGATTGTAGGAACGGCTGTACCGAGGAGGTTTCTTTACCCCCAGACAGAATATTCTTATAATGGTAAAAATGTTCCGGCCGCTACTTTATTTGCGCCTAAAGTATTTTGGGATAACTAAGACGTAGGCCCTTGTTGCGAAGGGAGGGATCGAACCTTCAGAACAACAAGCACTATATACAGAAAAGGCCGTCTCTTTACCGGAGACGGCCTTTTTTTGTATAAGATATTAAACTACGGATTCGGTGCCGGAAGGGTGAGCCGCCCCTGTAGGGCGACCCACCCTGTGTTAGACTAAATAACCGAACAGGTTGTCGTTTTTGTTCAACTCTGTATAATTGATATTGTATGCGGTCATTTTGGCCAGGAGCATATCATAATCTTCGCGGTGCTGTAATTCGATGCCGACCAGCGCGGGGCCGGTTTCCTTGTTGTGTTTCTGCATGTATTCGAAGCGGGTAATATCATCATTGGGACCAAGCACGTGGTTGACAAATTCTTTCAAGGCGCCCGGGCGCTGTGCGAAGCGTACGAGGAAATAATGTTTCAGTCCTTCGTATTGCAGGGAGCGTTCCTTGATTTCCTGCATGCGGTCGATGTCGTTGTTGCTGCCGCTGATGATGCACACTACGTTCTTTCCTTTTATTTCATCTGCATAATCGTCCAACGCGGCTACGGACAATACGCCGGCGGGTTCCACTACAATCGCATCTTCATTGTATAATTTCAGTATTGCAGAGCATACTTTTCCTTCCGGCACGAGGTGCATATCGTCGAGCACTTCGCGGCAGATGGGAAAGGTTATCTCCCCTACCCGCTTTACGGCGGCGCCGTCTACAAAGCGATCGATGTTGTCGAGGGTGACCGGGTGGCCGGCTTTCAGCGCCTCGTACATCGAAGGCGCGCCTTCGGGTTCGAGGCCGATGATCTTTGTTTTGGGTGAATACGTTTTAAAATACGTGCCCACGCCGGCGGCGAGGCCGCCGCCGCCCACGGGCACAAAAAGGTAATCGATATCGGGCTGTGCTTCCAGTATTTCCACGCCCACGGTTCCCTGTCCTTCGATGATGCGGAGATCGTCAAAGGGAGGAATAAATACCATCCCGTTTTCTTGGGTGAATTGTTTGGCGGCTACCGCGCAATCGTCGAAGGTATCGCCCACCAGCCTGATTTCGATGTTGTTTTCACCAAACATCCGGGTCTGCTGTACTTTCTGGTTGGGGGTTATAACGGGCATGAACACGACACCGCTCACGTTGAGCTTGCGACAGCTCCAGGCAAAGCCCTGTGCGTGGTTGCCCGCGCTGGCACATACCACACCCAAGCGGAGTTGTTCGGGCGACAGGGTGCTCATCATATTGTAGGCGCCCCGCAGTTTGTAGGAACGCACCACCTGCAGGTCTTCGCGCTTGAGGTAGACCTGGCACTGGTATTTGCGGCCCAGGTTGTGATTGTACGTCAACGGCGTATGGTTGACTACGTTTTTCAACCGGGCCGTAGCTTTTTCGAAGTCGAGTGCGGGAGCGGTATGGGTGTGCGATGTGTTCATAAAAAAAGCTGCGGGCTGTTGGCTGCGGGCCACGAGCTTTGCGTGCGCAAATACCCGCAGCCCGTGGCCCGCGGCTCACAGCTATGGATTTATTGATAGTTAATTAACGGCTTCTGCTTTCTTGCTGCTCCTGGACGGCTGATTTTCCGGGCGAAGGCTTCTTACTGTTTTACCGGCCTGCCACATTTCGCTTTCACGCAGTTCTTTCAGTTCGGCGTCCAGTTTTTCACGGTAATCGGCCTGGCTGTTGGAATCGATAGAGCGCTGGCTTTCCTTACCGGCGGCCACGCTTTCGTACAACTCGGTAAATACGGGCAGGGTGGCATCACGGAATTTCTTCCACCAGTCCAGCGCGCCGCGTTGGGCGGTGGTAGAGCAGTTGGCGTACATCCAGTCCATCCCGTTTTCGGCTACAAGGGGCATGAGCGATTGTGTAAGCTCTTCTACGGTCTCATTGAAGGCTTCGGAAGGGCTATGACCTTTTTTGCGCAGCACCTCGTATTGGGCCGCAAAAATGCCTTGTATAGCGCCCATCAGGGTGCCACGCTCGCCGGTCAGATCGGAATACACTTCTTTTCTGAAATCGGTCTCAAACAGGTAACCGCTTCCAACGGCAATACCCAGGGCGATGACTCTTTCCTTGGCACGGCCGGTAGCATCCTGGAAAATGGCATAGCTGCTGTTCAGGCCACGTCCCTGCAGGAACATGCGGCGCAGCGAAGTGCCGGAACCTTTGGGGGCTACCAGGAACACGTCCACGTCCTTCGGAGGTATGATGCCGGTTTGTTCGTTGAAGGTGATGCCAAAGCCATGGGAGAAATACAATGCCTTGCCGGCAGTGAGGTTTTTCTTTACCGTGGGCCAAAGGGCGATTTGCGCCGCATCGCTCAGCAGGTAACAGATGATAGTACCTTTCTGTAATGCTTCTTCTATATCAAACAGGGTTTCACCGGGCACAAAACCATCGCGCACCGCTTTATCCCAGCTTTTGGAGTTTTTCCGTTGACCGACGATGACGTTGATGCCAAAGTCTTTTTGATTCAGCGCCTGGCCGGGGCCCTGTACGCCATAGCCGATTACAGCCACTGTTTCGTTTTTCAATACCTGTTGTGCTTTGGCAAGCGGGAACTCTTCACGAGTCACTACATTTTCCTCCACGCCTCCGAAAATTAATTTTGCCATCGTTTTAGTTTTAAGTTATAAGAAAAAGATTGTTTTGTTTTTTAGGGTGAGCCGTCCCGCCTGTGGCGGGATGACCCACCCCGGTCAAAGGGTGGGTCGCCCTACAGGGGCGGCTCACCCTTTAGCTGCTCACATGGTAAATACTTCGTCCTGTTTGTTCAAAAATTCATTCTCGACGATTTCGGAGCCGGGTTTGAGGGCTTCGAACTCTTTCAGTTTTTCGTGGAAGCCGCTGCTGTCTTTTATGATTGCCACGCGGGCGCTGCGCACGAATTCTATCAGGCCGTAGGGCTCCAGCACTTCCACCAGGCGGTCGGTTTCTTCGCGATGGCCGCTGGTTTCAAAGATGGTATAGTCTTTACGGATCACTACCGCGCGGGCGCCGTATTCGCGCAACAGGCGTTCTACTTTCACCTTCTCGGCGATTTCGTCGGTCGGTACTTTGTACAGGGCCAGTTCCTGCCATACGATTTCCTCGTTGGTATTGTAATAGGCTTTCAGGACTTCCACCTGTTTTTCTATCTGGCGCACCAGCTTGCGCACCACTTCTTCCGTTTCGTTGATCACGATATTGAAGCGGTGGATGCCGGGCACTTCGGAAGGCGAGGTGTTAAGGCTTTCCACGTTGATTTTCCGGCGGGAAATGATAATGGCGATGCGGTTCAGCAAGCCGATATGATTTTCCGTGTAGACCGTAAGCGTATATTCCTGTTTCATAAACTCTTTTGATGGGTGATATTATTTCAACCGTATTTCACTTACACTGCATCCCTGCGGCACCATGGGAAATACATTGTTTTCCTTGCCTACCATTACTTCGAGCAGGTAGGAGCCATTGTGATTCAGCATGGCGGATAAGGCGTTTTTCAGTTCTTCTCTTTTCGAGATGCACTGACCGGCGATATCATATCCTTTGGCTACCTGCACAAAATCGGGGCTCACGATGTCTACAAAGGAATAGCGCTTATCGTGGAACAGTTGTTGCCACTGGCGCACCATGCCGAGGAAACGGTTGTTGAGGATCAGCAGTTTTACATCGATGCCACATTGCATGATGGTACCCAGTTCCTGTATCGTCATCTGGAAACCGCCGTCTCCGATAACGGCTACCACGGCTCTTTCGGGAGCGCCGAATTTAGCGCCGATGGCTGCGGGCAGGGCAAAACCCATCGTGCCGAGACCACCGGAGGTAATATTGCTTTTGCTCTGGTTGAATTTGGCATACCGGCAGGCGACCATCTGGTGCTGGCCTACATCGGTTACTATAATCGCGTTGCCGCCGGTGAGATCATTGAGCACGTTGATCACTTCTCCCATCGTCAGTT
>DASYCT010000286.1:0-2914 GCA_036500065.1 Chitinophagaceae bacterium | reverse complement strand
CCTTATTATAACAGCAGGGACCTGGTAGATGTGATCCGCAAAATGCAACACAAAGAACCGGTCAGCGGGTCAAACATAAGCTCTTATCATTTATCGGTCGTGCCGGCAGCGGGCTATTCGCTACAGACAGGACTGGCAGCCGTCTTAAGCGGCAATCTCGGTTTTTATACCGGCTCCGGCAACCATGCCGATGAAAAGATCAGCAGCATATTAAGCAGTGTGACCTATTCGCAGTACCGGCAAATCATTTTTCCCCTCCAGGCGGATATATGGACCCGGGGCGGCAAATATAATATTATCGTCGACTGGCGCTATCTCGCCTATCCCTCCACCACTTTCGGCCTGGGCGGCCATTCTGATCTAAACGACGGGTACACCATCAACTTTAATTATATAAAGCTGCACCAGACGATCCTGCGAAAACTGCGACAGGATTTATATGGGGGAATCGGTCTTTATTATGATTATGCCTGGAATATAAAACAGGTAAATCCCCCTGCCGATGTGGTTACCGATTTCCAGCGCTACGGGCTTACCAAAACGGTTACGGCCGTGGGTCCCGCTTTCCGCCTGGTCTATGACAACCGCGAAAACCAGATCAATTCCACCAATGGCTGGTACGGCAATTTTGTGTACCGCCCCAATTTTACTTTTATGGGAAGTGATAACGACTGGCAATCGCTGCTGCTGGAATTGCGGAAATACATTCCCCTGTCCTCTTCCAAAAGAAATGTACTGGCCATCTGGAGTTATAACTGGCTTACCCTCGGTAGCGGCAAACCTCCTTATCTATTGCTTCCGAGTACCGGTTGGGATGATTTTTACAATACCGGCAGGGGCTATATACAGGGACGCTACCGCGGCCGTGACATGCTTTACCTCGAAACCGAATACCGCTTCAATCTTAGCCAGAATGGTTTGTTCGGCGGAGTGATATTCGCCAATGCCCAGTCGTTTTCAAAAGAGCTTTCCAAACAATTGTCTTACGTAGCTCCCGGCGCAGGCGTCGGCCTGCGGATAAAGCTGAATAAATTCTCCGGCGCCAACCTTTGCATCGACTATGGATTCGGTATACAGGGATCAAAAGGCTTATCGGTCAACCTCGGGGAGGTATTTTAAGTCTGCAACTCACTCATTAACAACCGGTTAATATATTTCTTGTTTTCATCATCCACGCTGCTTTTAAAAACAACCGCTTTTTTGTAGGTTTACCCATCCCGGATTGCGGGGGTTGATTTTGCGCTCACCCCTTTATTTGCCAGAACTTTTTGATGGATATTCTTTATTATAACCCTTGTGGATGAAATCTTTTTACACTGCTTTACTAAAACCTGCTTTACTCATCCTGCTGTTGCTGTCGGTTGTGCTGGCAAAGGCGCAAAGCAAGATTTCGCCTGCTACTACCGTCTTCCCGAAAACGAATATTAATGCTGCCACGCAAGCCTGCGGAACGGATCTTTTATTGACCGAATGGCGAAAGAACCCTGCTTACCGTGCCCGTGAAGAAGCAATGAACCGGCAGATACTGATAGCAACGAGAGCCATGGCGGACAGCAGCTTTCTGCTACCCGTTGTTTTTCATATTATCGATCCCAATCCTGCCAGCATCACCGATGTGCAGGTAATAGCCGCTCTGCAAAACCTCAATGATGCTTTCGGAAAAACAGGCCCTTATGCCGCCAGTGCGGGTGCGGATACTAAAATACAATTCTGTCTTGCGCAGAAAGATCCCGACGGCGGCACTACCACCGGGATAACAAGAACCAGTTCGATGCTGGGCACCAACCTCAACCCCGTCATAGATGACGATAAGTTGAAAAGCCTCAACGACTGGGACCCTTCGCGGTATATTAATATATGGATCGTCAGCAGCATTAATACCGAAAACCTGCCTGTTTTCCGCTGCGGCGTATGGACCCGTTTGGGTGAAGGCGGTTATGCCACCCTGCCCCCGTCGGGAGGGGTGACGGACGGTATTGTTCTTGCCGGTATTTCACCTGGTCCCGGGCTGGCCCACGAGATGGGGCATTACCTCGGTCTTTACCATACGTTTGAAGGATTGAATTGTGTGAATAACAATTGTATGACCGATGGAGATAGGGTATGCGACACGCCGCCCGATGCGTCCACCGGTGATTCACCTTCCTGCGGCTCACCGGAGAACTCCTGCACTACTGATACCCTGTCGGGCTTTGCTACCGATCAGCCCGACCTGATTTCCGATATTATGGATTATGGCAATTATGGCTGCCATATTGAATTTACGGAGGGACAGGCCGCAAGAATGCGCGCCGCTATCGTCACGCAGCGTAGCGGCCTGTTGGAAAACGAATGCGATAAGCCCTGTGCGGAGGCTTCGGTTGCCGCGTTTACAAGAGATAATGCGTCTCCCCTGCCCGGCGACCTGGTCAATTTTACCAATGGTTCTACCGGCGCTTCCAACTATGCATGGCTGATAAACGATGTGGTGATAACCAACACCGCCAATTTCAGCAATGCCTTTGCCGCAGCCGGGGAATATAAGGTGACCCTGCGGGCCTATAACGCCGATGCCTCCTGTTTTTCGGCCTATACCGATTATGTCTTTGTCACCTGTGGCGTGACGGCAAAGTTTTATACCGATAAACGAACCATAGCCTCACTGGCAGCTTTGTACACGGACAGCATCAGTTTTACCAATACTTCTGTCAACGGCGTTTCGTACAAATGGCTGCAAAGCTTCAACGGTGGCCCCGAGAACGTGGTAAGTACCGCACTGAACTATAAATATGTTTTCCCCACGCCCGGCAACTACACCGTGCGGCTGGTTGCCAGCAACGGCGGATGCAGCGATACCACGGAAGTCTTTTCTATTCCCGTGGCCGATCCTACGCAGGACGGGGTGCTGTATTTTAATGACGTGGAATGCTACCAG
>DASYCT010000285.1:0-12645 GCA_036500065.1 Chitinophagaceae bacterium | reverse complement strand
AGGATCAATAGACATAGGGCCTGCAAGGGATAAGGACAACCTCGATAAACTTAAAAAACAGCTTCTGGCATTGCCAAAGGATGCGGATATTATCATCTACTGCGGATGCTGCCCTTTTGAGCATTGCCCCAATGTCAGGCCGGCTTTCAGTTTGCTGAATGAAATGCAGTTCACACATCACAAGCTGCTCAACCTGGAACATAATATAAAGATTGACTGGATTAGTAAGGGGTATCCGGTGGTGAAAAATTAATCTATGGCGCGAGCGCTTCGAACAGCACTTCTACCGGGTGCAGCGCTTTTCTGCCGGTGCCATCTTTTATCTGGTGACGGCAGCTGGTACCGGGAGCGGCTATGATTACGTCTGCGGCCTCTTTGCGTACGGCAGGGAAAAGCACCATCTCGCCAATCTTCATCGACAGCTCATAATGTTCTTTCTCATAGCCAAACGAACCAGCCATGCCGCAACAGCCGGATGGAATGGTTTCCACTGTGTAATTTTCGGGCAATGTAAGTATGGTTACGGAAGCGGCGACAGAGGACAATGCTTTCTGCTGGCAATGCCCGTGTAACCGGATGCTTCTTTTTTCTTTGGTGAATTGTTCTTTTTTGATATTCCCATTCCCTATTTCTTTCGCAATGAATTCATCGACCAGG
Organism: Chitinophagaceae bacterium; assembly: GCA_036500065.1. Taxonomy (GTDB): domain Bacteria; phylum Bacteroidota; class Bacteroidia; order Chitinophagales; family Chitinophagaceae; genus JACMLD01. The sequence continues at coordinate 11,988 of DASYCT010000285.1, read as the reverse complement.
AAAACATTTTTTGATAAGGCCTTAGCTTTTTCAAACTGGTCATCGTCGGCAAGATCGACATATTCGTCCCGGAAGGTAAGGATGGCGGAGGATTCAATGCCTATCAGCGGTGTTTCCGCAGTGACCAGCGGGCTTAATAAGGCAATATTTTTGTTTACGATCTTCTTTGCTTCGCGCACCAGCCCTTTAGAAAGCCAGGTTCTGCCGCTTTCTTCATGTTGGGGTATGATGACTTCATAACCTAGTTTTTCCAGCAACAGGATAGCTTTAATGCCAATCTCCACATCATTGTAATTAGTAAACTCATCACAGAACAGGTAGACTTTCTTTCCCTTTGACACCCGCTTCTCAGCCCATTTCTTCAATGTCGTCTTGTAAAGTGTGGGCATGGATCGTTTGGTAGCAAATCCTGAAAGACGTTTGATTAGATTACCGGTAACCACATTGCCGGTAACAAAATTATAGAGGCCCGGCATAAGGGAACCAAGCTTTGCAGATTTGGTGAAATTGGCTATGAGTTTCGAGCGTAACGGAACACCATTGGCATCATAGTAATGCTGCATAAACTCCGCTTTCAGCTTAGCGACGTCGACATTGCTCGGGCATTCTGATTTACAACCTTTGCAGCTCAGGCAGAGGTCCATCACCTCATATATTTCCTTGTGATCGAACCGGTCGGGTTTGGTGGAATGTGTCAGGAACTCGCGTAAGATGTTGGCGCGTGCGCGCGTGGTATCTTTTTCGTTGCGCGTGGCCATATAAGAGGGGCACATGGTGCCGCCGGATAAATGTGTTTTCCTGCAATCGCCGGAGCCATTGCATTGTTCTGCGTGTTGGAGTATATCCTGGTTATGGAAACGAAACAGGGTTTTAAAGGCCGGTGTTTGCTGGCCGGGTTCGTAGCGCAACATACTGTTCATGGAAGGAGTATCTACAATCTTATTGGGATTGAAGATATGGTGCGGGTCCCATGCCTGTTTGATGGCTTTGAGAAGCTGGTAGTTCTTGGGTCCGACCATCTGCTCGATAAACTCGCCGCGCAACCTGCCATCGCCGTGTTCCCCACTGAGTGAGCCGTTGTATTTTTTTACCAGTGTGGCGATTTCCTCCGCAATGGTCCGAAACAACTGGTTTCCTTCTTTTGTCTTCAGGTTGATGATCGGGCGTAAATGGATTTCCCCTGAACCGGCATGTGCATAATGCACCGAATACAAATGGTGTTTCTTCAATATTTCATTGAAGTCGCGGATATAGGCCGGCAGATCATGTACATCCACTGCCGTGTCTTCGATAACAGGCACGGCTTTTTCATCGCCGGGCAGGTTGCTCAACAATCCAAGACCCGCTTTGCGAAGGGTCCATATCTTTTTTGTGTCTGCGCCAAAGAGCAGGGGAAAATGATAGCCGAGACCTGCGGCACGCATATCGGCCTCCACCTTCGCGGCGATGGCAATGATTTCTTCCCTGTTGGAGCGTGCAAATTCAATGACCAATATGGCGCCGGGATCGCCCTGTACAAAAAAGCGGTTTTTACTTTGTTCAATATTACCCTTGGTGCATTCCAGTATATAGTGGTCGATCAGTTCGCTGGCGCTTGGTTTGTATTGCAATGCAATAAGATTGGCGCGCAGCGATTCATCGATGCTGTTAAAATGGACGCACAACAAACCCGTTTCCTTTGGTGGAAGGGGTACTACGTTCAACTTTATTTCCGTGATAAAAGCCAGCGTTCCCTCGGAGCCTGCCACCAGTTTACAGAAATTAAAATCGGGGCCGCCCGCAGTAAAAGGCGCGGTTTCCAGCAGTACATCCACGGCATAACCGGTATTTCTTCTTTCCACGGTTTGCTTGGGAAACTCTTTTCTTATCTCGACCTGGTTATCGTAATTGCTTAATAGACCGCGGACCGTTTTATAAATCCGGGCTTCGGCGCCGGTGCCTTCGCACTTATTGTGAAACTCATCAATGGTCAGCGCTTTGAATTCAGCTTCCGTTCCATCGCTTAGCAATGCTTTTATTTCCAGTAAATGTTCGCGGGTACTTTTGTAGACGACCGAATTGGAGCCGCAGGAGTTATTGCCTACCATGCCGCCCATCATGGCCCTGTTGGCCGTGGATGTTTCGGGGCCGAAGAATAAGCCATGTGGCTTTAGGAACAGGTTGAGTTCATCCCTGATGACACCGGGCTGTACCCGTACCCATTGTTCTTCGATATTTAATTCCAGGATGCCGGTAAAATGTCTTGAAACATCCACGATGATGCCATTGCCCACTACCTGCCCGGCAAGGGATGTGCCGGCCGTTCTTGGGATTAACGAGGTTTTTTCTGCGTTGGCAAAGGCAATGAGTTTTTTGATATCTGCGATGGACTGCGGTATGGCCACTGCCAGCGGCATTTCGCGGTAAGCGGATGCATCGGTGGCATAAAGGGTGCGCATGGTGGTATCGAGGTGCAATTCTCCTTCTAATGTTGCTGCCAATCTTTGTAGCCGGTCGTTCATTCGTTGACGATTTGTTGGGATGGCTGCAAAAATAGCTTGTTTTCCGGGTTTTATTGAAACTTACATTCCGACTTTATTATTTCAATATCGGATGGTTTTACCTGGTAGGGGGGAGGTGTCATTTTTTCAAGTTCTTTGGCTCTTTGCCGTATCTCATAATCAAAATACAGGCTCCAGTGCTGGGCGTTTTCCACTTTGGGACCCAGGTATATTTTTTTTATATAAGGTAGTATGTCGTTACGCGATTCGATATAAAATCGCTTACAGGGGTGATTGGGTTCTGTTACCGGCATGGATTTTATGCTATCGCTGTTGCGGGGCATATAGGTAATTACACGAACCTCGTGTTCAAAATCGTAATCGGCCGATTTAAACAAATAGCTTATCGAGGAGAGTTGTTTAAAGACGGTGTTTTCAATGTCTTTATAAAAATCATCGGATTTTTGGTATTTGTTTTTTAGTTTAATAAGTTTTAGCAGTTCCTGTTTTAAATCATTAATAACGGGCTCGATGGTTTTCTTAAACGTATTGGTTATTTCCCGTTTGTTTTTTTGTCTCTTGATATATACAACGTTCAGTAGTTCTTCTTCCCTTATATTTGCTGCTGATTCTTTCACATTCGCCGGACTTTTTGTGCTTAAGAGGCCAAAATCAAAAAAATCACTGCTTAAGACCACGCTGCAGCCTGCGGCTTCCTTACCGGTTTCATTTTTTCCGTACGTTCTCCACATTACGAGTTCGTCCTCATGGGAAATTTCTCCGTCATTCTCTTCCGCCGGGAGAAAAGAGCCGAGGTACACGCTTGTTTCCGTTCGGTTCTCGCCGTTTATGTAGGCTTCTTCAATTGTTTTATCGTCTAAATATTCAAAAAATACCTTTCCTTCCATGGGATCGTTCATATAAATGGCATTGCTGTAATGCATTTTAGACCCTATATTTTTTACATATATATCTGCAACAAACACCTTTGTATAATGCACTACCGTTTTTACGTTCGATTTCGAAAGTTCTCTTATTTTCTTTATCTGGCTCTCGACACTTTTTTCCAGCTTTAACTTTTTATCTTTATCTGATTGTTCGGCATCGCTTGCTGCGAGAATCCTTCGTTCTTCAAGTTTTTCACTGGCCAGTTTAATATTATATTCCAGGAATTTAAAATTCTTATCAAGCTCAATTGCCTTTTGGAAGTCATCAATAGCCTTTTTAAAATCACCTTTATCATAAAAAACATAACCTCTGCCATGGAACCCGGCGGCGTCGTTGGCGTCCAGTTCAATACTTTTATCGAAATCCGCGATTGCCTGGTCATATTCTTTTTTGCTATTCCATATTAAGGCCCTGTTTCTATAGGTTAATGGGTCATTGTTTTTTGATTCGATGGCTTTGTTGTAATCGTCAATGGCCTTGTCGATTTCGCCCTTGTTATGCCATGTAACTCCCCTGTTGATATAGGCATCAGAATAGTCATTTTTTAATTCAATAGCTTTACTATAGTCATCAAGAGCTTTGTCATGTATTTCTTTGTAAGACCATGCAGTCCCCCTGGTGCAATAAGCGCGGGCAAAATCTTTTTTTAGTTTGATTGAAGTTGTACAATCAAGAATAGCTTTATCATATTCCTTCTTTTGAACCCAGGCCATCCCACGTTGACGATAGCCAAATGGATTGGCCGGATCGGCCGCAATAGCTTTATTTGAACAATCAAACGCTTTGTCAATAACTTCCAGTCGGCTATAGGCCCAGGCTTTCCAGGCATAGAGATCGGCGTTTTTGTATTTATCCAGTAACGCTTCGTTCAATAAGGAGATAATTTCTTTGTAATGGTCGTCTGTAAACAGGGCTTCTACTCTTGTTATTAACTCTTTTAGATCTTCCATGAAAAGTATTATTGATGAATGCTGGCGGCAGGATACAACTATTTTGTTTAATGAAAGGGGGTGTTTTTCACGTTTTTGATTCCCAGCCTTCAATTTGACAAAACAGCTATGGTTTAATAACTTCATCCAAAAAGCATGGCTCCAACTTTATATTTGAATGATTTTCAAAGAGCTGCACGCAGGCTTGACAGAAATTTGCTTGCCCAAAAGAAACTGGAGATAGAACTGGGGGTATGGCTGGAGTCCGTTGTGCTGAGGCTTCAAAAAAGCGCCTGGGCGAACAAGCCCTATGAAAGGCCGCAGTCAGGCGCCGCCATCTTTTTTAGCGTTTGGATAAATGAGAAAGCAGTAAAAGAGAATAAAATCCTTTACAATATTCATGCATTGAAATTAAGGCAATTGCAAGGGTATAAAATAGCCAGCCGGGAATTTGCCACTGCTTTCAGGGCCAGGTTCAAGCCTTTTGAGCCTCACTGGCCGAACGTAAAGACGGATCTCGGTCCCCTGACCCTGATGGAGGGATGGGAAAAGCTGGATAGGACAGATATCGGTGAAGCTGTTTTTAGGATTGCCAGTAAGTTTTTGGAAATTGATCACCTGGTTGATGAACTGCTTGAGCAATACCGATACCCAACATCCAGGTAAACTGTACACCCAATTCCACCTATTCCGGAAAACCCTTTCCTTTGTCGATTAGTTTCAGGAGACTATCTTTTAGGTGGTGCGTCCATCCGGGTTCGCAACCCTCATAACATTCGCTGTCCGGTGTCAGTCCCTTATGGACAAAATCAACCTGGGTTTTCCCGCCTTTCTCAGTAAGCGACCAGCTAACTTCCGTGTTTTTCCACTCCTTCTTATCTTTTATCCAGTGAAGATTGCAGTCGGTTACCAGCCAGGTAATTTTCCTGCCCGGTATAACTTCGGAAATGCTAAAATCCACATAGGTATCTCCAAAATATACGGAGAATTTGTCATTTAATTTGGCAGCCTTGCCTTTAAAGTTTTTTGCCCACCACAAATCAACCTGGCTGATTTTTTTCATCGCTTCCTTTGCTGAAGCTTTTACTGTAAGGCTATAGCTGAAGTCCTGTTGTTTTTTCATATTTTAAAATTTAGTGGTAGTCATCCTCATTTGTCATTACAGTTTTTTGACTGCTTCTTTTACCTTTGCCACATTCGGGCCTTCTCCACCTCCCTCGTAAAAAGAGAGATCCTCGTCGATTCCAACCAGGCGGAGGCACTGACCTCCCGGCGCCTGGAAGTAAAGGTGAGGGTCCGGTATCTCAAGCTTTCTCACGAGGCCGGACCCGATGATTTTTCGGCTCATTTCTTCCACATTGTCAGACTTGATTTCCAACCAGATCGATCGTGCCGTTCGTGAGAACCCGCTTTCGTCAGGGACATCCCCATAGAGAAACCCGATAAAAAAGTCTTCTCCCAGGCGAACGAAGTCCCTTTCAGGGTCCGCTTTCATTATTTTGCCACCGAGGACATCACAATAAAATTTACGAATGCTGTCCCGATCTTTTAGGGGAACTAAAACCGACGAATGGTTTCCAAAAATTATCTTTGCCATATTTAACTTAAAGTTTAATGGTTGATGATCATTTTCCTTTTGTTTTGTTGTTCAAAAGAGTCTCTAATTTTTTGAGTTTGCCTGCCCAGAATTTGTCAAAGTAGTTGATGAAATCCTGCAACTCGCTAAATCCGTCCTGTTTCAACGTGCAATAGCGTTCTCTGCCAATATCTGTAATAGAAAGGAAGCCTGCGTTGTACATTATTTTTATGTGTTTTGAAACAGCAGGCCGGCTCATATCAAAATTTTCAGCCAACGCATTTATCGTCATACTATCTTTTGAAAGCAATTGCATCATTTGCCTGCGACTTGGGTCGGCAATTACCTGGAAGGCATCAAGGGTTTGTGCTGTCATTGTTTAATAGTGTTTAATAGTTCTTCAATTTGCTTAAAGCAAGCGTTCCAGCCATTTTCGTGATTGACAAGATCTTCCAATACAGTGAAACCATTATGCACTAATTGCAATTCTGTTCCGTTTTCTTTCGGAACAAGTGTCCACACAACTTTTGAATTGAAAGGCTTATTGTCGCTGGCTGAATCAGCCTGCCATGAATAGGAAAGTTTAGTAAACGGTTTTACTTCCAGCACTTCGCACCAGGCGATATTATTACAGATGAAACGGAATTTGTGTCCTACTATGGGCTGAAAATCCGTTTTCATCAGCCATTGTTCCAATAGTTCAGGTTTGGTCAGATATTCCCAAACCTCTTGTGGCGGTTGGTGGAAAAACCAGGTGTGTTTAATTTCTTTTTTCATAATGAGTAACTTAAAAGTTACGCAATTATACGTAACTTTTAAGTTACTAAACAAATTTTTAAAGCCTATTTTTTAGCATGCGGGAGAAACTGCTGAAAATCAGTTGGGTGGAATAAGAGTTCGAACCTGATAAAATAAAGAAAAAGAAAAAGCCCGCCATAGCTTTAGCTATGGCGGGCGAAGGCGGAGAAGCAGGGATTCGAACCCCGGGTACAGCGATTAACCGTACAACTGATTTCGAGTCAGTCCCATTCAGCCACTCTGGCACTTCTCCGTTGATTGAAAAAACTAACTTTTATTAAGGGCCTGCAAGATATCACTTAATATGTCATCTGCATGCTCCAAACCAACAGAAATTCTGATTAAGCCCGGTGTAATATTAACCGCCATGCGTTCTTCTTCGGTCAGCTTTGCATGGGTGGTGCTGGCAGGGTGGGAGGCAATGCTGCGGGTATCGCCGAGATTGGCGGTAAGCGAAAGCATTTGCAGTGCATTGAGAAAATTGCGGCCGCTTTCCAGCCCGCCGGCAAGGTTAAAACAAACAATGCCGCCGCCGTTTTTCATTTGCTTTACAGCAATGGCATATTGTGGGTGCGAAGGGAGGAAAGGGTATTTTAACCAGGCTATTTTGGGGTGCTTTTCCAGCGCTTTGGCAATCCTCAGGGCATTGGATGAATGGCGTTCCATGCGGACATCCAGCGTTTCCAGGCTCCTGCTCAAAAGCCACGCGTTAAAGGGCGAGAGCGCCGGGCCTGTGCTGCGGCAAAACAGGTAAATATCATGTATCAAATCCTTTCTCCCTGCAATCACGCCCCCAAGCACTCTCCCCTGGCCATCGAGCCATTTGGTGGCTGAATGAACGATAAGGTCGGCCCCGAATTCAACAGGGCGCTGGCCGATAGGGGTGGCAAAACAATTGTCGACATTCAAAATCAGCTGGTGTTTTTTCGCCAGCGCGCCTACCCAGGCGAGGTCAATGATGTCGAGCCCCGGGTTGGTCGGCGTTTCGAGGTAAATCATTTTTGTATTGGGACGGATAGCCGCTTCCCATACGGTGGGATCACCCGCCGGCACATAGCTGAATTCGATGCCGTATTTCGGAAGGTATTTGCTGATGACGGTATGCGTGCTTCCAAAAATAGCATTGCAACACAGAAGATGATCGCCCTTTTTCAGCAAGGCCATAAAGGAAGCAAATACAGCGCTCATACCGGAGGCAGTGGCAAAAGCGGCTTCGGTGCCTTCGAGCGCGCAGATACGGTCGGTGAATTCTTTTACGCTGGGGTTGCTGAAACGACTGTAAATATTATCGTCTGTTTCGTCTGCAAAGGCAGCCCGCATTTCTTCTGCATTGTCAAAACTGAAACTGCTGGTGAGGAACAGGGGAGAAGAATGTTCCATTTCATTGGTTTGATCCGTACGCGTGCGGATAACCTTTGTAATTGGATGCTGATCCATGCTATTGATTGCTTGATGAAAGAAGTTGTTTATTTCAGGCTGGCTGGTTATTGATGGTAACGGTCCAGTGGATATTGGCGCCGGCCAGCCGCAATGTTTTGGCAACGGAGCAATATTTATCCACGGATAGTTCGCAGGCTTTTCTTGCTTTTTCTGGGTCAATGGTCCCGGTCAGTTCAAAAGCGATGTTCACCGTTTCCCATAGCGCCGGTACGGCGTCTTTTTCCCTTTCGCCGCTTATTTTCATCGAAAAGCCGGTTACGTCCTGGCGCTGTTTTTTTAAGATGGTCACAATGTCGATGCCGCTGCAGCCGCCGATGCCCATCAGCAGCAATTGCATGGGCCGGGCGCCGAAATTAGTGCCCCCGTTGTCATCACTGGTGTCGATGCGGACCTTGTGCCCCCGGGCATCCCGGGCCTCGAATCCATAGTCCCCTTCCACACGTTTTATATCAATTTCTATCATTTCCGAAAATTTTTACAAATGTAATCCATGCAGGCCTTTACTTTGCGTTTTCAACCGTTAACTTCTTAATGCACTATTTTCATTATAACCAGCCTTTTACGCTGGAAACTGGACAAGCACTCCCCGGAATTACGATCGCTTACGATACATACGGTGAATTAAATGCCGACAAAAGCAACGTGGTTTGGATATGCCATCACCTGACTGCCAACTCGTCGGTGACCGAATGGTGGCCCGGCGTGGTGGGTGATGGACATATTATTAACCCCAAAGACTACTTTATTGTTTGCGCCAATATTCTGGGCTCCTGCTATGGCAGTACCGGCCCGCTGAGCACCGACCCCGCGACCGGGTCGCCCTATTACGGGCGTTTCCCGTTTATTACCATCCGGGATATGGTCAATGCCCATATCCTGCTCCGGCAGCACCTGGAAATACCGTCTGTTTACCTGCTTATCGGGGGCAGCATGGGGGGCTACCAGGCCATGGAATGGTGTGCGATGGAAAAGGGGATTGCCCGGCATTTGCTCCTGCTTTCCACCTCGGCCACGGAAAGCGCCTGGGGGATTGCGGTCCATACAGCCCAGCGCCTTGCCCTCGAGGCCGATGGCACCTGGGGAGAGGCCAGCCCCACCGCTGGGAGCAAGGGACTGAAAGCGGCGAGGGGTATAGGCCTGCTTACCTACCGGAATTATGGCATCATGGTAAAAAACCAGACGGACAGCGACGAAGAAAAACTGGATAATTATAAAGCATCCTCTTATATCAATTACCAGGGGGATAAGCTGGTGAAACGATTCAATGCCTATAGCTACTGGCTGATTACCAAAACGATGGACAGCCATCACCTGGGACGCGGGCGGGGAGGAAGGGCTGATGAGGTATTGAAGGGATTTACGCAAAAAACATTGATAATCGGGGTCACCAGCGATATTCTTTGCCCCCTGGAGGAACAACGATTCCTCGCACGTCATATACCCGGCTCAACGCTGGTGGAGATCGACTCCACGTACGGTCACGATGGCTTTATGGTTGAATCGGATAAGCTGGCCTTTCATTTGTCGGCATGGCTTCCTTAATGTAATATGTGCGAGTATGCTTTTACGAGGGTGGTGATGCTGGTCAGGATAACAAGCGCCCCGATAGCTACATACATCGTCTTTAATGGGAGTTTACCTACCAGGCGGGCGGCAATGGGAGCTGCTATGAGGCCGCCGATTATCAGTCCCGCTACATCTGCCAGCGGCAGACTTTTCAGGAAAATAAAAAAGGTGATGGAACTGACCAGGACTACAAAGAATTCCGCCAGGCAAACCGAGCCAATCACATAACGGGCATTTCTTCTTTTGGATATAAGGGTGCTGGTGACCAGTGTGCCCCAACCGCCACCGGCAAAGGAATCCATAAAGCCGCCTACTGCCGCCAGCCAGCCGGCTCTTTTTACTTTTTCCTGTTTGTTTCTTTTTGTAAATGCCTTGCGCAGTATATAATAACCCAGGTAAATGGTGTAAAGGGAAAGCGGAATGCGCAGCCATTCGGAGTAATTGTATTTCTTGCCATAATAGGCGAGCGTTACTCCCAGTACGGCGCCTATTATACCGGGCACTACCAGGACTTTAAAAAGCTTTTTATTGATGTTGCCGAACCGGTGATGGCTGAAGCCCGACACGCCACTGGAAAATACGCGCGCCGAATGCACCCGGCTGCTTACGATGGCCGGGTTTACGCCGTTGGCCAGTAAAAATGTAGTGGCAAGGGTGCCATAGCCCATACCGAGCGAGCCATCCGCCATTTGTGCGATGAAGCCGGTGAGCAGCATCATCAGGAACATGCGTGTGTCAATGACCGTGGGTATGTCTTTTATGCCTTCTGCTATCCTGTGGAGGGGTATCAATGATAAAAGACCATGTCCCAATATCATAAAGACAAAGGCGAACAAGCTCCATTTCACGATCTGCTGCCAGCGTTTGTCTTTTTGTTTGGCGGGCGGCTGTAATACAATCTGTTTGGCGGCCAGCACTTTGGTGATGTCGTTGAGGCGGTTCACCTTCTCTGTAAAATCGCCGTCCATGCTTTTACGGATTGTCTCCATGTTGTCCAGCACTTCATCCATTTCTTCCGGGAGGGTTTCATTGAACGTCTCCTTCAGGCGTTTGGCAATGGTGGGTGATTTTCCATTGGTGGAGATAGCAATCTTAAGATTGCCTTTCTTTACGATGGAGCCAAGATAGAAATCGCAGAGCTCGGGCTTGTCGGCTACGTTTACCAGCTTACCTGCCTGCTTTGCATCGTTTCGTATCTGGGTAGCAACGGGTATATCGTTTACGGCCACGATAATAATGTCGGCATCATGGAGGTCGCTGCTTTCATACGCTTTTTGCAATAGTTCGATAGTATCGTGCTTTGCCGCCTCCCGGGCAAGCTCATCTGAAATAGCCAATGCCACCATCCTGATCCGGGTAGCGGGCGCATTGGACAATACCGCGTTTAGTTTCTCCAACGCTATTTTTCCACCGCCCACGATGAGTAAGGAAAGCGTTTCGAGCTTCAGGAAGACAGGGAACAAATGGTTGCTGTCTTTTGTAGCTTTCAAAGGCGGTTGTATTAAAGATGGTATCTCCATGAATAGTCCCCCAAATATATAGAATAATCCCCTATTTCAGCAGTCCATCGAGGGTAATCGCCACATAATATATGGCGCCGAGCGTCGGGCCACCGGCATATTGAATATAGCGGTGGTCAAAAATATTGGACCCTCCGAACTTGATGGTTGTCTTTGCTTTGGGAACACGGAAATTGACCTGTGCATCGAGTGTGCTGAAGGCGGGTACAGTGCCGTTTACCAGCGGGCTTTGCCACAGGAAGCTGTCCTGCCATCTCCAAACAACATTAAATCCTATATTTTTTGCCACTTCCCGGTTGCCAAAGGAAATATTGCTGCCGAATTTGGGTGTATTGAAGCCGGTTACGAAAATATCGTTCGGATTGCCTGATCTCATTTCATTGTAGTTCAACACGCCGCCGACGGTATATTTTTTATAAAAATTGTAGTTGACTGCTACGGAGGAACCGAAATTATGATAAACGCCGGTTGCGTTGGTGTACACACGGTAACGGGACTGTCCCTGGCTGGCGGCGGTAGTGGATGTCGCTGCGGTGGCATCGCGGTTCCGGTCCAGCATGGAGAGCACTGCGGCATCGGTGCCTACGGTTGTGCCTATCGGCACGTAGACCTGTACCTGCCCGAGAAAACCATTGTAGGTATTGCTGTAAGCATCTACATCGATGGTAAGCGTATTGTCGAGCAGGACGCTTTTATAACCGACTTCAAGCGAAGTGATCTTTTCCGGACCT
>DASYCT010000284.1:0-4938 GCA_036500065.1 Chitinophagaceae bacterium | reverse complement strand
AACCGGCATAGACCTGACGGAAGCGTTGAAAAAGAATTTTGAGAAGAAGAATATACGGGATGCGGACCGGCATAAGGAAAATAAAAAGCTGCAATAAGCCCACAGAATTATATGGTGTAGAAACTAAAGTATTAAAACAAGCCGTACGCAGGAATAGAAATCGCTTCCCGAAAGATTTCATGTTTGAAATGAACCGGAAAGAGTTCAATAATTGGAGGACGCAAAATGCGTCCTCCGGAAGCCATCTGCCGTGGGGTATTCAAAAGCGGCTATGCCAAAAAGCCGGAAGTGGAAAAAACCCCCGCATATACTGCGGGACTGTTTCCCAACTCCCGGGCCTTCCGTTTCTGTTATATCCGAACGCGTCACGTCGGGACCGCGCTCCTTCAATTCTAAAGTTACGGCCGCCGGGAAGCCGATCCAATACAACGATCCGGTATTCCCGCGTTTCCACATTTTCATAACCTGTCCCGCCTGAGCGGGATTTTCACATTCCCCTATACCAAATGCCTGCGGCGAATAAACAGCAGGGTTTACTATATTTGCGCCAATTATGGCAAACGATACGAACAGGTTCCAGGCTATTATCTCGCACTGTAAAGAATACGGGTTTATATTTCCTTCGAGCGAGATTTACGATGGACTCAGCGCCGTGTACGACTACGGCCAGTACGGCAGCGAACTGAAAAAGAACATCAAAGACCATTGGTGGAAGAGCATGGTGCAGCTCAATGATAATATTGTCGGCATCGACGCGGCCATTTTCATGCACCCCACCACCTGGAAGGCCAGCGGCCATGTGGATAATTTCAGTGACCCGATGATCGATAACAAGGACAGCAAAAAACGCTACCGGGTAGACCATCTTATCGAAGCCCGGGCCGACGAACTGGAAAAACAAGGAAAGAAAGAAGCAGCGGACAGCCTTATTGCGGCCATGGAAGGATTGCTGAAAACCGATGATTACAGCGGTCTTAAAAAACTGATCGAAGATAATAAAATCAAATGTGGCGTAAGCGGGACGGTCAACTGGACCGATGTACGCCAGTTCAACCTGATGTTCAGCACCCAGTTGGGTTCGGTGGCGGAGGATGCCAATGAAATATACCTGCGGCCCGAAACGGCCCAGGGCATCTTCGTCAACTTCCTCAATGTGCAGAAAACCGGGCGTATGAAAATCCCCTTTGGCATTGCCCAGATCGGTAAGGCCTTCCGCAATGAAATTGTGGCCCGGCAATTCATCTTCCGCATGCGCGAGTTTGAACAAATGGAAATGCAGTTCTTTATCCGCCCCGGCACGCAAAAAGAATGGTATGAACATTGGAAAGCCGCGCGTATGAAATGGCATCTCGACCTGGGTACGCCGGCAGAAAAATACCGTTTTCATGACCATGTAAAGCTGGCGCATTATGCAGATGCGGCCTGCGATATCGAATTCGATTTCCCCATAGGCTTCAAGGAAGTGGAAGGCATCCATTCCCGGACGGATTTTGACCTGAAAAATCACCAGGAATACAGCCGCAAAAAGCTCCAGTATTTCGATACCGACACCAACCAGAACTACATCCCCTACGTAATAGAAACATCTATCGGCCTTGACCGCATGTTTTTACTTATTATGAGTAATTCCTATATGGAAGAGGACCTTAGTACGCCTGAAAAGCAGGACAGCCGGGTGGTTTTGAAATTTCCGTCCCGCCTGGCGCCAATAAAACTGGCGGTTTTTCCGTTAACAAAAAAAGACGGGCTCCCTGAGCTTGCCAGGAGCCTTATGGACATCTGCAGACCGGCTTTCAGGTGTTTTTACGAAGAAAAAGACGCAATTGGCAAACGATACCGCCGCCAGGACGCAATAGGTACCCCTTTCTGTGTGACAATCGACCACCAGACAAAAGAAGACAATACCGTAACTATCAGGCACCGGGATTCAATGAAACAGGAGCGTATTGTGATGGATCAAGTGAAGGATTTTATAGAAAAACAGATTTTTTGACATTTAGTAGATATACTATATTGTGTTGCATAAAGTCCTGTTCTTTTAAACAGGATATTGTTGTACCTTTTGTGAACAATGTCTCTATCTAAAATACCTGTGAAAGTGATAACCTCTAACATTTGTACTCATGCTTGTCTTTATTGAAATTACGCTGAACATCTTTGTTCTGGCCGGGATGGTAATTTGTGCCGCATTGATAGGCTTTATTCCCCGTACATCCAGGCTGCGCAAGGCTCAGCGCACGATCGAAAAGCTTGAAAAAGAGATGCTGGCAAACCATGCCGAAATACTGACCCTGCAGAAAGAAATGTCTTCCCAAACCGTCCAGCCTTCCCGAACTCCCATTGTCCCTATACGTGAGAATAACAGCGAACCTAAAAAAGAAACACTTCCCGACCCCGCTGTTCGCAAGAAAATGCTCTCGGGCGGATCACAAACAAAACCATAGATTTTAGTAGTACCCCGACAGCCGGTTACTACATGATTCCATCTAGTCCTTAAAAAATCATCCGTCACCGCCAATCGCTCAAACTAAAAAATAAAATTATCCATACAATTCCTGGTGAATCGATTTCCGGTCGAATCCCAATGCCTGTATGCGTTGTTTGGCTTCGTCAATCATATTCTTCCAGCCGCACAGGTAAAAAGACGCAGGATAGGGTTCATTGCCCGCTTTTCCTGCATTGCCCCGGCATATTTCCTCGTAAACAGAATGGACATACCCGGTTCTGATGGCTTTCTCAAGACCGGCTTCCGCCGCGCTGGCTTCTTCTCTTGAAAAAGTAGGAATATAATGGAAGGAATCTACCTTGCTGGCCAGCTCATCCAGTTCGGCACGGTACAGGCAGTCGCTGAACTTCCGGCAGCCAAAAATGAGGTAAATATCACGGTGAGGGACCTTGTTATGGAGAATATGGTGCGACATCGAGCGGAAAGGAGCGATACCGGTGCCGGTGCATACAAAGAACAAATCCTTTTCGATGACCGGGGGCAACACGAACACGCCCTGCGGACCTCTCAGCGTCAGCTCCGACCCCACGCTCACTTCGTTAAAAAGGTACGTGGTGCCCGCACCGCCCTCCAGCAACACAATCACCAGTTCCATTACATTGGTGCCATCGGGCCAGGAAGCGATGGAGTAACTACGCCAGCGCTTATTAGGTTTTTCATGAATAGGCAGGTCAAGCGTTACGAATTGCCCGGGTGTAAAATCAAACGATACCAGTTCAGGGACCTGTATCCAGAAACGTCGTGTGCTGTTGGTTTCATCTTCGATACGAATCACCTTACCGGTCCGCCAGGGTTGAAGCGCCATGATATAATTTTTGAGGAAGATAGGGAAAAGAAGCTATATATAAAAAAAGCCTCCCGCCATGACGGGAGGCTTTTCAACGATTATCTGTAACCAGTTATTTTATCAGGAGCTTCTTCAGGTACCAGGTATTGTGGTGTTGTATCCGGAGGATGTAAACACCCGCGGCCACGGTACCGATATTGAGCGAATTGTTGAACGTACCGATAAAGCCCGGGTAGGTTTGCGAATAAATAGTCTGCCCGACCATATTCATCACATCTATTTTCAAATCATCCCGCGTGGTGACGGCAAACGATACGTTGAATACACCTGAGGAAGGATTGGGAGCTACCGTAAGACCAATAGCGACGCCATTCACATCTACGGTAGCCGTAGCGGTTACGTTGAGCGTATTCGAATAGCTCGTGCAGCTACCTGCCGTAATGCCTGCCTGGTAATTGCCCGACTGCACCGGCTTGTATTTCTGGCTCGTGGCCCCGTTGATGATAGAGCCGTTCAGATACCATTGTATACCGGTAGCGATACTACTTACCAGGCTATCGCCCACCTGCGTAATCACCGGCGCCGTGGGTCCCACGGTGGCGACAACGGCCGTACGATCGCTCAGGCAATCGCTTGTCTTCACCTTCATATCATACAGGTAATTATAATACTGATTCGATCCCGCCTGCGTACCGGTAATGGAGATCATGTTCGGAAGCGCGTAGGGATAGGTGTTTGTCGTTACATTGTTGTTGCGGAAAATAGTAGCTCCGTTGGAAGCTATTACCATAATAGCATGTGAACCGACAGGAAGCGGCATATTCACATAGAATACAGCGCCGGTATCGGCGACATCCCCCGCACCAGCGGTCTGGTTACCCGGTAACGGGTTGGGATTCGTGGAATACACATTGATAGCCTGGGTAGCAAGAATGCTGTAGGAGAAACTGGTGCTTGTTATGCTGGAAAGATCTACAGCATTAATAGTAATGGTACCCGGGTACTTTGTAAACAGGCGCACACTTTCCAATACCAGCGGCACCTGCGAACTATAGGTAATATAATTAAACCCGTTGGTAGCCTCGTAAGTACCACCGGAATTAAGATTCTTTGACTTCAGCCCCACGCTGCCGCGGGCGCCGGAAGAAACATAATAGGTATTGTTCCCGGTAAGCGTATTGCTGGCAGTGGCACTGCCCGAAGCAAGGGAAACAGAATCTGTTGGCGTATCCCACCAGAAATAATTGGCCGACGGATCTGGGCTGGTCACATTCAGTACGGCGACACTATTGCAAACCGCCGCGGTGCCGTTCGGCGCCGTGGGCTTAGGGTTGATAACAATCGTACTCGTGGCCGTATCGTTGGCCCTGTTCTGATCGCTGGCGGATGTTACGGTGCCTGTTATGGTATAAGTAGTGTTTTCGGTAGTGGCGAAAGGTGTTTGGAAGGTATAATTTACTACGCTGCCCGCGCTGATAGTACCGGGATAAATAGCGGTAAGCGTTGCTACCGTGCTGGCGCCGTTCTTAACCACCGCCTGCAGGGTCACATTTGTTTTATCAACAGTCCCCTTGTTTTGTACGCTCACGGTGACCAGTTGCGCGGGATTGGCGCAACCGCTGGCAAGTGGCGATACCAAGATCGG
>DASYCT010000283.1:0-4832 GCA_036500065.1 Chitinophagaceae bacterium | reverse complement strand
CAGTGGCACTCGCGATGGTATGCGTTACATCCGCATCGGTATCCTGCCAGCCATGCCGCGGGGCTTCCAGCCGGGCGATACGATGAAATTGCCTGCCATCGTCGCTGGCTTCTATCAATAAGCGCTGAGCCTGGTAGTTGTTCGTGGCATGAATGATGATAGTGCGGCAGGTAACGGGTTTATCATACGCATATTGTATCCAGCAGGGCTCGCTGCTGCTGAACGATGTTTTATTGTTCTTCGCGGCGAGGAATTGGGCATTTATACCGGGTTTATTGGTGCTGACGACGGGGACTGCTTCGTTTGCCGTCCCTGCTGTTCCCTCTCCCCGCTCGCGGAAAGCAAAAACAGCTATATCCCGGTAATAATTTTCGTTGGAAGGTGGTAGCGGCAGCGTATCATTGAACAGGCGGTTGCCATCCACCTGCACCTGTGACCAGTTAATCTTTTGCATGGACAGTTCCGGTGTAATCCAGGGACCGCCGCCCAGCGCAAAGCCATCGCTCAGGTGTATCGCCAGGTGCAGGCCGAGGCGTTTTGCTTCCTGTTCTGCAAAACGCACCATCTGCCACCAGGTTTTCGAAAGTTGCCGCGCCGGTGGTTGTATATATGGCGGGGAAACCGTATCCTTGATCGGCATCAGGTAGGCGCCGCCGATACCCTCCTCTTTCATCGCTTCCAAATCGGCGGTTATCCCTTCTTTGGATACGGCTCCCTGCATCCAGTACCAGAACACCCAGGGTTGGGCAGAAGCGGGGGGCGAAAGAAAATGTTGCCGGAGGGTATCGACAGGGCTTTTCTGCGCATACGAACGCGATAGCAGGCAGGCAGGCATCAACAACATCAAAAAATATTTCCGCATGTTGCACATAACTTTTATTTCACCCCTTCGGGGTTCCTGGAGCTATTATTACCTGGTTCTATAATAATGCCATCCCTTCGGGATTAAAAGCCTGAAAGGCTGACAGGATTATAGATACGAATCACCTCCGTATTTTCAAAACCCCGAAGGGGTGACATTGTTTATCTTATTCTTCTCCGGCAACAGGTAAAACGCATAGTGATACGGCTTTGCCGGCACCATATATTGCGGCAGGGGTTGTGACACCTCGCTCCAACTGTCATTGCCCCCGACGCCCATTTGCAACAGGTCGATATTGAGTGTAATATACCCGGCATCTTTCAATTTATTGGTATGACGGGCCGCCACGATATTTGCTTCCGTATAAGGCCATGCACTCATGCTGAGCAGGCTATCGGCCACGACCAGCAGGCCATCCCCCCGGGTGCTGTCCCACAAACGCATCCAACGCACATCGGTCCGGTTGCCGTTTTCCTGCGGGACCACATAAGGTTCCATAAATTCCGGGAGCGGCAGCGAATAAACAGCGGATTCAAAACCCGTCCGGCGATCCGTATAATTTTCCAGCGGCCCGCGGCCGTACCAGCTGATGGTCGAATAACTTCTTTTAATGCCGCATTGCATCCCTACTTTCGGAATATCGGGCAGACCGGTATCGGGCAATAAGGTGAACTCCACCTTTACAAGACCGTCGCCATGAATAATATAGCTTACACGGGTGGAAGCCCGGCCGCCAATCAATGAATAAAGACTGTTAACGGTCACCGTTCCTTCGGGCTGCGTGCCGGCCGTACAGCTTTGTATCGTTAACCCGGGGTTATACCATTCCTTTAGCTTCTTATCGGCTTTCCAGCCACGGTGATCATTGTCGGTCACCGGGCGGCTGAAATGCGGCAGCAGGGGTTGAAAGAATTGCTCTTCGCCGTTCTTTATATAAGAGGCAAGTGCGCCGTTGCTTTTGTCGATGCTGATTTGAAAGCCTTTCCCGCTGATGATATAGCTGTTTCCTTTTTCAGCCAGCGCAGGAGCGTGACCTGTACCATGGGTGAGGACATGCACCGCAGCGGGTGGATGGAGCGTCACGAGCGCCACCTGGTCGGCAGCTATCTCAAAGCCTTTCGACGCCCAGGCTGTCGCAGCAGATAGATTGAAATGAATATCAGCCAGCCATTCCGCACCGGGTTTTAACACCGGCAGCCAGGGATTTATATCGACCACCGTATCCCGCCCTGCGGCAAGGTGGATGACAGGCAATTCCTTTGTAACAACCGGTTTGCCGTTCTCCCGAACGACCAAAACAGGGGTGTACGCATCCAGCGACTGCACGGCATGACGATTGCTGATGCGCAGCAGGCGGCGCGCACTATCGGCCCATTCGCAGCTAACGGGCTGGAATACATGCTTGCATTCATAAATAGCCGCTTTGGGACGGCCGTCGGAAGCAACGATGCCCTTGATAGTAAAATCATCGAAATACTTTTCACCGAAATCGCCGCCATAAGCGTAATAAGGCGTACCGGCGGAATCCTTTTTCAGCAGGCCCTGGTCCTTAAACTCCCAGATACAGCCACCAATGACACGTGGAGTGCTGCGGAACAGGTCCCAGAACTCTTTTATATTGCCGGTGGAATTACCCATCGAATGGGCATATTCACAAAAGAAGATGGGACGGTGATCCCCGTTGGGCTGGTTGGCCAGCAGGGCCGGCGTGTACATGGCAGGATACATCCGGCTGATGATATCCACATAATATTGGTCCAATGGGTTCTGGATACGATGTGAATGGTCGTTGGATTTTGGGTAGCGCGGGTCCGAAGGATCGATATACCCTTCTTCGCGGGGGCTTCCCACGGCAGGTTCGTAATGCACGGGACGGGTAATATCGAAATCATGTATCCAGGCGGCCATGGCGGCATGGTTGGGACCGCGGCCCGCTTCATTACCCAGGCTCCAGATGATAATAGAGGGATGGTTTTTATCGCGCATGACCATCCGGCTGCTGCGTTCCAGGTAGGCATGTGTCCATTGAGGATCATTGCTCAATCGTCCTCCGAGCCCATGCGTTTCGAGATTGGCCTCGTCGATGACCAGTATGCCATACTCGTCACAGAGATCATAGAAATAAGGATCATGCGGGTAATGGCTGGTGCGGATGCAATTGAAATTAAATCGTTTGATAGTGAGTACGTCTTTTCGTATGTCCGCCCGGGAGAGCGCCTTGCCTATTATGGGATCATGATCATGATAATTGACGCCATAGAGATAGGTAACCTTTCCATTGATCAGCAGCTTGCTGTCGGTTTTGGAAAAAGCGATGTTGCGGAATCCTATTTTACAACTTTTTGCTTCCAGCAGGTGACCAAGCGTGTCTTCCAGCGACAGTACGAGTGTATACAGGTTGGGTTGTTCATCGCTCCATTTGGCGGGGTTGCTCACCGGCGCTTCCAGCAGTCCAAACTTGACGTTGTCCAGCCGTGGATATATTTCGTTTACAATAGAGGCGGCGCTGCGTTCCAGCGGTTTTTCCCATACGGGTTGACGGTGGCTGTCGTACAACTGTGCTTTTACCGTGTAGCCCGCTACCACTTTGCCGGTATAATTGTCGAGCCGGGGACGGATACTTAGCACCGCATCTTTGTACTCCTTATCCAGTTTTGTTTGGCAGAAGAAATCGGCGATGCGCAGGCGGGGCTCCGCCAGCAGCAATACCTCCCGCTGGATACCGCTCATGCGCCATTGGTCCTGGTCTTCAAGATAGGCGCCATCGCCCCAGCGTAGGACCTGTACAGATACGATGTTTTCGCCCTCCTGCAGGTAGGGGGTAATATCAAATTCCGATGGGAGGAAACTATCTTCCCCGTAGCCGATAAACTTCCCGTTGAGCCATACTTTAAACGCCGAGCTGACACCCCCGAAATGAAGCGTGACGGTCATTCCCTTCCAGTTGGCGGGAATAGAGAAACTCCGTTGATAAGAACCAACGGCATTATAATCCCTGGGCACCCGGGGTGGGTCGATGGGACGAAACGGGTACACCGCGCTTTTGTAAATAGGAATATCATAGCCCTGCATTTCCCAACTGGAGGGCACGGTGATCTTTTTCCAGCCGCTCACCTTGCTTTTATAAAAATCCGTTGGCGCATCGGCGGGTTTGAAGGCAAAGGAAAAATCCCAGTCGCCGTTGAGCGATACCATGCGACCGCTTTTCTCCCGGTCGCCGGAGAGCGCTTCTTCCACCGAGGCAAACGAATAAGCCGTGGCGCGGGCGGGCTGACGGTTGATGCTCGTCACCTGTGGGTCTTCCCACGGTTCGGTAGCATAGATGCCGGGAACCGGGGGAACGGCGGCGGGCAGGCCGTCGACGGTCTGTGCGCGGGCGCAGAAGCCGGCGATGATTATGATGGTGGTAACGAATAATTGTTTTTGCATCTGGTTGTTTTGACGACCATTTAAATATGTCACCCCTTCGGGGTTTTGTGTCCTACCTATTTTATTTTTCTATAATAATTTCATCCCTTCGGGATTAGAAGCCTGAAAGGCTGGCATTATTATAGAAAGAACATACCTACCCTTTTCCCGAAACCCCGAAGGGGTGACATAATTTTATTCAAAAGATTTATAGGTGACCGTATATTGTTTATTCGCTTCGATGGTCAGTTCATATTGATTATTGCTGGTAGCTTGTATAGTTCCTTCCCTGCAAACAGGTTTTGTTTTGCTTTTGAATCGCAGCGTCCCGGTACCGGCCGCGCCCTGTACGGTGATCTTTTTATCCGAGCAGTACAGTTTTATGTCCCCCTGCGGCGTAGGCACCGTTCCTTCCATCCATTGCAATCCGCCGAGCGCGGGCTCTATTGCATAGGCCTGGTAACCCGGAGCAGTGGGTTTGACGCCAAGATAATATTTGCCGAGCAGGTACAGGGGACTCGCGCCCCATGCATGACAAAGACTTTTGCCAAAAGGGCGGCCA
>DASYCT010000282.1:0-4835 GCA_036500065.1 Chitinophagaceae bacterium | reverse complement strand
AGTCTCTTGCTTGATATTAGCGGTAATGGATTCCTTCAGGGTATCGCTCACCGCTTCTGCCGTAGTCAATTTCACTTTATGAATACCCTTCAGGGTATTGTACTGGTCAATCGTAGCATTTATAATCTCCGGCAGGTTGGCTTCCCGGGTCTTATTGATCAGCAGGCGTATAAAAGCCGTCATGAGCTCCCCGACCTTACCATCTGTAACGGCGGCTACGATTTTCAGTTTCTTATCTGCCTTGATAACCGGGCTGCGCAGGATAACCACAAATTCCCGGCTGGCCTTGCATAATGCCTGCAGGTAAAGCGCATCCTTATAAACAACTTCCAGCTGGCTACGCTCTGTCGCCAGGTCAATCAAACTCTTTGCATATCTGCCTGCTAAACGTGGGTTCGGCATCTTTTAATTAAGTTTTACTTCGTTAGCCAGCTGCTTAATATAATTCTCCTGCTCACTCTTATTGGCCAGTTCACGGCGCAATACCTTTTCGGCTACTTCGATCACCAGGATACCTACCTGGTTCTTCACTTCCGTTAAAGCGGCATTTTTTTGCTGCTCGATAGAAGCCTGCGCATCGATCAGTATCCGGTTGGCCTCTGTTTTGGCAGCCTCTTTCGCATCGGAGATGATCTTTTCCTTGGTATCCTTTGCCTCTTTCAGCATCTGGGCCCTTTCTTCACGGGCCTTGGCCAACAGGGCTTCGTTCTCACTCTTCAACTGCGTCATTTCCAGCTTTACCTTTTCGGCAGTAGCCAGTGCATCCGCAATTCCGGTTTCCCGCTCTTTCAGCGATTTCAGGATGGGCTTCCACGCAAATTTTGCCAGTATGTAGAATACGACCAGGAAAGCCAGTAAGTTCCAGATGATTAACCCTAAATCGGGTATTAGTAAGTTCATACGAGTTCTTTTATAAAAAAACGAAGACGTTTAAAGCGATAAAATACTGCACCCCTTGCCCTGTGCGCAGGGTGCAGTACGTTTTTTACGTGCTGCCTGCTTATTTGATCAAAACCGCAAGCAAACCTGCTACTGCTGCGAGAAGGGCAACACCCTCAACAAGCGCAGCGGCCAGGATCATGTTGGCACGAATGTCATTCACAGCTTCCGGCTGGCGGGCGATGGCTTCTACAGCACCTTTACCGATTTGGCCTACACCAATACCGGCACCGATGGCAGCAAGACCTGCGCCAATTGCACCATAACCTGGTTGAGCTTCCAACAAAATGGTCATCAGATTCATGATTCTTCTATTTATGATTAAAAAAAACGTGGTTAAACGACAATAACATCTTCCGGCGTATGATGGCCGTTGCCATCGTCATGACCGCCCTCAAAGGCCTGGCCGATAAACACCGCGGTCAGGTTGGCGAAAATATACGCCTGTATAAAGGCTACCAGTATTTCCAGCAGGTAAATGAATACCGAGAATGCTACGAACAAAGGCGAAGTGCCCCAGCCCAGCCCCGTATTCATCGCCCCAAATATAAAAATCAGGCAGATAAAGCTCAGAATGATAATGTGACCCGAAATCATATTGGCGAACAAACGGATAATCAGTGCAAAAGGCTTGGTAAAGATGCCCATGATCTCGATGGGGATCATGATCAACTTGATGAAAAAGGGAACCGGCGGGTTAAAAATATGCCCCCAGTAATGCTTGTTGGAGCTAAACATGATAACGATAAACGAAATAACGCCGAGCAAAGCCGTAAAGGCGATATTGCCTGTCACATTGGCGCTGCCCGGTATCATACCGACCAGGTTATTGATAAGGATAAAAAAGAAAACGGTAAGCAGGTAAGGCAGGTACTTCGCTGATTTATCGCCGAGGTTGGGCAATGCCACTTCGTCGCGCACAAACGTGATAACCGGCTCAATCGCATTCTGGAAACCGGTAGGCGCGGTTTTGACACCCTGGCCTTTTTTGTATTGTTTGGCCACTTTCAGCATCAGCCAGCACAACAGCAACAGCGACAGCAGCAGTTGTACCACGTTGCGGGTCATGGAGAAATCATATACTTTAATATCCGGGTCCGGCATGCTGTCGGCTCCAACGGCATAAATCTTCCCGACCTGGAATACCTCATTGCCCTTATCGTCTTTTACCTCGTCCAGTTTATGTTCTTCGATAAATTCGTCGGTCAGCAACATCAGCCCGTCGTGGACCACGGTGCCGTGTTCAAAAGAGGATGACATAAAAGCAGTAACGCCTTTTGCATGCGTATATACAATGACCGGTAAAGGAATGCTGACAGGATGGCCGCTGACGGTAGCGAAATGAAACTCATGGCCATCGGAAACGTGCTCCATGATTAGCTTGGCCGGATCGAGCTTTTTGGGCTCTTTTTGGGCTCCCGGCTGTGCTTGCGACACATTAAAAAAGAACACCATTATTATGCTGAAAACCGCTACCAACAACGATTTGAGGCTTCCTGACTTCATACCTGTCTCCAAATTTGGCGCAAAGATAAGGGGACGGGGGTAAAAACAATGAAATTTCAGGACGATGCCGCTACTTTTTTCTCGAATTGCATCTCGTACAGGCGGGTGTAAAAACCACCTCTCTCCAGCAGTTCCTCGTGGGTACCCATTTCCTTGATTTCCCCCTTGTCCAGCACAATTATCTTATGCGCTTTGCGGATGGTCGAGAGACGGTGGGCAATGACGATGGAGGTGCGGCCGGCAATCAGTTTGTCGATCGCTTTTTGTATCAGCAGTTCGCTCTCCGTGTCCACCGACGAAGTGGCTTCGTCCAGCACCAGCACGGAGGGATCGTACAGCAGGGCGCGGATAAACGACAGCAGTTGACGCTGCCCGAGCGACAGGGTGGCCCCCCGCTCCATGACGTTGTAATCGTAGCCCCCCGGCAATTCCATGATAAAATCATGCATATCTATCATGGTGGCTGCTTCTATGACCTTTTCCCGCGGAATCTCCGGGTTGCGCAGCGTAATATTGTCGATGACCGGGCCCGAAAACAGGAATACATCCTGCAACACGATGCCGATCCGGCTGCGCAGCGCGTCCAGCCGGTAATCATCAATCTTTACATCGTCTATTTTGATGGCCCCTTTCTGCACCTCGTACAAGCGGTTCAACAGGCTGATAATGGAAGTCTTGCCGCTGCCCGTATGACCCACAATCGCCACGGTCTCACCGGGTTGAATGGTAAAATGAATATCCTTCAGCACATAGCGGTCCTCCGTATAGGCAAACCATACATGGTCAAACTGTATCTTCCCGTTGAGCTTTTGCGGGGCGTAATTGCCTTCCGTTTTTATATAATCGTCGTTGTCCAGTACCTTAAACACGCGCTCGCTGGCAATCATACCCATCTGCAACACGTTGAACTTATCCGCAATCACCCGCAGGGGGCGGAACAACAGGTTGAGGAATAAAAAGAAGGAAACCATCTCCCCCTTCAGGTCCAGCGCCCGCTGGGGGTTAATATCCTTCAAAAGATGCGCTTCACTGGCCGCCAGCCAGATCAACAGGGCCGTGGACACCGCCAGCACGATTTCCACGATGGGAAAGAAAACCGAATAAGCAAAAATGGCGTTGATATTGGCATTGCGGTGGTCCTTGTTGATCTTTTTGAATTTCACCAACTCCCGCTCTTCCGAAGCAAATGCCTGCAATACATGCATACCGGTAATATGCTCCTGCACAAATGCATTGAGCGCGGCCACCGCATTACGCACCCGGATAAATGATTTATTGACGCTTTCTTTGAAAAAATACGTGGCGATAATCAGCAGCGGGAAAGGCGCCAGGCAGATAAGCGACAGCTTCCAGTCCAGCACAAACATCACGGCGATAACGGAAATGATAGACAACAAATCAGCCACGATGGGGATCAGTCCATCCGAAAAAATATCATTGATGGATTCAATATCGTTGATAGTACGGGTAGTAAGCGTGCCGATAGGCGTTTTGTCAAACTGGCTAAGGTTCAGGCCGAGTATCTTGTTGTACACTTTTACCCGCATGTCCTTGACCACGTTCTGCCCGAGCGCCGCGGTGAGAAAGGAGAAAGAAAACCGGAGCACCGTTTCCAGCAGCAATAAAACGATCTGGAAAATGGTCAGCATCACGATCAACCGTACCAAATCACTGCCGCCCAGGCTGTCAAATATTTTATTGAGCCATCCCGGTGCGGCTTTTACCTGTCCCGATATGCCGCGGTTAATGGTCACCTGTATCAGCCAGGGGCGGATGGGCGCTATAATAGCCAGCACGATAGACAGTACCAGCGATGTGTAGAATTTTCCCTTGTAAGGCGCTGCAAACCGGAATACCCTCCTGAGCAACTCTAAATCGACAATCTTTTTCCGGGCTTTCACTTCTGGCATAAGATGCAAAGATAAGGAGCTTCAAACCTTATTGTTCCATCGCCTTCCGGTAGGCCTTGATAAAAATCGCCCCGAGGTTCTTGTATGGCGGAATATAATCATCGAATTTATCCTTTGCCTGCCCGGCAAACTGCCTGCTCAGATCTTTCCACATCGACAACCATTCGATGTTCCGCCCGGCGTTGAGGGTTGTATTGATAGCTTTCAGGATCGGCTCGTTCACCGTTTTGGTGCCTACCTGCTTGGAAGAAATGATATGCGCGTCTTCGCTGATGGTCAGCACTTCGTTCAGGCTGTTATACCCCCCGCAGGAACCCAGTATCACGATACGGGCCGAGGGTTGCAGTTTCGACAACGTGGAGGTCACATGATAACTATGCCCCCGGTGGATGAATATCGTCGGGCGCAGGTTCTTCGATTCGAGATAAGCGTTCAGCTTTTTACAGGCTTCCTCATCAGGATCGTTTTCACCCAGCAACG